>PAVX01000009.1 GCA_002713285.1 Flavobacteriales bacterium
TGAAGAATGCTCCTAAAAGGTCGCCCTCTTCCATCACGGCACTACACACATCCAAGCCAACCTGAACGGTCATATTTGCATCTGTAATCGTATAATCAAAATCTTGCGAAAATCCGAAAGAACAACACAAGATTACCATTAGAGACAGTAGTCTCTTTAAAAATAATTCTCTTTTCATAGCTACTAAATTTAGAATTTGGGGGTATATTTTTTTCATAAATTTTAAAAAATAAAACCTGAGCATAGGCCACCTAAGTGGCTCATGATCAATTAATTACTCTATTAAATCGCAGGAGAACGAACACAAATGGGGGTAATCCTACGCCTTCAATTTAAGAAGAAATAATTAATAAACAATGGAAATTGTTAACTTTTTGTTAATAACTTTTTAGAACGGTCGTTCTGGTTTAATCTGGAATTACAGTTGTGTAAATTGAGGTCGGAACCGGATTCGAACCGGTGTAGATGGTTTTGCAGACCACTGCCTAGCCACTCGGCCATCCGACCTAAACATAAGAATGCAAACATAATAAAAAGTTAGCAAACAAAAATAATATAGTGTTTTATTGCTCTTGTTTCCTCTCTAATTTATACTCTACATAATCAGCATAAACATTCATTGGCGGATTGGGTTTCTTGATGACAAGGCCTGCTAATTGAATATTTGGAAAAGCTAATAATATCTTGGAAATAATTCTATCTGCAACATGTTCTATTAATTTTGATGGTATTGACATTTCTTCATTGACAATATCGGATATTTGAACATAATCAACTGTATTAAGCAGTTCATCTGTTTTTTCTGCGGAAGAAAAATCTCCTTCCACCCAAACATCTAGCTTGTATTCTGCGCCTATTTTGGTTTCTTCTGTAAAACATCCATGATATGCATAAACATTCAAATCTCTTAACGTAATTTTTCCCATTAATTCAATGTTTGTATAGCCAAATCGACTCGCTCTTTCATTGTATTTTTTCCAATCAACTGCAAGGAATCAAACATTGATGGACCCGCTAAATTACCTGTGATTGCTATTCTTAGCATTGGCATTATCTTACCAAAACCTATATTGGCAGATGAAAGATACTCGTGGAAACTGCTCTCAATATTTGTAGCTATAAATTCATCTAATTCAAAAAGATTGTTAGATAGTTCTATAAGATTAGGAACTAAATCGCTCTTCCACTTTTTACTGACTGCCTTAGCATTAAACTCTATTTTATCTGAGAAAAAAGGGGCCCCTTCTTTAATAATATCTGACTCAAACACCGCCCTCTCCTTAACTAAAGCGATAGTATTTATAATATAATCCTTAGGAAATTTGTTAACAGGTTACTATTTGTTCTAATTATATTGTCAAATATAGCTTGGTCTGTTTGTATCCTTAAATGTTGTTGATTAAACCACTTTGTTTTTGAATAATCATACTTGGATCCTGACTTACCTACTCTGGCCAAAGAAAATTCTGAAACTAATTCCGACAAACTAAATATTTCTTGTTCAGTGCCCGGATTCCATCCTAAAAATGCTAACATATTTATAAATGCTTCACTCATAAAGCCCTTCTCTCGATAACCTGAAAAAACCTCATCACTCTCTTTATTATTCCAGTCAATTGGAAACACCGGGAATCCCAACCTATCTCCATCACGCTTACTTAACTTTCCATTACCATCTGGCTTTAAGATAAGTGGTAAATGAGCGAATATGGGCATTGAATCTTCCCAACCAAAACATTGATACAGATACACATGTAATGGTGCGGATGGAAGCCATTCCTCTCCTCTAATAACATGTGATATTTTCATTAAATAATCATCCACAACATTAGCAAGGTGATATGTTGGCATTTGATCTGACTTATAGACTACTTTATCATCTACATTATTTGAATTTACACTAACCCAACCCCTAATTTGGTCTTGGAATTTAATTTCTTGATTTCTAGGCATTTTTATTCTAACGACATACTTCTCTCCATTTTGAATACGAGATTTTGTTTCTTCGGTGGGAAGAGTAAGCGAATTTTTCATGCTAGACCGCGTAATGCTATTATATGTTGGGGAGGGGACTCCTGACGCCTTCATGTTTTCTCTCATATTGTCAAGCTCTTGGGGTGTATCAAAAGCATAATAAGCATGACCTGATTCTAATAATTGCTGAACAAAAGAAGTATACATCGATTTTCTCTCCGACTGCCTATATGGACCATATTCACCGCCAATTTCAGGGCCCTCATCAGGAGTTAGGCCGCACCAATTTAAAGATTCAACAATGTATTTTTCTGCACCTGAAACAAATCTTTTTTGATCAGTATCTTCAATACGTAAAATAAACTTACCACTATGTTTTCTAGCAAACAAAAAATTATATAGAGCCGTTCTAACCCCACCTAGATGCAAAGGCCCTGTTGGACTAGGGGCAAAACGAACTCTTATTGGCCTATTAATTGTATCCATATATACTATTCAGAAAACAAATATAATTAAATCATCTTATCTCAGATTTGTGTTTATTATTATTTTTGCCTTATGCAAAAAGGCTACGAAAGACTAATTAAAAAATTAAATAGGTTCATCCGAGAATATTATAAAAACTTAATTCTCCGAGGATGTATATATTCACTGTTAGGGTTAATATCTACCTTAATTATATTTAGTGCTATTGAGCACTTTAATTTTTTTAACACCATAATCCGGAGTATTCTTTTTTGGAGCTACTGTGCTATAGCCACATTCGTTATTATAAAATTTATCATTACCCCCGCTATTAAAATGCTTCGATTAAGTAAATCACTCACACATGAAGAAGCTGCGAAAATTATTGGTGTCCATTTCGACGAAGTTTCAGATAAGTTAACTAATATTTTGGAGCTTAAAAGTATCACCTCTGGCAGTGAAAGCTTAATTCACGCAAGCATCGATCAAAAAATAAAAGATATTGAATTAACCCCTTTTAATCATGCTATTGACTGGCGAAAAACTATTAATTATTCCAAATACTTAACTATTCCAATAATCATAATTATATTGCTACTTCTCTCTGGAAATAAACAAGTAATTTCTGATAGCACCCTTCGAATTATTAATTATAACACTTATTTTGAAAAACCTGCTCCTTTCTATTTTTCAATAGATAATAAGTCCCTTAGTGTTGTTGAAAAAAATAATTTTCAATTAGATGTTAGTATTACAGGCTCCGAACTGCCTAAAGAAGTCTATATAAATTATAATGGTCGAACAAAAAAAATGAATAAAAGCTCCGAAGCAATATATAGTTATACCTTTGCAAAGGTAACAGGAAATCTATCATTCTATTTGTCTGCAAACAACGAATACTCTAGGGAGTATAGCCTCAATGTATTAGGAAGACCCGAAATTGAAAATCTTGAAATTACAATTATACCTCCGAATTATACTGGACTTAAATCCGAAATTAAAAAAAATACCGGCTCTATTACCGTGCCACAAGGCAGCCTGTTGGTTTGGAAAATTAAAGCAGAGCAAACCGATACTTTAAATTTCAAAATAGATGGAAATTCCAATATTATTTCTAATAAAGTAGATGGTTATTTTGAAGTGAAAAAAACGATTAAAAAAGAGAGTGATTATCGAATTACACTAGCTAATTCAAAAGTTTCTTTCATTGACACCTCCTTCTATCATATTAAAATAATCACAGATAGATATCCCACCATCTCAATCAATCGAAAAGATACTATTAACAATATGGCTTTTGTAAACGGGACTATTAGTGATGACTATGGTTTTTTTAGTTTGCAATCTGTTAGAACGATTTATGGGCTTAATCGAGATACAGTTATAAAAGAAAGTATTGCTATTAATGAACATCTTCGATCACAGCCATTTTTAGAGCCAATGATATCTCCAAATTCCATGCTAAACCCTGGGGAGTCTATGGATTTTTATTTGATTGTGAGAGATAATGACTCGAAAAATGGCTATAAAACTACACAAAGTGAAACACTGACACTAAATGCCCCAACAAAACAAGAGACGCAAGAAGAATATGAAGAAAATAATCAAGCAATAAAAGATGATATAACTAGTGAAATATCCATGCTCAAAAATCTCGAAAAAGAATTAACAGACTTTGAAAAAGAATTAATTGAAAAAGACTCTTTAGATTGGAGAGATAGAAAACGATTGGAGCAAATACTTGAAAAACAAGCTAACCTAGAGAAAAAAATAGAAGATTTACAAAACACCTCTAAATTGAATTTTGAACAATTAAATTCAACATCTCCTCCGACAGAAGAAATACTAAAAAAGCAACAAGCACTACAAGAATTATTTGATGAGATTATGCCCGATGAAATGAAAGATTTATATCGAGAATTAAATGAATTAAAAAATGAATTAGACAAGAATGAGCTACAACAAAAATTAAAAGATTTACAGCTATCTAATGAAGATATCGAAAAAGAATTAGATCGAAATTTGGAAATTTTAAAACAAGTAGAATTTGACCAAAAATTAGAAAGTATTATAGACAATATCGAAGAATTAGAAAAAGCCCAGTCTATGTTAGCTGAACAAAAGGATAAAACTATTCAAGAAAAATTAAATAACCAGAAAAAACATGCAGAAGAGTTTCAAAACATAAGAAATGAAATTCAAGAAATGAAACGATTAAATCGTGAACTGGAAAACAAAAACAACTTGGAGCAAACACAAGAAATAGAAGACGAAATCAAACAAAGTCTGGAGGAGGGGACTGAAAATCTAGAAAAAAAGAATAAAAAACGAGCTAGTAAATCACAAAAAAAGACTAGTGAAAAATTAGGGGAGCTAGCAAATCTTTTTAAGAGCATGAAAAAAGAAAATGAGAAGAGTCAACAGTATGAAGACATGGATGTGTTGCGCCAAATACTTGAAAATTTGGTTTATTTTTCTATTGAAGAGGAAAATATCTTGTTAGAATTCGAAGCTCTTGACAAAGATGACCCAAGATATGTAGAACTTATGCATGACCAACAAAATCTAAGAGATGCTGCTCGTGTCATTGAAGACTCTTTATTTGCACTAAGCAAACGTGTCCCCCAAGTATCTTCAAAAATTAATAGAGAAATTAATGCTATTGATAAAAAAACAGCATCTGCCATCGATTATCTGCGAGAAAGACTAACACTAAAGGCAGTTCAAGACCAACAATTTATTATGACTTCGGCCAATAATTTAGCAGTTGTATTGTCAACAATTTTAGAGCAAATGCAACAAGAATTAGCCAGTGATTTACCTAGCACTCAACAATGTGAAAAGCCCGGAAAAGGTTCGCCAAAACCAAGTGATTTAAAAAAGATGCAGCAAGAATTAAGCGATCATTTAAAAGAGATGCAAAAACAAATGAAAGAAGGAAATAAAAACGGCATGGGGAATGAAGGAATGTCTAAAAAATTAGTTGAAATGCTAGCAAAACAAGAGCTTATTCGACAATCGTTAGAAGAATTAAAAGGAGACATGAATGATAAAGATGGTTTTAAGGCTCTGCAAGATGCTATTGAGGATATGAAAAAAACCGAAGAGGATATTGCAAACAAAAAATTAACTATAGAATCTTTATCGAGACAAAAAGATATTATAACGCGATTATTAAAAGTAGAGGAAGCATTAAGAGAGCAAGGCGAAGACGAAAAAAGAGAATCTAAATTTTCGAATACAGAATATGAACGAATTATTCAAGATGTTTATGAAAAGTATGAGCGGGAGAAATTAAAACAAACTGAAATGTTAAAAACAACACCCCCATCTTTAAATACATATTATAAGAATAAGGTCGACAGGTATTTTAATTTAATGTTACAATAATTATGAATACTGTATATGAATAGAGTAAATTACTTTTTTGAAGGAATAGGCAAGTTTAAATATGGTCTGCCTCCTAAACGTTGGGTTGAATTTTGTTTATCAAAAGAGGGGTGGAGCGTGGGCACTTTAAATTTTATATTCTGTTCAGACAAATATCTTCAAAAGATAAATAAAAAGTATCTTGGAAAATCTTACTTGACAGATGTAATTTCATTTAACAGTACTCCTCCAAATTTTATAAAAACCTCCAATCAACCTCTTGTCTTTGGTGATATTTTTATCAGTATTGATCGAGTAAAAGAAAATAAAAAGCTATATAAGACTATATTAGCAAAAGAATTAAAACGTGTGATGATTCATGGCGCGCTTCACCTAATTGGATTTAATGACAAAACTCAAAAAGAAAGGGGTGTGATGGCGGAGAAAGAAAATATGCACATAGAAGACGATTAAAGTATGTTTAAAGAGAAATACGATATAATTGTGGTTGGAGGCGGTCATGCTGGATGTGAAGCTGTTGCTGCCGCTGCAAATCTTGGAAAAAAAGCTTTGCTAATAACCATGAATATGCAAACAATTGGACAGATGTCTTGCAATCCAGCAATGGGAGGCATTGCAAAAGGCCAAATTATAAGAGAAATTGATGCATTGGGTGGCTACTCAGGAGAAATCACCGATAAAACAATGATTCAATTTAAAATGCTCAATAAATCTAAAGGTCCAGCAATGTGGAGTCCGCGAGCACAAAGTGATCGAATGAGGTTTGCTGAGGAATGGCGCTTTAGATTAGAAAACACTAACAATGTTGATTTCTGGCAAGACATGGTGATTGATTTAATTATCGAAAAAGGTCGAATCAAAGGAGTTGTCACAGCACTAGGAATTAAAATAAATAGTGAGTGTGTTATTTTAACAAATGGCACTTTTTTAAATGGTCAAATCCATGTTGGACAAAAACAATTTAAAGGAGGTCGTTCTGGAGAATCAGCATCATATGGAATTTCTGCTTCACTTAAAAAAGCAGGATTTAAAACTGGCAGAATGAAAACTGGAACCCCGCCCAGAGTAGACGGCAGAACTATAAATTTTAATTTACTGGAAGAAGATCGCGGAGACGAACAACCAAAAACATTTAGTTTTTTAAACAACACCAGTGTACAAAATCAAGTGCCATGTCACTTATGTTATACAAATAAACAAGTGCATAAAATACTGGAAAATGGATTTAAAAAATCGCCTCTTTTTGATGGCTCAATAAAAGGGGTTGGGCCAAGATATTGCCCATCAATAGAAGATAAAATTAATCGATTTAAAGACAAAGAAAGACATCAAATTTTTGTTGAACCAGAAGGAAGAAGAACCTGTGAAATTTATATTAATGGATTTTCAACATCCCTTCCAGAAGAAATTCAAAAAAAAGCACTACAAGCAATTCCTGGATTTGAAAATGTTAAATTATTTAGACCTGGATATGCGATAGAATATGACTACTTTCCCCCAATCCAACTTAATCATTCCCTAGAAACCAAAATTATTAAAAACCTGTTCTTTGCAGGACAAATAAACGGCACAACTGGATATGAAGAAGCTGCATGTCAAGGGTTGATGGCGGGAATAAATGCGAGCCTGAAAATAGACGGTAAAGAGTCCTTGATACTTCGAAGAAATGAAGGCTATATTGGAGTTTTAATTGATGATCTTGTTACAAAAGGAACGGATGAGCCATATAGAATGTTTACATCGCGAGCTGAATACCGAATACTCTTAAGACAAGACAATGCTGATATACGGCTAACACCGATTGGAGAGAAAATTGGTCTTATAAAAAACAATAGAATTAATCGGATGCGTTTCAAAAACGAATACATTGATAAATTGACTAAACTGATTCACACTAAAAATATCTCCCCAAAAGAAATTAATACCAAATTAAATAAGCTGGGAGAAAGCACCATTAATATAAACACTCGTTTATCTAAAATATTATCTAGACCCAACATCTCTTTTAATGACATTATGCAAGCCGAATCTCTTCAGCCATTTTTTTCTAAAAACCCGAAAGATGAAGAATCAATAGAGCAAGTAGAAATTGCTCTTAAATATGCTGGCTATATTGAAAAAGAAAAGGAAAGTGCTGAAAAATTTAATAGACTTGAAAACATTACAATCCCTAAAAACTTTAGCTACTCTAAACTAAAGTCAATATCCAGTGAAGGTCGAGAAAAACTTCAAAAAATAAAACCAACCACAATTGGACAAGCTTCTCGGATTTCTGGAGTTTCCCCGTCTGACATTAGTGTTCTTTTGGTCCATATGGGGAGGTAGTGTTCCACGTGGAAAATAAGCCTAAAATGCTGACAGTGAGTTATTTAGGTTTATTTTATGGTCACTTTTTTGCGAGATTGATTAGTCGCTGACTCGACGATTAAAACATAAACTCCGGCGCTTAAATGAGACACATCTAGTTCAATTAAACTATCTTTGTGCCTGCCGTCGCAGGAAAGGCAAGAGTGCACTTTTTTGCCATTTATATTATACAGCTCAACACCTGTAAGTGTTTCCGATGTTACAATTAAACTTAACTGATCTGTTGCTGGATTTGGAAACACTATTAGATTGTTATTTAAAAAAGAGTCGTTATCAATGCCTGTGTTGTCGTCACAAAACATTAAACAATCATCAAGACTTCCATATTGCCCACCTTGAGCCTCTATACATTCTTGATTTACGCAATTATATTTGATAGCAGCTTCATTAATTTGAATATCAACAAATAAACATTCTAACAAACCTTCGAAATTGTATTGACTCAGCACAATTTGTCCTTCACCTGAACCAAAATTCCACTGAATACCAATTGTATTCTCTAAAGACGATGTAAATAAAACTTCTCCACCCGTAACTGACCACTCAGAAGTATTAGTAAATTCAGATGGAAAAGTGTATTGCCAAATAGATCCTTCTTCCACTATTGACGGGCCAATAATTTCATCCGTAGGCACAGATTCACATGCGTCGAAGTTCGCTATAATTGTTAGTGACGACGATAAGTCAAATATAATTTCTGGATTAGTAGGGTCTATTAAAACCAAATCGCCCTGCACAACTTCCCAATAAAAATTAAATGCACCATTGTCATTAGTGCTGGCTGATAGCTGAATGGGTAGCCCTGAATAATAAGTTCCCGTCCACGGACTATTTTCAGGAACCAAATCTATGGAGTTAATTTCTACTTCTCCCTCTCCCTCAATAATAATTGTGATATCCATTGCCTCAACATCATAACATTCCTCCATACCTTCAACAAACTCATCAGAACATCTTTCTAAAATAAATTCTCGAAGCTCCTCAACATTATTCTCCCATTGAGAAAAGCTGCCACCCCACCGATCAATTTGACGAGACATTTCAGGCTCAATAATAGCAATTAAGCTGTCTAGATGATTAATCATGAAATCACAACTGAAAATTGTGTTAGATAAATCTGCATACCTATTGATATAGTCAGCCATGAATTCATCATTGTCCAGTAATGCGTTTAATATTGGCACATGTCCTTGACCTCCAGGGTCGCCTAAAGATTCTGGATCGCATGGGTCAGCACCTGAGCCAGTATCTGGTATTCCGGTATAATTTATATAATGACCAAAAGTAGCATCCATATCCCATAAAATATATCGCCATTTTTTCTTATCTCCCTCAGGGTGCTTACCTCTCCACCATCCTGTATTCCAATTCAGCCAGTCCATACATACAACATAGGAGTTTAGAATAAAATAATCTATCAAACTTCCCGTATTATACACGCCTTTAACATAATTATAATTATCGGGGTCTGTCATATCATTGTTAGTGATGAAATTCACTAAATTATCCCATTCGTCGTCTGTTGTGTTGTCGCCAAATTCAATCCATGTTCCACCCCACGTTTTTAAAAAGTCTACATAACCTTCTCCTTGATCATAATAATAATCTAAGAAATCTAAATCATCTACTTTTTCTCTAACATCATACACTCCCCAATATTCTCCATTAACATAAAGCACGCACGATTCGTGAGACCTTTCATCCATTCTCAAGTCCCCTATTTGCGACAATGAGTGAACATATGAATCTCTTATGTGGGCTGGGCTGCCGCCAGTAAATGGATAATTGTCATTTGCTCCCGCTTTAAGAATTAGTCTTTGAAACGATTCTCTATCTTTTGTGGTAAATATCTTATCGTTTATAGCATAATTATAACCATACTGATCTCTTGTTATGTAGTCAAATCCTCTCTGAGAATAAGCCCAAGAATCATTTCCGTGTTCATTAAATTCTCCCACAGCCTTATCCATTAACAATCCTGACGAATCAAATAATTCAAATGATCCCTGTGGCCTCATCCAGCCTTGCCCATTTAACAAATCATCCACCGTTTCCCCAGCAATTGAAAGAACCATAACAGTATGGGATTCGTTAATAAAATATGTGCTAGACTCCACAAAGCTATTTAAAGAATTAGAACCCTGGCTTATTCCAACAGCTCTAACAACGGTAGTTTCATCGATAGAAATATTATCGCCTGTTATTAATGTTCCAGAAGCATCAGTATAACCATAATAAATAGAATTTTCATCTGGTAAAGACCCGTCCAAAGTATAGTAAATTTCAGTGTTAGGAAAATCACAGTTTATGTTTAAAATAATTGGATCACCATAAAACCCTGCTTCATAACTGAAATATGGTAAAGCCGTATATCCTTCATATGCAGTCTGGTTTTCATTAATAGATCCTGGCGTAGAATTAGTAAAAATCGACCAATCTGAACTAGCATCAAAAGATCGACCAACTGAATGATTTAGTTGGTGTGGAGTTAGTTTTTTATAATCAATAATCTCTGAATCTGAATTAGATAAAATAATGTATTCATTATTCTTTGTTTGTGTTAATTTAAAGCTCGTATTATTACTTGAAACCTCTAAGTCTGGATCAAGCCCAGAAGCATAAACAATTAGATGTTCGCCTGGTGCTATTATAGTTGAATTGGGAAATTGCCACTTTATTAGATTGTCTATTTTATCGCTTAAATAATAACCCTCTAAATCTATAGCTTCGGATGTATTGTTCAATATTTCAACCCAATCTTCATAGTCTCCACAATCGCCACCATCATTATTACAATTAGCTGCAGAATACTCATTAATCATTAATCCCGAAAAAGTGCCAAAAATACAAGACCCGTCTTCAATCGTTGCATTAGAATTATAATTAGCTGCATTGAAACTTGTACATCCTTCAACAAGAGGACAAGCATCATTACTCAGTCCCGGAGTTGGGCACATAGTAAATTCCCAACCATCATCATATACTTGACCGTCTGGAAATGCGGCAAATGAAACATCCTCTATTTGAGGACCATATGTAACATTTATAACTGTGTTGCCCTCTGAGTCATAAGCAACAATGGTTTCTCCATCGTTGTTAAGCTTAGCGTCGATATGTAGTGGCCCTTGTTCAAGGTCATTGTCAAACCAAAGTAATAAAAAATCACCGGCACTAATAGTGGTAAGCGCTGGATAGCCACTAGGTATTGTACTGCCACCATCTTGGTCTCCAAAATAATATCCCGCAAGATCTATAGGTGAATTTCCTATATTAATTAACTCGATAAAATCTTCTGTTTCTAGCGAATCATCCAAACAGCAATCGCCATTATCTGCAAATATTTCATTGATTTGTATCTGGGAAAATATTAAAAATGGTACAAATAATAAAGTATATAAAGTCTGTTTTTTCATATTATTTATTTTATTTCATAATTATACAATCTTAGATGTAAAACATTATTAAAAATTGCTTTTATTATTGTAATTGTTGTTTTCTTGGGAATTGTGGCCTAAAAGATCGGTGGACTTTATTAGCATGCTCCGTTTCTACAAGTACATCTTCCTTAATTATTGTTCTTTTAATCGGAGAAAAATTAATATCTGGCTCCACACCCTTACATTGACTTCCACCATCTTCATTACTTAACTTCTTTTTTAATTTAGCAACCACCTTTGTGTTAGCCTTGTTGTAATGCTTTAATTTTTTAGATATTTTATTGTCCCACTTCTCTTGAGGACTTTTGTTTTTTATCATCCCTTTTTTAGGGTTCCATGCTGTCTCTGCTGAATACGTTTTTCGAACCTGCATAGCCTCTGTTTCTGCTAATTCAAGTGCTGACCATGCAACACGCATAGATTCAGTAACACATGGTAATTTTTGTTTATTTAATGCTAATGCTAATGATCTAGCGTGCCACTCTATAATGTCGAATTCTCTCTGCTTTGTGTTTAAAATAATTGGTTTCGTTTTTGAAGGAATATTCTCTGTTGACCACCAAGATAGCTCTTGTCTTAGAATAGCATTTGTTTGAAAAATAAGAGTGTTTTCTAAGCACTCACAGGAAAGAATAATGCTACCTTCAACTGTGGCTGGGTTTTTTAATTTTTTTTGCTCTCTTTCTGTTAATATTTTATGTTTTTGGAAATTTTCCATTTTTAAACTAAAAGGTTCCCATATTATTTCATCTGGATATGTTGAAGTTTGTCTTCCCTGATAGATACCGTTTATAAAGCTTCCTATTAGCCAATTTTTTTCAGTAGTTTTTGTTCTATTATACTTAACCTGCCTAGAGTAGGTGAGTTCTCCCTCGCCACATACAACGCCCTCAGACCATTGTCCTCTATAAGTTATGTCTTGCATGTACTTCGTGTCTTCGAATAACGCAAAACCTTGACCATGTCGCATATTATTATCGAAATCACCTTCGTATATCAAAGTCCTCTTAACAATCTCTTTACCCGCCCCTGACTTTGCCCCATTTAACCATGCACCATCATAAGAATATCCTCTTTTTGTAGAAAAAAAACCTTGACCATTCAGTTCTCCATTAAAAAAAGTTCCAACATAACTTCCATTTTTAAATTTAAATTCGCCCTCCCCCTTTTGACAATCTCCTTCAACACATTGACTAAACACTAGGATAGGGCTTAGGCATAAAAAAAATAAGAGGAAGGATGCTTGTTTCATATAAAAAATAAATGTTCCGTCTAATTTACGAAGATATTAACACTTTTTTCATTTTAATAAGTTAAATCGAGGCTCTTTCAATAACTAAAAAGCCGATTCTTGATACTTGTGACCCTGGCAGGATTCGAACCTGCAACCAGCAGAGCCGAAATCTGCCATTCTATCCAGTTGAACTACAGGGCCAGATACATTAGCAAATGTACCAAAATACTAGTGATATTCGTTATATTTAAAAAATTCTTTAATATGAAGCAGTATATTGTTTTTTTAGCAGTCTTTGGTCTTTATTTTGGTTCTTTTTCTCAAAATTTAAAAATTGGTGATTGGGCAATGCATTTGAATTACACAAATATAAATGTTGTTATTAATAAAAATAACACGCTTTATGCTGGAACAAAATCCGGTTTATTTCTATTTAATGAAATTGACAATAGCCTGACTTCATTTTCAAAATTAGATGGTCTTTCTTCAATAAATATAACTGCACTTCATTACAGTGGCGGTCAACTAATTGTTGGTTACAACGATGGAAATATCGACCTTATAACAAATTGGGAAATTGTTAATATATCAGACATAGCATCTGCCAGTATTTTGGGTGATAAAAAAATTAATAATATTTTCGTAGAAAATAATTTAGCATATGTGTCATGCCCTTTTGGAATAGTCGTGATTGACCTAGACAACAAAGAGGTAAAAGAAACATATTATTTATCAAATGACGGTACTATTACAGAGGTTTTTGGGGTACATACGTTTGATGAAAGCATACATATTAACACTGATATTTTTCTTTCTAACAAAATATTTGCCGCAACAAACAAGGGGCTTTTTTATGCTTCTAAGAATGATAATTTATTAGACTATGCCGTTTGGCAAAATGATTGTCAAGTATCACTATTGTCAAAATCTAATCAATATATTTACACTCTCGAAAACACGAATGTCTCAAAGATTCAGGGATTTGACAAAAAAGAAGACGGNGGTAAAGGNCTAATGATTATTGCTGATCTAGATTATTCTANCACACTTGTCCCTTCTACATGGNCCAGNTCGGTAGAATATAATNTGTTTGAANTTAACAACCATAANACATCTTCTGTTTTAANTNCTAATGTATTTACAGTNAANACTGNTGTCCCTGGTGATATTATAAGTATACAATATAGCCCGGAAAATCNAAAATCAATTATTATATCGAATGACAACTATACTGANAAAATAATTTTATTAAATGAATTTTCGGAAAANATCCTGTCCGTTAACTGTGATGATNTTGATAAAAAAAANAATANCCTTTCATTTGAATCAGCAACNTTGTCACATAATTATAATANTTCTAAAAAAATTTTTTTAGGTGATGTNAAGCAAGGGGTTGTTCTAGCTGAAAANACAAACAACTATAATATTANNGCGATGGAGTATATTGCTCCCAACGGACCAGCAGGAATAAACATNGGCTCTATTGATAATAATGGNCAAAATCTCGTTTTTACACATGGTGGAAAAACTCAGCCCTGGAATAATTTATANAACTACCAAGAAGTCTCGTTTTTAGAAAATAACCATTGGNCAAAATCTANAGAGTTGATAAATTTAAATATTCATGACGCATTAGCCGTTTCTNGTGGATTTAGTCCTAATCAATTTTTTGTGGGAACNTGGAATAATGGTTTGTTAGAATTTTTTCGAGANTCTTTGGTNAANCATTATAACTCTGAAAACACAAANAATGTANTTGAAAGTATTGTTGGAAGTNNTGACATTAGAATTGGNGGANTCGATGTTGATCAGGANAATGTATTATGGCTNACAAATAGCCAAACAAATCGTCCTCTTGTTAAGTTTTCTAANAATNNCTGGNANGCNTTTAATGTTCCTGGANTACCAACAAGTANTATGGCTGGAAAGATTATGTGTGCAAGNAATAATCAANAATGGATACAAATANGNGATAANGGNATATTGGTTGCAAAAGAACAAGGNAAAGGTGTCGTGTCTAAAAAACTTAATGCTTCCAANGGTTTAGCAAGCGGNACTGTTAATTGTTTCATAGAAGATCATAGTCAGTCTATCTGGGTNGGNACGNNTCANGGTTTATCTGTTTTTTATTTTCCTGATGAAATATTTAATAATNCATCATATAGTGCAGAATATATTTTAATTGAAACAGAAGATGGNTATGTAGAAAGATTATTTAATAATACNGAAATTCTAGATATTGCCGTTGATGGTGGTAATAGAAAGTGGATTGGCACNAAAACAAATGGNGTCTTTTTAATTTCTGAAGACGGAACATCTCAAATATATAATTTCACNGANGAAAANAGNCCNCTACTAGACAATACNGTGGAAGCAATTAGTGTTAATAATNTNTCCGGCGAGGTTTTTTTTGCTACAGCTAAAGGTCTTTGCTCNTATAGATCAAATGCTACTGTTTCAAACGANNCTTTTACTGACGTTGTTGTCTTTCCTAACCCTGTNAGAAAAAATTATTCGGGAAATATTGCTATTACCGGATTAAGTGATNAAACTAATGTAAAAATTACNGATATCTCTGGNAACTTAGTTTTTGAAACACAATCTGTTGGAGGCACTGCATTATGGNATGGTNCTAATTTCGATGGTNCTGACGTAAGNACNGGTGTATATTTATTTTTATGCACATCNNCTGATTTTGAAACTAGCATTGTAAAAAAAGTTCTTATTTATAATTAATTATGTTTATTACTACTAGCGGNATCGTATTGCGAGNATATCCNTTCAGGGATAAAAAATTAATTGTAAAAATATTTACNAAAAAAGCCGGTTTAATTTCATGTATTATCACAAAAAACAAATCACAAATTCCTTTGTCACAAATACTAACTATGGCTGAAATAACATATAAAAATTCTAAGCAACAAACTTTATTNTATTTAAAAGATGTTCAAATTAATTATGTTTATAATAGCCTGTCTACTAATACANCTAAAATTCAAGTTGCAATGGTTCTATGTGAAATTTTAAATAAATGCNTAAATGAACCTAGTGTTTTAATTTATGAGTTTATCATATCTTCATTTAAATACTTGGATAATGCTCCNNTCTATAATANAGGNTTTGANACTCTTTTTTTAATTAAGTTTTGTGAGATACTTGGTATTAGTCCTTTTAACACCAAAGTTTCAGAANNAGACAACNCTGTATTGAGTATTGANCANGGACAATTTATTCAAANCCCAAATACAATAAAAAATAACTCATTGATTCCAAAANNNGAAAGCTATGCTCTTTATCAATTGTCAAAATTAAANTTTAATTCATTGCCGTCTTATAAGATNNCANNCGATTTAAATTTAAAATTATTTAATTATATGNTTATATATATNTCTACCCACTTAACTGACTTAACAAAGTTAAAATCTNTTCGAGTTTTAAAAGAGCTTGCTTAAAACAAGATTTGGTATGATATTTGCATAAATAAATAGAAAATGTTATCATNATGAAACATNNNTTATTTTGGATTATTTTTTGNTATTCTTTNNTATCCTTTNCCCAACAGCTTATTGTAATTGATNGTGAAAAAAATCCAATTNCAAATGTCTCTGCATTTAATCTGTCTAAAACGAAAAGTGCTTTATCAAANAGTGATGGGGTAATTAATCTAAGTNGATTTTTNGCTTATGATACTGTNTNTTTTCAACATCCGAATTATAAATTAAAAAAAATAGTTAAAGCGNATATTNATGCATTTATTGANTTNGAAANAGAGTATAANATGCTGAAAGATGTGGTCATTAATGATCAAAAAAATGTTGATAATATTATTAATGTTGCTGAAAAAAAAATATATATNACAAAAGANCATATCGAGACATTAANTGCGTCAACTCCAGCNGATATATTGGAAAAAANTGGTGGAGTGAGTGTGCAGCGTAGCCAAATGGGTGGGGGNAGCCCAAATNTAAGNGGATTTGAGGCAAATAAAGTTTTATTAGTCCTTGATGGTGTTAGGTTAAATAATGCTATTTATCGATCAGGNCATTTGCAAAATATTATTACCATTGATGATCANATTTTAGAAGATATTGAAATTNTTTTTGGGCCTAGTTCAGTGTTATATGGAAGTGATGCTCTTGGAGGGATTATNAATATGAATACTCGTGAGNTTTTTTTTCGTTCTGACCCAANATGGTCTGGAGAACTATCCTCAAATTATAATTCCGCATATAATGGTTTTAAAAATAACNCCTCTATTATTTTTGAATCTGAAAAATATTCTACTGTNACNAGTTTTTCTTTNAAGCAATTTGGAGATCTNAAAATGGGAGAGTGGCGTCCACACGGATATTCNAATTGGGGATTAGTACATCATTATNTNGANAATGATAATAATATTGTNTGTAATTCNAATCCAANTATTCAAAAAGGNNTTGGCTATTCTCAATATGATATATTTAATAAAATGATTTTTAAGATTAGTGATAAATCTAGATTAACNTCCAATATTCAATACTCAACATCATCGAATATACCCCGATTTGATAAGCTNAATGATGGTGATGATATTTGTAATCTAAGTNTCGANAGNNTATGTTTAGCTNGTGAAAGTTTAAAATTTCATTCCTATTATTATGGTCCACAAGAGCGGTTTTTTAGTAGTGTTAAATTTTCTTTTTTTGATAATAAACANANTGCTTTATATTTTGATCGAGCTGATTTTATATTAGGTTATCAGAAAGTTAAAGAATCNCGACATAAATGGTATTTAGATGACTTTTTNGATTACTTAAATACACCTGATTCATATGANTATCCTACACATCAATATGAGACTGTTAATATTTACAGCNTTAANACNAATATTCAGAAAGGCAATTGGTGCTTTGGATCTGAGACAATCTACAATGATGTTAACTCTGAAGCANCCCCTAATNAGGAAAATCTNTGGGGAGTAGGGGATACACGATACCCTCCTAATGGTTCCAGTTTATTTAGNACAGCATATTATCTTAATATCTTACAACCTATTTCGAATANGTTACAATTNGAAGGGGGTCTTCGCTATACATTCTCTCAAATAAAAGGAAGTTTTCCTGACTCTTTAAGNCGTCCACTNTTNAATATNGAAGGGTTGGAGTTGTCCTCTANCTCAAATGTGCTGTCAGGNAATATTAAATTTTTGTATTACCCAAATGANACCTGGAAAGTAAGTTCCGTTACATCTAAAGGTTTTCACTCNCCAAACGTAGATGATATGCTCAAAGTNTTCAAAAAGGGAAGTAATATTACTATTCCTAATATTGATTTAAAAACTGAACATTCATTNTCTCAAGAAATCTCTGTCACAAAGCGTGTACTTAATAATACTTCNGTTTATGGCGTGGGGTTTTTAACATTATTAAATAATGCTATTATTAAAGACTCTGTCAAAGTAAACTTAAATCCTGATCCTCANGGANNTCCATGGTTAGCTAATCAAATTTGGTATGATGATGAAATGGTATATACATTCGCTAATCAAAATTCAGATAGCCCAATTAGAATATACGGAATGACTATTGGAATGAATGCNATCATTAATAACTTTCAATTAAAAGCTGATTTTAATATGACAAGAGGGNTTAATGCTGAAAAAACTGCTGGACCAATAGCCCACATACCTCCTAATTTTGGCAGNATAGAACTTTTNCAAAGNNTTAATAAGTGGAANCTNCGATTGTTATGTNTATATTCAGGNTCGAAAGACCCTGANAGTTTCGATGAAGCAGGAGTTGATAATNTAAATGAAACTCCTTATTTNGGTCTTNATTCCGAAACAGAAGANGAAAGTTGGGCGGGCTNACCAAGCTGGTTTGTTCTTAATTTTGGNACACAATATGATATNTCTGAAAATATTCNATTAAATNTNGGNGTTGACAATATTTTAAANGCCCATTATAAAACATTTAGTTCTGGAATTAGTGCTCCAGGAAGGAATTTTNTTTTCTCTGNTAAATATACTTTTTAAACNTGCTTTATTTTAAATGTGTTGATNATTGCCTCTAACTGAATTAGTGGAATCTTTTTTTCTTCTCCNGGACCATACAAATAAGTATATATTAGTAGGGGGGCTTTTAATTCTTTCGAATTAAAATAATATATATTAAAAACTCCTCCCATAAAATCATTTTCCATNCTCCAAAGAGATTGTNTTTTAANGCAAGTCNTATTATNTATTATAATACTGTCTATTTGGATNGGAGCNTTCTTNTCAATTATCATATANGAATTCTCTTTGGGTCCTGAAATATGCAACTGTATAATAGAGTCCANNANTTCTAGAATTTTNTCATTTTGATTTGCNNCTTCAATGGTGTTNGGNGCATTGCTTATAAAAATTCCTTGACTTATTTTTTTTGTTTCTCGCCTTGCCCAAANAATATCNAANTCATTGTATGCTAAAAAAAANTCTTTTGGAACCNTTNCCAGNANACCATATTGTTGTTCGATTTTTTTTTGTAAATCAATATTTGAATAGTTCTGAAACTTNACGGATAGTCGTTTCATTTCAACCTNTTTAATTTTATAAACTATCTTCATAATNTCTTTTCTTTTAGCATTAAGCATGNNGAAAGANGGGCACTCTATAAANACAACAANTTGATTGGTAGCAAATAAATTGTGTTTTAGTTTAATTTTAAATTTATCCGCCTTTGATATAATTAATATATTTTGATGTCGTTGGAAAATNCCTTTAAATGCATTTTTTTCTATCTCTATTATATTTAACATCGACTCTANCTGTGGGGCTGGCCCAATACTCACTGTTAAAAGTTCTTTGAATTTTTTAAAAAAATCNGGACTGAAATCTTCNTGGCNCTTTACTAANACCAATTCTAGTGGGTCTCCTATAGAGTTTGGTANCTCNTTTTTAATATTTGATTTATTTAAAAATAGAGTNATTGATAATCCACATATAATAATAATAATGTATCTCTGTNTTTTTGTCAACGAATNNCTATTTAACTGTTTTATAAATATTTAATCTTTGCCCNACTTTTATATTATGGCTTTTTAAATCATTCCAGAGCATAATNTCTTTGACTGTACATTGATTTTTTTTAGCAATTTTNCCTAANTAATCTCCGCTTTTAACTTTATATCTTATTTTTTCAATATCTGTGAATTCTGGGTAATCTAATTTTTCTGCTAATTCCATAGATTCTAGCTTTTGATAAATAGTCTCTTCNTTTGTAATGAATAATCCAANTTTATCATAGGGTAACACAANAGGGAAATTTTCTGCTTTAATNGAAGGAATAAGCTTNATTCTATATGNNGGATTTAATCGCTCTAAAAGCAGGGTGTCTACTTGAAGNATCTCTGCNAAATGTGANATTTTAATTGGCCTTTTTACATAAACTGTATCTATTTCATATGATGCAAATATNTTNTCNTTAGATTTATATATTCCATGTTCAGNNGCAAAATTCATNACATAAAGTGCTGCAATAAATGATGGAATATAATTNCGGGTTTCTTTTGGTAAAAATGGTCGNAGCTCCCAATAATTAAAAACACCCCCCGATCTTCTAATCGCCTTTGTAATATTTCGCCGACCTGCATTATATGAAGAAAGCGCAAGATCCCAATCATTAAACACTTTGTGTGCTTTACTTAAATAGCTACAAGCTGCTTGTGTTGATTTATAAACATCTTTTCTTTCATCTAAATAGGAATTTATTCTTAAACCATATTCTTTAGCAGTTGGATACATAAATTGCCATAAACCAACTGCACCTGCATAAGATCTTGCATTTGCATTTAATGAAGATTCAATAATGGGTAGGTACTTTAATTCTAATGGCAATTCATTTTGATCTAAATATTTTTCAAAAATTGGAAAATAATACTCTGCAAGTGACAAAAGTTTACTGACCTGATCTTTTCTCTGGATCAAATAAAACTTTATATGTTGAGCCACTACTTTATTATAAACTAAGTTAAGAGGTGTTAAGTCGTTTAAAGAATCTATCCGGTGTTTAATTATATCTTCATTATACAGTGTTTCTTTGGCTACCTTCTTAGATATTACGGGGTTATTGTATTTAAGTGCTATATCATATTCTAAAATAATATCTGGTTTTAAAATGGGTGTTTTTATGTCTATCTGTGAAAAAGTATTATGGCTAATACATATTATTAAAAAAAATAGCTGTCTCATTATTTGTGTTTAATTGTTAATCAATGTATCAGCAATATGGAGCATGCGATGCTCGGAGAAATATGGACCAATGAGTTGGGCCGATGAAAAAAAATTGTTTTGTGTCATTGACATAGGAATCGCTAACGAAGGATGACCAGACAAATTAGCCTGAACAGTAAATACGTCTTCATTGTATAGCTTTGTTGGACTATTTTGTTGGCCAATCTTAAATGGTAAATTAGGTGTTGTTGGCAACAATATGTAATCATGTTTAGACAATATAGATTTTGTTTCATCTTTAATTAATTTTCTTACTTGTTGTGCTTTGGAATAATAAGCATCATAGTAGCCTTCACTAAGGACAAATGTGCCTAATAAAATTCTTCTTTTAACCTCTGTTCCAAATCCCTTAGTCCTAGTCTTGCTAATTAATAAATCTATTTTTTTTTCATCCTCTTGATGTCCATATTTAACACCATCATACCGAGATAAATTGGATGAGGCTTCTGCAGTTGTTAATATATAATATGCTGGAACTAAGTAGTCTAATAATGGTAAATTTATATAGTCTACTCTATGTCCAGCTTTTTTAATTTTATCAATTAATTTCTCAAAATGAATTTTAATTTCTTTGTTAATCGCTGGAAACTCTAACGCTTGCTTAATGACAGCAAATCTATGCTGAGAAGTATTTTTAGGTGTTGGCTGTTCTGCCATACTTTTAGATATACAAGTACTGTCAAAATCATCTTTTCCAGAAATAACATTCATTATTTCTACAATGTCTGTAATGGATTTTGCTATTGGACCTATTTGATCGAAAGATGATGCATATGCTATCAGTCCATGTCTAGAGACTAGCCCATATGTAGGTTTCAGCCCAAAAACACCACAAAAAGCAGAGGGTTGACGTATAGATCCGCCTGTGTCTGTGCCTAGTGCAGCATGACATAGATTTGCTTTGACTGCCGCCGCAGACCCTCCAGAAGATCCTCCAGGAACATACAGGGGGTCGATTGGGTTTTGAGTTGGTCCATAAAATGAATGCTCTGTACTAGAACCCATAGCAAACTCATCACAATTTAATCGACCTAAAATAATTGCATCTTCTGAAATTAATCTTTCAATTACTGTTGCTGAATATGTTGATTCGAATTTCTGGAGTATTTTTGATGCTGCTGCTGACTTATGTCCTTTGTAACAAATATTATCTTTAATACCAATGACAAGCCCTGCTAATTTACCGGCAGTTTTATTTTTTATTTTTTGATCGATCAAACAAGCTCTATTTATAGCTTCTACATTGTATGTTTCAATAAAAGCGTTAATATGTTTTTGGGCTGCTATGTTCTCTAAGTATCCTTCTACTAATTTTTTACAGGACAATGTGTTCGAAGCAATTTCTTGACGAATTTGTTTTAAAGAATTATAATATTTCAAAATTAATTATTCTTTATTGTCTTTTTCTGATGTGGTCTCAGCAGAACTATCTTCTTTTGAAGCTTGCTTAAACTCTTTAATTCCAGAACCTAATCCTCTCATTAACTCTGGAATTTTTCTTCCACCAAATAATAATAAAATAATTACAGCTATAATAATTATTTCTTGTGAACCTATAAAAAGTAATGTCTCTAATTTCATAATTCAAATTTAAATAAAATTATAAATATTCCTTTGTTTTAATGGTGTGAAATCCAATTAGAAGGATTTAATTTTTGACGATCTTGCCAAATTTGAAACCCTAATATATTACTTTCTCTGCTTGTGTTCCTATATAATTCTCCAATATTTTGTTTTGTTTGTATCTGCTGCCCTACATTAACATTTACTAGATATAAATTAGAATATACTGTTAAATAGTCTCCATGCCTAATAATAACAACCTTTAACCCTGTTGGCAATACAATTATTTTACTAACCTCTCCATTAAAAACGCTTCTAACTTTATTGTTATTTGTTGAAATTTCAATCCCGTTATTCATAATTGTGATACCTGAGAGCACTGGATGTGGTATTTTTCCAAATTTACTAACTATAGATCCTGTTAAAACTGGCCAAGGTAAACGCCCTTTATTTGAGGAGAAATTATTAGATATTAGTTTTAATTCGGGAGTTAAATTATCAGATTTGTTAGCTTTTTTTTCCAAAATTGATAGTATTTCTTCTGTTATTTTGTTGGTTTGAAATTCTTTTAATTTTATAGCTTTCATTATTGAATCCTCTTTGTTTTTTAAAACCTTTATCGTTTTTTCTTTGATGTTCTTTGATTTTTTTAAATTCTCTAATTTGGTGTTTTTAGCAAATGTCAAATCTGATTGTTTAGCCTTTTTTTGAAGAATTAGTTTTTTCTTTTCTACAACTTGTTTTTGGAGACTCTCTATCTCTACATACTTATTTCTTCGATTAACTTCTAATTGGCGAAAATGGTACAACCGCCTTACTAGCTGATTAAAACTAGTAGCAGATAAAAAAAATAACAACTTATTATAGCTCCTTAGGGATTTGTGGGTTAATATTATAAGAGTAGAGTAATTTTTTTTAAGCAAGTCTAATTCTTTTATTAGGCTATTTAGATTGCCCTCTATTTCTTTCTCTTGTGTTTGTAAGATTTTAAATTCTTTTGTCAAAACTTCCAATAATTTTTCTTGAACACTAATTTTTGTATTTAAAATAATTAACGACTCTAAAGTATATTGCTGTGAAGACTGGGTTTCTGCTAAAACTGTATTAAGAAAATTTGATTCTTTAATAAGTTTTTCTTTTTTATCTAAAAGTTCATGATATTCTTGTCCCTGTATATAAGAAACAAATGTTATGCAAACTAAAATAATTTTAATCCTCATATTAATTTTCATTTCTATATCTCACAGACTTATACTCTACTAAAATTGTGTTTTCTGTTAAATTGGGAGATGGCCTATTGCTTGTTGAGTAAATTATTTTTTCAGGAAAAAAAAAGTTTTCTACATTTTTGTAATCCGTAAAAACAAGTCGAAAAGCACTATTCTGATAAAGAACTGTGTCTTTACGTAGTTCAGATTGTATCACTGATTTTTTAAAATTTTGGAAACTAAACTGTGCATCAATATTACCAATTATAATAGAATCTCTAGTATTAGTTAATTTTTGATTTATTAGAATCATCTGGTCCTTAACTACAATGGTTCCTAGATTTAAGCCCATAATAGGATAAGCAGTAATTGACATAGAGTCAGTAGAGATATTAATTTTTGTATTAAGCTTTAATTCATTTAAAAACGCTGGGACTGTTTGAATATTTGCATAAATAACCATATTATTTAATTGGTTTTCGTGTGCAGGTCTTTTTATATTAAAAATTTGACAACTTGAAAAAAACAATATCAAGCCAAGTATTAAAACCTTATTCATTCAATTTTTTTTTAATTTGCAAATCTTCTGTGTTCAATTTATGGGCTTTCTCCCATTGCAATTTTGCTTGACTGACAAGACCTAATGCGCGTAATATATCTCCATAGTGGTCTAAAATAACCGAGCTGTTCTGTTCTAATTCTATAGCTTTTTCTATTTCTATTCTAGCTAAACTATACTCTCCTAATTTATAAAGAATCCAAGCATATGTGTCAATAAATGATGGGTTGGGCTCATTGGCTGTAAGTTCAATACATGTTATAATCATGTCCTTTGCTAGCAATAACTTTTCTTCACGAACTGAAAGATAATAACTATAATTATTTAATACATATGTATTATTTGGGTTGTGCTGCAAAGCTTTTTCATATGCTTCATCCGATAGTGGGTGATTATTTAATTCATGGTAAGAATTACCAATAAGAGAATAAAAATCAGAAACAAGTGGTTCGTTGTCAAAAATAAATTCTTTACCCTTTATTAAAGTGTTTATAGACGATTCGTGTTCTTTCTTATTTGAAAATGCTACACCTTGATAATAGTAAAACATTGGGGTAAAGGGGAAGCGCTCTATTGCTATTTTTGAAACCTCTATAATTGAATCTGTCTGTTCTGTTTGCCAATAAATTTCTATTAATTTAGTATAAATATAATCGTCTTTTATTATACCTGAATTTAGGGATAAATAATAATGTTTAATGGCACTTGTAGACTTGCCTTCTTTTGCATAGATATCTCCAAGCATCAAATTAAATAATGGTTCTTTTGGATGAAGACGAATTGCTCTTTCGATCATTATTTTAAATTGTGGGTATGCTTTATATTTATTGCTCAACAATAAATTATAAAAAATTTCTTTTTTGATTNCAATATTAATTTGATCACTTTGGGCTATTTTAAGTAAGTATTTTTCTTGACCCTCAANATCTTCTTTGTTAGAATAAATTGNATGTAAAGCAATAATTGCTTTCGGGTTGTCTGAATCGCTTTCTAATAATTTACTATATGATTTAATAGCATTATCATAATCATTAAAATACATGTAAATTTCCGCTAAATCATTAAAAAAAATTGAAGATCTTTCAGTTAATCTTTTACCTATTTTTTCTGCTTCTTTAAAATTATTTTCAGCTAAATAAACATCTTTTAAAGCTAATAATAGCTCATTGCTAACACCTAGTTTTTTTTGTGTATTTTTAATAAACTTGACTGCGTTGCTATACTTTTTTAAATCTATTAATAAATTAATTGCTTCCAAATAATAGAAAATATTATCTGAATTAAAATCAATTAATTTATAATATATATCCAATTTACCTGTTAGATTATTCTCGATACTATATATAGATAATAACTCATAATAATACCATTCATTGTTAGGGTTGATTGCTATAGCTTCATTTATGTAGTCCTTTGCATTATCTATGTCTTGAAAAATATATAAATAGAGTTTTGCTATATGATAATATGGGGCTGGCTCTTTGGGAATTAATGATATGCATTTTTCATATGCTATAAGGGCTTCATTATATTCTTCCAGCANTTTGTTTTTTTCTGCTTGAAAATAAAAATGTATAAATTTTTTATCTACTTCATCAACTTGTTTGTCTTTAGTTAGCAAATCGTTTGATATAGCGCTTTGACTATCTTGTGAAGATCCAACAACAAAAAGACTTATTAAAATTAAGGTAATGATATATTTTTTGTCCATATTCTTATTTAAAGGTAGTGTAATCACCAATATTTACACTCTTAAAATTTTGATTATACTCTACATTATTTCCAATAATTGAATGATTAAATGTGGCTCCTTCAATTTTAGAGTTAGATTGTATAATGGTGTTCTTAATATTTGAGGACTTAATAATTGTACCTGATCCAACACTAACATTTGGGCCTATAATTGAGTCTGTGATTTGAGCGTCATCGGCAATATAACATGGCTCTATGATGGTGCTATTTTTAACTTGATGGCTAATAACTGGTGTTTCTTTCTTTAATATTTCAGCATGTGATTTTAATAAGTTTAGAGGTGTTCCGAAATCAAACCATTTGTCAATTTTATGGGGAACAAACACTAGGTTTTTATTTTTTAAGTTTTCTAAAACTGTGGTTATTTGATATTCGCCCTTTATCATTATATTTTTATCTAAAATATATTTAATCTCATCTACCAAAAGAGTCCCGTCTTTAAAATAATAAATGCCGACAATAGCTAAATTTGAAATAAGCTCCTTTGGTTTTTCAATAAACTCTATAATTTCTCCTGATTGATTTANCTTAACAACACCATACGCACTGGGATTTTCTACTTCTTTTACAAAGACACAACCGTCTGTCATTTCAGGAATTATTAGCTTGGTGTCAAATAGCGTATCGGCAAAGACTATGAGAACTGGACCAAATAATATTTTTTTAGCACAATATATTGCATGCGCTGTGCCCAATGCTTCTGTTTGATAAAAAATATGTACATTGATATTATTTTGATTACCAATCAGTTTTAGCATTTCTTCTACTTTCNTGTCTTGTTTCTGAATGATAAATCCTATATTTTTAATTTTATTCTTAGATTTTTTCGAAACAATATCAACTATTCTTTGAATAATGGTTCTGCCTGCTATTTCTATTAATGGCTTGGGCGTAATTAAAGTTTGTGGGCGTAATCTAGTCCCCCTTCCAGCCATTGGAATTATTAAATTCATACTTTTCCTGTGCTTCCAAATCCTCCTTTTCCTCTCTCCGTTTTTTCTAATAATGTAATTTCATTCCATNTAATACGCTCGACTCTACCAATAACTAATTGTGCAATTCTTTCTCCATTATTAATTTTGAATTCTTCTTGAGATAAATTAATTAATATTACTAGTATTTCTCCCCTATAGTCTGAGTCTATTGTTCCGGGTGTGTTTAAAACTGTTATTCCATGTTTTAATGCTAAACCACTTCTTGGTCGAATTTGAGCCTCTAAGTTTTTTGGTAATTCAATGTAAATCCCTGTTGGAACAANAACTCTTTTCCCTGGCCGTAAAGTAATGCTTTTAAGAATGCTTGCTCTCAGGTCTAATCCTGAAGAGCCCGGTGTCTTGTATTCTGGGTGTGGGTTTTTTGATTTATTAAGTATGCCTATCTTCATAAGAATAAACTGTTAAATATGTTTTTTTTTCATCACTTTATTCAGCTGCCAAAATATAAATATAAGGTATAATGCGAATAATATCGTATTATCAATTTGAATATTCATATATGTGGAATATGAANAAAATTCACTGAGCCAAAATATACATAATGCAATTACAAAATATAAAATAATAGACTTAATGTTATACGCTATTTTAAAATGTTTTTGACCCAAATAAAAAGATATAGCTGTCATTAATGTATAGCATATTAAAGTTGTCCAAGCAGCACCAATATATCCATATTTAGGCAAAAATAATATGTTAAACATAATCGTTGANAATGCGCCTATTGAGGAAATAATGGCTGCATATTTTGTTTTATTTGTAACCTTATACCAGACAGATAAGTTGTAGTAAATTCCTAAAAATACATTCGCTAAAAGTACAATAGGAATAATAATAATTCCTTCGTGNTATAAATTNTTAGGAATAATCAATTTAATCGTATCAATATATAATGTTACAAATAAAAAAATGGACAACCCAAATAGAACAAAAACNTCTAACATAAGGGCATATATTTTTTTGGCATTTGGATTCTGAAATTGATTAAAAAAAAATGGCTCCGCAGCAAATCTATATGCCTGAACAAACAATGTCATAAAAATAGACAACTTATAGCAAGCAGAATAAATCCCAAGCTCTCTCATTGCAATCCCTTTCGGGAGCAAGTATTTTATTAATATTTTGTCAGCTGATTCATTAATAATAAATGCTAATCCTGCTATTAAAATAGGCCANGCNTAGCTAAGCATTTTCTTGAACACTGTGTAATCTGGGGCCTTAATATGATTTTTAACATCGGGGATTAAAATTATTAAAGTTATACTGCTTGCAATTAAATTAGATATAAAAACATAGCCAACCGAAATATCCGGGCTATATATNAAATTTATGATCTCTATTAAAAAATTTTGCTGCAAAAAATATGGACAAAGAACAAGGAAAAAAATATTGAAAAAAATATTAATCGCAATATTTATNGTTTTTATGATAGCGAATTTAAATGCTTTATTTTGTTGCCTTAGTAGGGCAAACGGAATAATTGAAAGTAAATCTAAAGAGATNATAGCCAAAAAAATTAAAATATATTCTGGGTGATTTGGATGCTGAATTAACTGTCCTATTTTTTTATGAAAAGTTATTCCTAATACAAGTAGTGCTATCGCATTTGCTAATAAGAAATTAAATGCTGTTGAAAATACTGTTGACTTTGATGATCCGGAAATCTCTGTAAATCTAAAAAATGTTGTTTCCATTCCAAAGGATCCGAATACCATTAAAAGTGCTGCATAAGCATACATTTCTGAAACAATTGCATATTCCGAAGGAATAAAAAGAATAGTATATAGTGGTACTAGTAAGAAATTTAGTACCCGTGCTAAAACGCTGCTAAATCCATAAACTACTGTCTGACCAAAAAGTCTTTTTATTTCAATCATTTATTAAAATTAGGTCTTCTTTTTTCTAAAAATGCCTCTACTCCCTCTTTAAAATTAAATGTCTCAAATAGTTTTGAAAATTCCTCTGTTTCTACACTGTCTCCCTCACTAAGAAANCTTGAATTTATTGAACTTATTGCAGCCTTACTAGAATCTGGAGATGTTTTGTTAATTAATTTAACTATCGATAANCATTTTTCTATTAACTTATCTGGCTCGACATTATAATTAATTAACCCTATCCTATAAGCCTCTTCTGCATCAATCATTTTACTTGTTAATATCATTTCCATGGCATGTCCCATCCCTATAATTTTAGGTAGTCTTTGTGTTCCNCCATATCCAGGGATTAAGCCTAATTTGCATTCTGGTAAACCCAGAATTGCTCCTGTGCTTGCTACTCTAATATGACAAGATAAAGCTAACTCTAAGCCACCTCCAAGTGCATATCCATTAATAGCTGCAATTACCGGTTTAGTAAAGTGTGCAATTTTATTAAATAATTTTTGCTTGCCTATATGACTTAGCTCGTGTGATTGCGATTTGTTAAATGCTTGGAATTCTTTTATGTCTGCCCCGGCAACAAAAGCCTTCTCTCCNTCTCCTGTGATAATAACGGATCTTATTTGNACATTTTCATGTATTATTTTTAAAACTTCCTCTAANGAATTTATAACTTCTTTATTTAGTGCATTTAAATGTTCTTTTCTNGAAATTTTTATAAATGTTACNCTGTTGTTTAAATCNTGTTGATACAAAACTTGTCCATTTTTTANCCAATTNTCTGTCATAATATTTANTTTTTAATCGGAATAGTAAACTCAAATACTGTTCCTGTTGTTGATGTTTTATAAGTAATTTNTCCTTTAAANTCNTNTATGATTTTTTTTACAATTGCNAGNCCCAGGCCCATACCACTATTTTTTGTTGTGAAATTAGGTTCAAAAACTTTGTCTTTTATCTTTTCAGGTATTCCCTGTCCATTATCTCTAACTTTAACTACACAAACATTTTTTATTTTTTGTATTGTTACTAGAACCTCAATGGGTATATTTCTTCGTTCTGATTGTAAAGAATTTTTAATAAGATTATTTAAAACTCTTGTTAAGTGGCTTTTGTCAATAAAAACCTTCGGCTCTTGTTTTTCTTTTAAGAAGGATTGAAATTTAACATTGTGATTTTTAAATAAATGCACTATTCTTTCTACTTCTTCTCTTATCCCAAAGCTTTCTTCCGATTGTATCTCTAGAGTAGCAAAGTCTGAAAATGAATTAGCAATTTGATTTAGTGTGTCTATTTGCTGGATCATTGTTTTTGAAAATGATTGTAATTTTTCTTTCCATTCGTCAGAATATAAACCAACTCCTTCCCCGTCCTTAAACGATTTTAATAAATACTGAACATTAAGTCTCATCGGAGTAAGCGGATTCTTTATTTCGTGAGCTATCTGTTTAGCCATTTTTTTCCAAGCTCCCTCCTTTTCACTTTTTATTAGTTGTTCTGTTCTTATCTTTAACTCATTCATTAATTTATTATAATCTTCTATTAAATGTCCTATCTCGTCTTTGACTGGCCAATGTAAAGGTTTGGCTATATTATCTATTTTAGATAATGACAAGTGTCTAGATATTGATCTTAGGGGAGATGTTATTTGTTGTAATAGTAAATAAGCAAATCCCGCAGCAAATAATAATAATACAATATAGATTTGTATTAATCTTCTAATCTGTTGATTGGTTTTAACTGTAATATCATCCTTTGTGCTTTTATCATAAATAACATCTAAAATACAAAATGGGCTATTTGTTATTATTGGCTGTGACGAAGATAGATTTTTTTGAGTGTCATCCTGATAAAGGATACGATATGTTCCAAAATATTTGCCTTTTTCATAATTTATTTTTTTTTCTAGTGACTGAAAACAAGAATCTATCAAGGCTTGGGATATTGTTTCTGTTATAACACTATCTTTTAACAATGTTGAGTCTGATGACCACACAAATTTTCCATTAAGATTATATATGTTAATCTTT
>PAVX01000010.1 GCA_002713285.1 Flavobacteriales bacterium
AGACTGGCGAAATTTTCTCCTGATTCAAAATTTGTTTCATATGTATATCGTAATAATATTTATATATATAGTCTAGAAAATGGGAAAACTGAAAAAATTACTCACAAAGGACTACCAAATAAGATTATATGTGGGGCAACTGATTGGGTTTATGAAGAAGAATTTGCTTTAGTTCAAGGTTATCAATGGTCTCCAAATAATAAATATATTGCATATTATATTTTTGATGAGTCTAAAGTTGAAGAATTTTCTATGGATATTTTTAAGGGCCGACTATATCCTTCACAGGAACGTTTCAAGTATCCTAAAGCAGGGCAAAAAAACTCTAAAGTTCAAATCAATATTTTCAATACTAAAACGAAAGAAAATATTGTTGCAAATGTTAACAGAAAAACCGAACATTACCTGCCACGTATAAAATGGACTAATCAAACAAATCAATTGTTTGTACAAAGATTAAATCGTCATCAAAATCATTTAGAATTACTAAGCGTAAATCCAACAAATGGAAATGCAAAGCTAATTTTTGAAGAAAAAGATAAGTACTATATTGATATACATGATAATTTAACTTTTTATAAAGATGACTCAGGTTTTTTATGGACTAGTGAAAAAGATGGTTACAATCATATTTATCTTTTTCAAATGAATGGAAAAGAAAGACGCCAAATAACTAAAGGTAAATGGGAAGTAACACAATTTTATGGATATGATGATGTAAACAAGATTTTATATTACCAATCTAATGAAGAATCTCCCCTAGAAAAAGATATTTATAGAATTAATGTTTGGGGCAGAAGTAAACAAAAGTTATCAAGTGAAAAGGGTACTAACAATGCTTCCTTTAGTAAAAATTACTCACTTTTTATCAATACTCACTCAAATGCGAATTCTCATAACACAATCAACTTATATAATAAAAAAGGAGAACAATTAAACACAATCAAAAACTCTGATAAACTTCGTGAGACATTAAAAAGTTACAATCTGACAAAAAAAGATTTCTTTAATTTTAAAACAAGTAAGGGTGTTAAATTAAATGGTTGGATGATGAAACCTCCAGACTTTGATGAAAGTCAAAAATACCCTGTGTTAATGTATGTATATGGGGGACCTGGATCCCAAACTGTAACTAATTCATGGGACAGGCATTATATGTGGTATCAAATGCTATGTCAACAAGGTTATATTGTTGTTTCTATTGACAATAGAGGAACTGGCGGAAGAGGGTCAGAATTTAAAAAATGCACATATAAAGAACTTGGCAGGCTAGAAACTATAGATCAAATTGAGGGAGCCAAATATCTAGCAAAACAATCATATGTGGATAAACAAAAAATAGGTATTTGGGGATGGAGTTATGGAGGATATATGTCTTCATTATGTTTACTAAAAGGACATGAATACTTCAATACCGCTATTGCTGTTGCCCCTGTAACAAACTGGCGATTTTATGATACAATTTATACTGAAAGATATATGCAAACACCGGAAGAAAATGCTGACGGATATGACTTAAACTCTCCTATTAATCACGTCGATTCATTAAAAGGAAATTACTTTTTAGTGCATGGATCAGCTGATGACAATGTACATGTACAGAACACCTATGAAATGGTGGATGCGCTAGTAAAAGCAAATAAACAATTTGAATTATTTATTTATCCCGATAAAAACCATGGGATATATGGTGGAAACACCAGATTACATTTATTCACGCAGATTACTGATTTTATAACTAAAAATCTGTAATTTTGCCAATCATAATTAAAAAAATATAAAATGGGACAATTAATTTTTTGGACAGCACTAACAGTAATTGCGGTTCTAGTAGCTAAATGGTTTATTAATCATGACGGACACCCTAAAGCTCTCTTTTACCTATTCTTTGCTGAAATGTGGGAACGATTTAGTTTTTATGGAATGCGAGCTCTATTGGTTCTTTACATCATTAAAGACTATATGAAAAGTGTAGAAAATAATGAGGAAATTGCTTATGGAATATATGCAGCATATGGTGCTCTAGTATATGCTACTCCTCTATTAGGAGGATTTATTGCAGATAGATTTATAGGCTACAGAAAAGCAATTATGCTAGGTGGTGTTTTAATGGCAATAGGACATTTCTTTATGGCNTTTCCAACTGATNTNTTTTTTTACGGTGCNCTAGGNCTNCTAATTGCAGGAAANGGTTTCTTTAANCCTAATATNTCTTCNTTAGTTGGTGCCCTATATAAAGANGGTGANATTAAACGTGACTCAGGTTTTACAATATTTTATATGGGTATTAATCTAGGTGCTGCTGCTGCTCCGTTTATATGTGGNTATATTGGTGAAATGTGGGGTTGGCATTATGGTTTCAGTCTCGCTGGATTAGGGATGTTAGCAGGAGTAATTGTTTTCTGGGATGGTCTTAAAAAAGGTGTTTTTGGAGACAAAGGGCTACAACCTCAAGAATATGTAGATAAGAAATTTTTCAATCTCAATATTGATAAGCTTGTATGGGTATTTGGTTTTTTAATTGTACCAATTTTTGCTTATTTAATTGTACTTGAAGCAGGTGGAAACAACTTCTTAGGAATGATTATAAATATTTTATTGCTTATTTCTGTAGGATATGCTGGGACCTTAATGTATCAAAACTATCAAGCTGGAAAGCCACAAGTAGCAAATAAAATAGGATCTATTTTAATTTTAGCTGTTCTATGTGCAATCTTCTGGGCATGTTTTGAGCAAGCTGGGAGCTCTCTAACTGTATGGGCTGATAAATGTATTAATTTAGGTATGTTCACTGCATCACAAACTAATGGTATAAATCCTGCAATTATTATTCTTGCAGCTTTCCCTTTTGCATTATTATGGCAAAAACTAGATCTATGGGGAAGAAACCCAAATACACCAAAAAAGTTTGCTCTTGGACTAGCATTTNTAGGTTTAGGTTTTTTAGCTTTTGCATATAGTATTCACTTTATTAGCGATGCTGGGAAATTACCATTTGGTACGTTGATTATTGGTTGGCTTTTAATTACAACTGGTGAATTATGCTTATCGCCAATTGGATTATCGAAGGTAACTCAACTAAGTCCTAAAAAAGCTACTGCATTTTTTATGGGCTTATGGTTCTTGTCATCCACAGTTGCTCACTATATAGCAGGTATGCTAGCTAAATTGACAACAAGTGGCCAAATGACAAGTTCAGATGGCTTCTTAGGCAAATTAAATAGTATCTTATTTAATGGTGTTGATCCAAATGGTGTTGGTGTTGCTGAAGCAATGGTATATAATGATTTGTTTGCTAAAATCGGATTTGTTACGATTGGTATTGCTATTATTACTCTACTAATTTCTCCAATTATTAAAAAATTAATGGGTGATGTACACTAAAAACATAATATTTTTTATTTGTTTTTCTATAATTGGGATTAACCTAGCACAAGAAAATAGTGATTGGTTGATAGAGTATGAAGAAGTCTACCAAAAATCTATTCAAGAAGGTAAGCCTATAATGGCAAATTTTACAGGTAGTGATTGGTGCGGATGGTGTAAAAAATTAAAAAAAGCTGTCTTCGACACAAAATTATTTAAAGATTGGGCAGAAAAAAATGTCATACTCTTTGAATTAGATTACCCAAGAAGAACACCTCAAAATCCAGAAATACAAAAACAAAATCGAGAACTACAACAAACATTTAGACAGTTTGTGCGAGGCTATCCCACTGTAATTCTATTTGAAATTGAACGAACTTATAAAGATGATGGAAGTAAAGATAAAGACAATATACAATTACTACCCAGCACACAGCTAGTATTACAAGGTCAGGGAAGAATGGGTTATATGAGTAGCCCTGAAAGCTTCATAGAAAAAGCCGAGCTGATTATTGATGTTAAAAAAGATTAAAAGGACCAAAATATTTTTTGGGTGGCTAATGGGACTCGAACCCACGACCCTCGGTACCACAAACCGATGCTCTAACCAACTGAGCTATAGCCACCATTATAGTTCTGCAAATATACTAAAGTGATTATATTTTTATAGAATAGTGAAGAGATTTATTACATATATTAAGGATACACTAAGTCATAAAGTTTCGTTTTGGAAATTGAGAACACTAAAAAGTGTCTTAAAAAAACATGGCCCAACATTTTTAATAATAGTTGTAGTAGTAGAAATTATCGAGCATGTAGGTGGGTTATTATTAATTAGATGGTTAGGATTAAATGTTCATGAATATTTTCATGCACTATTACCTGCACCGTTTCTTATTTGTTTTCATTGGCTTACATCACCAATTGTATTTTTTATTTATATGAAAATTGTAAATCGAAAACAAGATGGTAACTGATTTTTATAACAATGTATTCAAATTATTAACAAGCATTTCGATTGCTCAGTTAATTCCAATAATTATCACACCTATTTTAACACAATACTTTACACCAGAAGATTTTGGCGTATACGGCCTATATGTGAGTATTTGCTCTATTTTTGGTATTGTAGCAAGTGGTAAGTATGATGTAGCTATTATGCTTCCACAAAAAAAAGAGGACAGCATTAACATATTATTCTTATCCTTTTTAATTACATTCTTATTTTCCACTTTCTGTTTTTCTATTCTTAACATATTTGATGATGTTTTTTTTAAGCTAACTAATTCGAAATTTCTGAAAGAATACTATTTCATAATCCCAATCTCCATTTTTTTAATCTCTATGAATCAATCCCTAATAGTATGGTTTAATCGCAATAAAAAATATAATACTATTGCAAATCAAAATTTATTAAAATCAGGATCAAATTCAGGATCATCTCTAATTTTAGGAATACAATCCATTCATGTTGGATTAATAATTAGTCATCTGATATCATTGATAATAATTAGCTTTTGGAATATCGTTCATTTTATGCAAGAATGTAACAAGTATAATATTAATCAAAAATTAATAAGAAGAAATTTTTTAAAATATATTGATTTTTTAAAATTCTCTACTGTTTCAAATCTATTTAATTCTTTTTCCAATATTGGAATGACTGCACTCATTGTTATATTTTTTGGTCCAAAAATTGCTGGATTGTACTTTCTAGCAGAAAAACTAATTGCAATCCCAATATCATTTATAACATCATCTGTTTCACAAGTTTATTTCCAACAAGCAAGTAAGCTTTTTCATAGTAATAAAAAAGAACTCATAAAGCTCACAAATCAAATACAAAAAAATGTATTTTTTGTTTTATTTCCATTTTTACTAATATGTAGTGTTTTTGGAGAAAATATATTTTCATTGTTTGGTGATGAGTGGACAGAGGCTGGGGTAATTGTAAAATACTTTGCAGTGTTTATACTATTTAAAAATATTTACTCACCTATTAGTCACATTGGAGACATCTTGAATAAACAAAAGGTTTTATTAGTATTTAATGTTAGCCTGTTCATTTTTCAATTGAGTGCATTTTATTTTCTGAAAGAATATAGCGATATTAAAGCTGCGTTATTAACTGCTTCTTTGTTTGGAGCAATACACTATATGATTTTAAACACATACATGAAACAAGAACTGAAAAAAATATCATGAAAAAGCTCTTAAAATCAATTTTAATATTTTTTGATGACACACTATTTCGAATATTGGTTAAATATATATATCCTAAATATCAAAGACCTCGTCAAGGTTATGCATATAATTATGATATATTGAGACGATACTTTTTTATGCAAAAAATTATGGGATTTAATAGGCGTGTGCCTTGGCCTGTTGACTTTAGAAGTAAAATTCTAGGTGTAGAGCATATTGCAAAAGGTATTATGTGTGATCCCGGAGATAATATTGGAATTTACATTAATGCATATGGAGGATTAACATTAGGTAATAATGTCAATATCGGTCAAAATACAATTATTACCACCACTAACCATGACATATATGACCATAGAAAAATTAGCGATAAAAAAGGAGTAACAATTGGTGATAATGTTTGGATAGGTGCTAATTGTTGTATTGTTGCTGGGGTTATAATTGGTGATAATGTGACAATTGGTGCAGGGTGTACAATTAGACAAAATATTCCATCTAATAGTTTAGTAGTCCAAGATGTAAATACTCTTACTATAAAGAGTAAAAAACCTTACCAATGGGACTGTGAAAAAGAAGAATTGCTTTAATCTCATCTTTTTTTAGTAAATTGAAAAAGAAAATTTATAACCCTCTAATTAATAAAATTATGAAAAAACTTATACTCATTATTGCAATATTAGCTATAAGCACACAAGTATACTCTCAAACAAACATGAAGAATATCAATTATGTCCCTATGGCGAATACCCAAATTAATGATATTAACACTCCATCAGCAATGGGTGGCGAAGAAGCATTATGGTCAGAAGATTTTGGTAATCCAATTGATACAATAGTCATGGATAGCATAGTAATTGAAAATGTATTCACACAAGATTTAGCTGGATATGGAGATTGGCATTGGAGTACCGAGCCTCCACAAGGAATGTGGACAAATACCAGCACATCTACTACTCCAGTTATTGAATCCGAGACACCTGAAAATGGATTTATGGTAATCGAAGCTGATTTCAATAATTCATGTCCACAAAATGGAATAGAGTGTGTTGATGNTAATAATGATGGTATTAATGATATTATTGGCGAATACCCTTTAAATGCTCATTTTACAATTGGACCTATTGATTTATCAAGTGCAGAAACAGATAAGTTAGTGCTTCAATTCTATTCAGATTTTAGGATATGCTGTTATCCACCGGATAATGGAGCAAATGATGTTAATGTATATATTAGTACAGATGGTGAAAATTTTACTGANTTAGATTACATAGAAGGTGATATTTATGAAACTAATAGTCAAACAGCTACATTAAGTCAAATTCCACTTGGTGGCTTTGGTGCAAACGTCGAGGGTGTTTATTTCCGATTTGAATGGGTTGGCACACATTATTATTGGATGATTGATGACATATCAATTGTTCCTAGACCAGCATATGATTTAAAAATGCAATCAGCATGGTTAACAATGGCGGATCCAGCAAGTATAGAGTATTATTCTATACCCCACAATCAAATGCCAGATGAAATGTTAATTGGTGCAGAAATATACAATTATGGTTACAATGATGATATTGGTACTACTTTAACTGGATCAATCACATCAACTAGTTATGGCGCTTCAATAGAATATGATGTAGACTCTGATTCAACTTATTATATAGAAACTGATTATTTTGATGTTTCTATGTTAACTGCAGGAACATATGAGTTTTCAGCTGAAATAACATCTTCAGGAAACGATGAAACAACAGAAGATAATATGTTAACAAGAGAATTTGTTATATCCGATAACGTTTATGCAATGGATGGATTATATTCTAGCTATGACTGGATAGCCCCTGGATGGATACCTGGAGATGACCAATTTGACGGAGTTATGTATTGTAATTATTTTGATTTCAAAGAAACCGCAACACTAAGCTCTATTGAAATCGCTTTGGATACAGATAGTCATCCTACGGGAGCTGGTTTATTTGAACCTAATTCTGGCGGAGAAATGATTGCATATGTTTTAGATACTACAGGAATGAATGACTATTTCCAAGGAATAACAACACAATTAGAAGCTTATATGGGAGGGGTGTTATGGCAGAGTGACTTTTATTTAATATCTGAAGATGATATTAATAATGCACAAATTGTTATTGATGTTCCTGAGCTGGAGCTTAATCCAAATGCATACTATATAGCCATCGAAATATATAGTAATGGTGGAGAAAATAACATACTGCTTTGGGATGACATGTCCGTTGTGCAACCTTATTATGCTTCGATGATGTTCTCACCAGATGATCAAACTTGGTATACAAATCCAAATTGTGTTAGTATCCGACTTGGATTAGATGGGTTTGAAAACAAATTATCTGAAGAAGCTTTAGAGGGTATTCATTGCTTTCCTAATCCTTCCAAGGATTATGTGGAAATTAAGACTGATAAAATCTTGAATGGTACATCATATATAAATTTATTTAATATACTAGGAGAGAATGTGAAAAGCTTTGAATATGACAATTTGGGACAATCGATACAAATTAATCTGAATCATTTATCTTCAGGCTCATATATTTTAGAGTTTGAAAATGACAATAAAGTTAGTCGACACAAACTCATTATTGAATAATAAGTGAATACTTGATAAAAAAAGGGGCCTTTGCCCCTTTTTTTTATGAAGTAAAACATATTAAAATAATTCAAAATAATCTTCTGGATTACGAACTAAATAATCTATTTCTTCATGTATAACTCTAGCTACAAACTGTCTGATTTTTTCTATTTTTTTTTCATCTATACTATCAATTGACTCCATATAATCTAACGATTTTTGTAATATTGCTTCATACTCTACTAAAGTATCTTTTTCTTTTGAAACTAAAATGTCATTTAAAATTTTATCCATAGTGATGAGGGTTAAGTTAAAATCTTACCAATAACAATATAGGCAAATAATATGTAATATTATATGGATTTCTTCCGCTTTTTTAAAGACCATTCTATATTAAATTCTGAAACACATACCCCATCAATATCATAACCTTTTGATTTCATTTTACATATTTGAGGTTCACCAGTTTCAATAGCTTGTTTTATAGCAAATGAAATTTTTTCTCCATCTAAACAGATGAATTTAATTTTGGTAGTTGCTTTTTTATAATAACTGGAACTTAATCCTGTCACAAGCATCGAAATATTTTGACCATCTGCATTTAGCATCACCAAAGCACCTGTTGATAATTCTGCAGCCATAGCTTGAACAGCAAAATACATTGAGTTGAAAGGGTTTTTATTCCAATAATTATAAGGAACGGTGACTATTGATTGTTGAAAGTTTAATTCTGTTACCCTTAATCGAGCTAAAAATGCCATAGGTAGTTTCCATAGTGAAAAAAATATAAATCTCCACTGACATGTAAATACTTGAATGATTTTTTTTACACCTATTTCTTTATTCTTCATATGACAATATAAGAAATATATCCTATCTTACGTATACTATAATTATTTAACCAAATAACTGTTTTTCAGTATTTTAATTTTTTAAAAATTGAAAAAAAAGAAATTAACATTTGATGAATTTAAATTGTCTGTATTAGAAGATTACCGAATTGTCTGTGAAAGTCGAGAAGCTAGTTTACTGGGAAGAAAAGAGGTGTTAACAGGAAAGGCGAAATTCGGAATTTTTGGAGATGGTAAAGAAGTAGCTCAAGTTGCAATGGCGAGAACTTTTAAGCATGGTGATTTTCGATCGGGATATTATAGAGATCAAACATTTATGATGGCAATTGGAGAGCTTTCCTTAGACGGAATATTTGCACAACTATATGCTAACACTAACTTGTCTGAAGAGCCTGCTTCCGGAGGACGACAAATGAACAATCATTTTGCTACTAGAAGTTTAGATGATCAAGGTGAATGGAAAAACCTTGCAACGCAATATAATTCTGCATCAGATATATCACCAACAGGATCACAGATGCCTAGGTTACTGGGTCTTGCTCAAGCATCTAAGTTTTATAGAAATAATAAGATATTGCATAATACAAAATTTAGTAATAATGGTGATGAAATTGCTTATGGAACCATTGGTAATGCTAGTACATCTGAAGGTTTATTTTTTGAAACTATCAATGCTGCGGGAGTATTACAAATCCCAATGCTATTATCTATTTGGGATGATGGTTGGGGAATTTCTGTGCCTACCAAATATCAAACTACAAAAGGAGATATCTATGAGATATTAAAGGGATTTCAACGAACACAGAAAAAAGATGGACTGCAAATCTACAGAGTAAATGGATGGGATTATACTGAATTATGCGCCACATATATCGAAGCAAGTAAATTATGTCGAAATCACCATATTCCGGCAATTATCCATGTCAAAGAAATGACACAACCACAAGGCCATTCCACATCAGGATCGCATGAAAGATATAAAACAAAACAAGAACTTGATTGGGAACGACAATTTGATTGTATAAAAAAAATGAGAGAATGGATGATTCAAAAAAAGATTAGTGATAATATNCAATTAGAAANAATAGAAGCTGATGCAAAATTAAAAGTAAAAAATGCCCAAGTCAAAGCATGGAATAATTATATCGAAGTATTACGAGAAGAGAAAAATGCATTATGTCATATTATTCAATCAAGCTGTGATTTGAATAGTGAAATAGAAAATAACGTATTTGAAAAATTACAACAGGAAAATATCCCAAATAGAAAAATACTAATATCAAGTGCTAAAAAAATAATAAGAGAAATTAAATATAAAAATGGGGGGAATGAATTATTAGAAAATTGGCTATTTGATAGTTTAAAAAAATATACGAAAACATATTCCAGTCATCTATATAGTGAATCTCAACAGTCTATTCATACTGCCCAAAATAATAACATGAATAGTGATTTAATCTTTAATGAAGAAACTGAAGTAGATGGGAGAATTATATTAAGAGATAATTTTGATGTATTATTAAAAAACTATCCTGAATTATTNATTTTTGGAGAAGATAGTGGGCAAATTGGAGACGTGAATCAAGGACTGGAAGGTCTACAAAAAAAACATGGAGAAAGTCGAGTCAGTGATACTGGAATAAGAGAAGCAACAATTATTGGGCAAGGAATAGGCTTAGCCATGAGAGGCTTACGACCAATCGCAGAAATACAGTATTTAGATTATTTACTATATGCTATGCAAATACTGAGTGATGATTTAGCCACATTACACTACAGAACAGCTGGCGGACAAAAATGCCCATTAATAATAAGAACGCGAGGGCATAGACTCGAAGGTATTTGGCACTCTGGATCTCCAATGGGAGGTATTATTAATTTATTAAAAGGTATTAATATTTTAGTCCCACGAAACATGACTAAAGCCGCAGGTTTCTATAATAATTTATTAATGCGAGATGAGCCAGCGATTGTAATAGAATGTTTAAANGGCTATCGATTAAAAGAAAAGTTGCCCTCTAATTTAGGTGAATTTCAAACTAAAATTGGAGAAATAGAAATTATCAAAACTGGAACAGANATTAGTTTAATTACATATGGATCTTGTTGTAGAATTGCTTTAGAAGCAGCTGAAGAATTAGAAAAATTTAATATTTTCATAGAAGTCATCGATGTTCAGTCATTAATACCTTTTGACATTAATCATGATATAATCAAAAGTGTTGAAAAGACTAATAGAGTAGTTTTTCTCGATGAAGATGTCCCCGGTGGNGCTACTGCATATATGATGCAACAAGTACTCGAAGCACAGAATGGTTATGAACACTTAGATAGTAAGCCAGTAACTATTACAGCGAAAGATCATCGTCCTGCATATGGGGATGATGGAGATTATTTTTCTAAATCAAATACTGATGATATTATAGATAAGTGTTATCAATTAATGCATGAATCAAATCCAGAAAAATATCCAAGTATATTCTAAATGGCTAAAACAACGGAAGAAAATAGTTTATATAATCATCTTGAGACAATGAGNACTCAGGATTTACTCATCAATATAAATAATGAAGATCGAAAAGTAGCAAATGCAGTATATAAATCAATTGAAAAGATTGAAGAGCTAGTTGAAATTATTGTAACTAAANTATCTAATGGTGGTAGGTTATTTTATATTGGNTCAGGAACAAGTGGAAGATTAGCAATTGTAGATGCATCGGAATGTCCACCAACATTTGGAGTCTCTAATAATCTAGTGATTGCATTAATTGCAGGTGGAGATAAAGCAATTAGATCAGCTGTTGAAGCAGCTGAAGACAATACCGAACAAGCTTGGAAAGATTTAAAAAAACATAACATTACACAAAAAGATATAGTCATTGGTATAAGTGCATCAGGTACCACACCATATGTAGTTGGTGGATTAAAAAAATGTCGAGAAAATTTAATTTATACTGGATGTATAACCTGTAATAATGATATGTTAATTGGTCAGTATAGTGACACACCTATTGTTATTCTAGTTGGGCCTGAATTTGTAACTGGAAGTACTCGGATGAAAGCAGGTACAGCCCAAAAATTGGTATTAAATATGCTATCTACAAGTGTGATGATTAAGTTAGGACATATCATAGACAATAAAATGATTGACATGCAACTCAAAAATAACAAGTTAAAAGAAAGAGGAATTCATATGATTCAAGAAATATGTAATATTAATAGAGACCTAGCTGAAAAATTATTAACAAAGCATCATAATGTAAGATTAGCAATCCAAGATTTTAAAAAAGATGAATAAAACAAAATTTAAAAATAGTCTAAAATATATTGCATTAGCTATGAGTTTAGCGTTTACTGGACCAATATTATATGTGATGAGTTTAAACACACATCAAGGATATATATTAAACACTATATTTATTATTCTAGGGTTTTCAATTATGTTGGGTGCTATTTATTTTGGATTTAAAGGAATTAAGACACTTCTGTCTTCATTTTTTGATAATCCTAACGAGTAAAAACAAGTGTTTTTTCCACTGATTTATCTTGATTAAAAACATATCCAAGATCTGAAAAATCTTTTAAATCACTCAATTTTTTAATTTGATTTTTTATCACAAAGGCCGCCATAGCACCTCTCGCTTTTTTAGCAAAAAAACTAATAGTTTTGTAAATTCCATTCTTTTGATCTAAAAATTTTACATCTATTATATTGCTCGATATTTTTGCGGAATTTAAAGACTGAAAATACTCATTAGAAGCAAGATTTAATAAAAATTGTGATTCGCTTTCTTCTAAACTTTGATTTAAAAAATCAGTTAACTTATTACCCCAAAATTCATATAAATTCTTACCATTTTTATTTTTTAATTTCGTGCCCATTTCTAATCGATAAGGCCTGATTAGATCAAGTGGTTTTAAAATACCATGTAAGCCTGAAAGAATCCTTAAATGAGTTTGAGCATATAATAAATCATTTTCTAAAAAAGATTCAACATTAAGACCAACGTAAACACCTCCTTTAAAGCAAAGAATAGATTGTCTAGCATTAGATAAATCAAAATTAGTGTTCCACTCTTGATATCTTTGAAAGTTTAAATTACTGAGTGAAGCACTTAAACTCATTAAATTTGACAATGATTCACTATCATACTCTTTTAATTCGTTAATTAAATACTTACTATCAGACATAAAATGCGGAATACTATAATGACTACAATTGTAATCTGTAGTAAAGTCTAATGTCTTAGCTGGGGAAAGAATAGTAATCATAAATAATTAATCATTAAATGGATTGGATAAATTAGGGTTTTCTATAAATAATGGATCTGATAAAGTTAATAAAAATGCCTTTAAATTAGCTTTTTCTTCTTCTGTTAATAGTAAGCCAGTGAGTCCAGGAATATTGTATGGATTTGTATATATATATTTCATTAAAGGATCAACTGTTGGCGAATCATATCCACCAAAATTATAATGTTCAATTACTTCATCTAGAGTATTAAAACGACCATCATGCATATAAGGTGCAGAAAATTCAATATTTCTCAAAGTAGGAGATTTAAAAAGTCCTTTATCAAGTGGGTTCCCTGTAATATCATATCGACCCATATCTGTAAAATCACTATCTAAACCATTATTATGAAATATATTATCTGTAAATAATCCTGTAGGGTGACAATGAAAACAGTCTCCTCTTTCACTAGAAAAAATATTAAAACCATCCAACTCTTCACTAGTAAAAGCTACTTCTCCTCGGAGCCATTGATCGAATCTAGAATTAGAAGAAATTAATGTTCGTTCAAATTGTGATATTGCCATTACAATACTTAATGAATCGATTTCTTCTGTTCCAAATGCAGCACAAAATAGATCTGGATAAATATCGGACATTGCAAGTCTATTAATAACCTCTGACCAATTATTGTTATGTAATTCGATTTCATTAAAGATTGGACGACTTGCTTGCTCTTCTAAAGAATTTGATTTACCATCCCAATCAAATTGTTCTTGAAACGCTACATTCATAATAGTTGGAGAATGTCGAGTGCCTAGTGCTTGATTCACACCAAAACTAAATTGGGTGTTATCTCCAAAGGCATATTCTTGTTTATGACACGAAGCACATGATATGGTATTATCAGAACTTAAAATAGGATCATAAAATAAATGCCTACCTAAATTTACACCNTCTTCTGTTAATGGATTCCATTCTGGANTATTTGGTGATGGNAAATTATTAGGATATGNTANTGANATGTTTGTAGGTGTAAACGTTTCTGAACAAACTTCTGAAANATTACAATCTGGCTCATATTTATCACATCCGCTGATAATAAAAATAATGAGTATAATTATCGATAGTCTATTCATTATTTAACATCAATTAATTTCAACAGAAAAAACATCCGNAGCATTATTATATAAATTCTCTTGTGCTTCTATATTCTCCATAATACCAGATCCGAACATATTAAAATCATAAATAGGGTCATTATACCACTNGTTAATATTCATATTAATAGAAATCGTATTAGAAGGATTAAAAGAAAAAGAAGACAATGAAAATGAATAATCATTTCCATTTGTAGGCCCTGTGTGATTATTATAGAATTTTTCATTAATTTCTAAGTCTAGATATTTACCTTCTAATTTCATATAATGATATCCGCCTTGCAAAGCTGGATTCACACCATTAGTATTGGGCCAAACCATTAAAGAGTGAAAGTTATTTTCAACATCAATATACTGATTGTCAATATTAGTTTCCGATGAGAAACCTACTCTAAAACTAATACCAGAACATAATGCTGGTAAATTATATATCGTTTTTGTTAATGTTTGCACATCATCCGTATTTATAAAAATGAATTCATCTAATGAGATTTCTGTACCATTATCAAAAAATAAAATAATATCACTCAAAACATAAAGCAATCTTCTTACACTATAATTATTTCCAGCATTATTTGTATATATAATATTGTCATTAGAGTAAACCACTTCTAATCCATCTACAACATGATGGAAATGAATTTCTAGAAAATTATCATCACAAATACCATCAACATCAACATCATTTAAACACACACCATCACAATCATATCCTTCTAATGCATATCCACAAGACCCATCATCTATATTTGCATCTTCATTATAGTTACATGCTGTATAATCTGTACATCCTGGATTATCATTACAAGAATAAAAGAATATAGATGTTATGATACTCAAAAAGAGAAATCGAATACAATTATTTTTTATAATAAAAATCATATATTGAGATTATGAATCACTACTTAATAATACTAAAATTAATATTATTTCCCTATATATTATTAGCTCAAAGTATAATTACTGAACCTTTAGCGAATAAAATGTTATTAATGGAAGATGATGAATCTCTTCCAATTATCATTGAAATCAATGATAATTTCAATGTCTTAGAATTAAAAAATGATTTTAACACCAATAATACCCCTGTCAAAAAACGAGCATCTATTATTTGTGAAATAATGCAACAAATAGCTGAATCATCACAACAACCTATAATTAATATCATAAAATCTAATCCATCAAAATATCAAAATATGACATCTTCTTGGATTATAAATACAATATTTATAGACGCTCATATAAGTTTAATTAAAGAATTGAGTAATCACCCTAATATTAAACATATTAGTCTCCAAACTACACGGGGTGATATAATAGACTATATTGAAACTGAACATAACAATAGTATGCCGATAGAAGATGGAACTGAACCAGGTATTGAAGCAATTAATGTTCGCCCACTATGGGAAATGGGTTATACTGGGAAAGGTTTACTTGTCTTCAATTACGATACTGGTGTATGGCCAGAACATCCAGCATTTACAGATAGATTTGTAGCNAACTTTTATCCAATGAGTCAATCTTGGGATGGNTATTTTAGCAANATNCCTAATGGGTATGTTAGTGATCATGGTACACATACCTTAGGTACAATAGCAGGGTTGGTTGCTGAAACTAATGACACGATTGGAATAGCTTTTAAATCATATTGGATTGCTAATGATTTTGTAACATCTNCTGTTGAAACATTACCACCAATAGAAGATATGATNACNTCATTNGAGTGGGCTCTAAATCCAGATGGCGACACATCCACTGATTATGATGTTCCAGATGTTATTAATAATTCATGGAGATGGTATAATGAAATAGANACCTTCCAATGCTCTGGNTATGCTGTNGANTTAATGAATGTCATTGAAGCNGCAGGAATTGCTAATATTTTCTCTGCCGGAAATAATGGNCCTGACAATGACGGTGTTCGATCACCACAAAGAATNAATACAAACTTAGTGAATACATTTTGTGTGGGAAGTATCAATGCAAATGACGAAAACTACCCTATTAGTNNCTTTTCTTGTCGAGGTCCTACGCAATGTTCAGGTGAAGGTTCTCTTGCTATATACCCAGAAGTAGTCGCTCCAGGTCAAAACGTTAGATCTGCTTGGGGAACAAATGNTTTTAATACTATTTCGGGTACATCAATGGCTTCTCCTCATGTGTCTGGAGCAGTATTACTACTCAAGGAAGCCTTTCCTTTTTTAAGTGGACAAGAAATCCTTTTAGCATTATACAANACAGCTAATGATTTAGGTGATATTGGTGAAGATAATACATTTGGAATGGGCATTATTGATGCATATGCAGCTTTTAATTATCTAGCAANTTCATATGAACCTATTCCAGCCAATGCGATTACCAATGATTTAGTATTATTAGATATTTCAAATATACCTAGTGGTATAAGTTGTGAATCTTCCTTTACACCACTAATGACCATTTTAAATAATACAGATTCAATTATAGATGCAGTCAATATATATTATATGGATCATCTTAATGATACCGAAGANAGTTNAGTNAATTTTGAAATCAATTTAGCACCTAATAATANTATTGAAATTGAATTACCAACTATTACTAATACCAATTTTGGAGATAAAGAATTTAGTTTCNATGTCACAACAATAGACTCTTTAATCGAAAGTGATTATTATAATAATCGAAAAATGGTGAGATATAAATATAAACCTACTATTGCTAGCTTACCATATTTCGAGAATTTTGAAAATGGTATTAGTAATGATAATTGGCATATTAATAATGATGACTACTCTCTGACTTGGGAAGCAATTTCAACGGGTGGTTTAAATACCGATAATACNTCNGCATATGTTAACTTATATACTTATAACCCTAGAGCCGAGCAAAAAGATGAATTAATCAGTCCTAATATTAATTTAATTGGTGATTCGATAACATTGTCTTTTCANGTAGCTTATCAAAAATATAACAGTTCNTCAAAACAAGACACACTACATATTTTATTATCTAATGATTGTGGTAAAAATTTTAATGATACAATATTTGAAAAGGGAGGCGAAGATCTTAGCACATATTCTACTAGTACACCTGACTTTATTCCACAAGACAATGACCAATGGAGAGAAGAAATAATTAATTTAAATGATTTTGNAAGTGAAGAAGTGATGTTGAAATTTGTAACAACGAATTTAAGAGGTAATAATATCTTTATTGATAATATTAATATTTATGAAGCTAATAATAATGATNTATATGAAGAGACATTAAAGATTTCTGTTCATCCCAATCCTTCAAAAGGGATTTTTGAATTATCACTAAATAATTGTTTTATCAAAACTATTCGAATCTCTAATAGCCTTGGNCAACTCATTATGGAACCTCACATANTANANATGANNNTTAATNAGNATATCGTAGACTTAAGTGATTACAAGTCAGGTNTTTATTTTTTAGATATAGAAACATTACACAGAACATAAAANTNTNCAAATAATCAAAAATTAATTAGTGCTGATAATAATTATTTAATTATTAAGTTTCCAGATACATTAACTAGAATGGTGTCAGCAATATTCATTCTTACAATTTTTGGAANTTTGATGTTATAGTCTTNTAAAAGAACNTTAAACTCTGAANGAAATTGAACTTGNTTGTTATTGATAGTTAANTNTGTNTCGATCTNAACATCTTGATTNANTCCATGNATNTTTAATACTCCTCTTGAATTAATCNNTACTAATTGATTATTAGAANTNGTGATTTTTTCTTCAAAANTTCCTTTAAATGAAGACATACTATATACATCTGANTCCATATATTTTTCATTGAAATGCTTTTGCATNAGTGACGAGGGAAATATAAATGTATGAATTGGTATTNTGAAAAAAAAATTGCCTGTATCAAAGTCTACAACACCTTCTAGTTGATTTGAAATTGCNGCAATATCTTCTAAAGGGGCAGAAGAGAAAAAGTCAACATGNGAATTTTGAACAAACATTTTTTGTGATAAACACACAACGGGAAATAATAACAATACTATTAAANTTCTCATANTCATAAATTAAATTCACGACTAATATTGAAACCAAAATGAATACCGCCATCNAACCAATNACCGGTTGTTCTNGTGATGAATCCAGATTCATTCATCGACATAGAATTTGTAAGATGTAATTGAAATACGTGACCACCCGTTTCAATATCTAGTCCTATAGAAAAAGAATTATTATANATCTCTGNATCTAAATCTTCTTGAGTAATCCGAATAAAGTATTCTGAGTTAAAAGACACACTTTTTGTTATTAAATATCTAAATCCTGTACCTAAAACAAAAATTTGATTTTTTTGTTCTGAAGACTCAACCATATTCCAATGAATCCAAGTTGGCATAAACTGAACNGATAATGCTCGATTAATTTTAGATCCAATTAATAATTGATGNCAAAAGGACAACCGTCCATCAAATGGATAATTATTATAATTTTGCTCTAATGAGTTAATAGCAATATTAGAAAAAACAACTAAACTTAATGGATTATAATTAACACCTTTACTTTGATTTATTAATAGGTATTTTAGGTAGCCATCATAAGTTTTATTATAACTACTGCGTCCAANACCAATCATAAGATTTTTCATTAAACCATATTCTAAACCAATTCTNATTTTGGCTTGATCTAGTCCATATAATTCATAAAAACCTGAATTTAGACGACCAAACCGATGTGAAATACGTAAATCTAATTGCTTAGGACTGAAAATTTCGACAGAATGATTATTAATAATTCTTGTTGATTTAAATGTATTAATAACAAGACTGTTTTCATTAACAGGGTTTAAAAGAGATTCTAGGTCATCCTGCGCATATAGATGAAAAGCACATATGACAAATAAAATATAAAATATTCTAACGCTGCTCTTCATCATACCTAAAACCATTATGCACCCAGCTTTCTATTTGTAACTTCTCACAATCTGTTAATTGCAATGACCCTTCTGGAGGCATAGGATTATCCACATTATTAATAACCTCATCTAGATTACTGATTTTTTGAACATCTGAGTATGTTTCTAACGACAAATAACTAATTGTATTATCCTCTAAATGACAACCTAAACATTTACTTGCAATGATATTAGATATTGATTGATTAGGATTGCTACCAAGATAGTATACATTATCACTATCACATATAACCCCAAAATAATCTTCTTCATTGTTGGTTGTGCACCCTA
>PAVX01000011.1 GCA_002713285.1 Flavobacteriales bacterium
CCAGCACATGAAGTATATTCACAACTTCCAACCTCACCTTCTATTAAGTCAATAGTTGCATTTGGATTATAATTACATGCTAACGGAGCTGTACAACCAGCACAATCCTCTAAATCTGTATAATCACATTCAATTGGTACAGTTGCATTTGGATCATAATCACATGCTGTTGCATCTGTACAACCTATACACTCATAATCACATGAACCATCGTCTATTGTTGCTGTTGGATCATAATTACATGCTGCTATACCTTCATATGTAGAAACATTCACCCACTCAGTTTGTTGGATTGGGTTACCATCTGCATCAAACACAGGGTTACCATCTGCATCAGCAGCATAAACTGGCACCTCTTCTCCTTCTACTATGATAGTTAAACCTTGCTCTTCCATCAATTCACCATTATCCGTACATCCTAAACAAGCATAATCACAAGAACCATCATCTATAACCCATGCAGCATCTAAAGTATTACATGCTCCAGCATCTGAACATCCAAAGCAGTCTGTAATATCGTAATCACAATTCGTTGGAATAGTTGCTGTTGGGTCATAATCACATGACGTAACGTCCATACAACCAAGACAAGATGTCCATTCACATGAACCTTGCGGCTCATAAGTAGCTGCTTCATCATAATTACATGCATCTGTTTGCATACATCCATGACAATCATAAGTACACATTGTATTATCAGCTATATAATATGAAGCATCGAAATTACATGCTATATCAATCATACATCCTATACAAGCGTAATCACAAGTACCATCATCTGTAGTCGCAGTAGCTGAATAATTACATGCTGTGTCATCTGTACAACCTAAACAAGATAAATCACAAGCTGCGGTAATAGTTGCATCTGCATCATAATCACAAGCACCGATAACCGTACAACCAGCACATGTTTCATATTCACAAGAACCATCCTCTACAATAAGGATATCCCAAACTCCATCACCCGCTGGACCAACGCCATAATCAGGATTATAATCAGGGTTGTCTACCATTATCACATCACCATAGTTAGGATTGTAATCTTCATTTGTATAAATAATTGCATAAGGCTCACCATCATCGTAAGCATACCAAGTAGTATACGTCTCCACTTCACTACCTTCTAAATCATACTCAACATTACCATCTGCATCAAGCGATGGAATCATTGCATCAGGGCTACCTGTATAATCTATACCGCCATCAACATCTACCAACTCACCATTCAGTTCTGGTGTATTAGTAAAACCAAAATTACATGCATTCACATCTGTACAACCTGCACAAGAAGTGTAATCACATGCATCAGTGTAAATAGAATTTCCATCTGCATCAAATGTTTCATTTAAGATTTGAATTGTCGCAGCTGGATCGTAATCACAAGCAACAGGATTCATACAACCTACACAATCTGTATACTGACAACCACCCTCTTCAATAGGATTACCATTTGTTGGGAAATTAGCATCTTCATTAAAATTACATGCTGAANNNTCNNTACATCCTGGAATAATCTCCTCATCACAAGAACCATCATCNATATTAGCANTAGCATNGTATTCAACGTATGATGTATCCATACATCCATATACAATAAGTGTTAAACAAGAACCATCGTCTTGTGTTGCTGGATTNNNAGCATTATACTCCATATAATTAGGNTCTGTACAACCATCACAAGATGTNNACTCACATNNNCCTANTAATGGNTCAGANNAAGGAATAGTACANTCGAAACAGAANTTACANGCTNNNTTATCCATACANCCCATACATGANTCCCACTCAGGANNTAAAANAATTGTTGCTCCCTCAAGGTAATTACAAGACCCTGGGTACAGAGAACCTGTACAAGAAACATCATCATTATCTCCGTTGTCATCACAAACACCACAGTTATCTAAAGTAGATTCTCCCCAAGCAACATTAGCACAGTCCCAACATGAATAATCACAAAGGTCTGCGTTTCCATAAACATAAAAATCAGGAATACCATCTCCCATAGAAGCACCATAATTAGGGTTGTAATCAGGATTAGCAATCTCTCCCATCATCTCACCTCCGTAATTAGGATTGTAAGCTTCATTTAAACACCACCCTGGTGCTTGATCACCAATACCATAATTAGGATTGTAATCTGGGTTTGCAACCATAATTACATTACCATAGTTAGAGTTATAATCTGGATTTAGTTCAAACAAGAAGTCTCCGCAAAATACATTAGGGTCATAATTAGGGTTTGGACCTCCATAGTTAGGGTTATATCCAGGATTCGGCTCATTACACCAAAAGTCTGGATCTACAACATCATCGAAATCTGGAAAAAGTCCTTCACAAGGAACTACATCAAATTCATTAGGCTCCCCTGTAAAGTCAAGTTCATCAGGACATCCCGCAGTATTAAGAATCCAGTTTCCATCTGCATCTAATATTACTATATATTCTTGATCGCTACCTGATAAGTCAAGTACTTGCTCACCATTCTCATTCAACAATTCAATCATTTCATCAGGGCTACCTGACCAATCTATTGTTAATGGATCTATATTAGTCATACATTCAATGAATTCATCTGGACTACCTGTTAAATCTGTAACCATANCNNCAATAAATTCATCTGGACTACCNNNTAAATCAAAAGCACCCTCATTATCTTCAATTGCATAATTACATGATGTTGGATCTAAACATCCAGCACATGAATCATAGTCACAACAGTCAGTACATGCTATAGTAGCAGTTTCATCATAATTACATGCATCTTCCAATAAACAACCTGTACATGACTCATACTCACAGTAATCAGGGATTGTAGCAGTTGGATCATAATCACAAGCTCCTTCAACCATACATCCTGAACATGAATCATAATCACATTCTGTTGGTATTGTAGCATCTATGTTATAATCACATGCATTAGGGTCTGTACAACCTATACATGAGTAATCACAAATATCATAATTGTCACTTGCGCCTAAATCAGATAAATCCCAAGTAGCTTCAGNNTCAAAATTACAAGCTCCTTCATCCATACAACCTATACATGCNTAANTACAACCATCGTCTATTGTTGCTGNNGNATCNNAATTNCAAGCATTTTCATCCATACAACCCCAACAACTGAAGTCACATTCAGCTTCTATATCAGCATCAGGATTATAATTACAAGCATTTTCATCCATACAACCTATACATGTATAATCACAAGTATTAGACTCTATAGTTGCCCAAGGGCAATAGTTACATGCTGCTTCATCCATACATCCAGCTCCTCCATCAGGATTCTGAGCAAAAGATCCAAGACTTACAGTTATTGTAAGTATTAAAAAAAGATACATTTTTTTCATAATAGTAATATTTAGTTTAAATTTTTTTTATTAAAACANGGNNACACANCCNAAAACACCNTTNGNGCAACAGAGGTGGAACCATATTTTTATGCAAATATATAGCATAATCTAACAACTGGNGGTTTTTTTANCATTTTTTTTAGNGAAAGNNGCAAGAAGTTATGAACTCTAAATAGTTAATAACCAACGAAAAATGGTTANTAAAAGTCTAATTGCGGTCTGGACGGGACTCGAACCCGCGACCCCCTGCGTGACAGGCAGGTATTCTAACCAACTGAACTACCAGACCGAACAAATTAGAATTGCAAATATATATTAAAATAAATTTTTCACAAATACTAAGCGTGAATTATATGATTAATAGCTAATCTATACCCGTCTAAACCAAGACCTACAATAGATCCAGCACAGAAAGAACTAAATAAAGATGTCTTTCTAAACTTTTCTCGACTGTATATATTAGAGATATGCACCTCTATAACAGGAATATCAATGGCTTCGATACAATCAGCAATAGCAACAGAAGTATGAGTATAACCTCCCCCATTAAGAATAACATAATCATAAACACCATCAACTTCTTGCAATTTATTAATGATTTCACCCTCCACATTAGAATGATAACTATCTAAATGCAGTGACTCAAATGATTGTTTTAATTTTTTAAAATAACTATCAAATGAAACATCACCGTAAACACCGGGATTTCGTTTCCCTAATAAATTTAAGTTAGGACCATTAATAATAATTACTTTCATTATTCTAAATTTATAGTATAAATATATAAAATGGATTGGGAAACAAGTTTAAATAATTACTACAACTATATTTCAATTGAAAGAAATCTTTCTAATAATAGNATAGATGGCTACATGAGAGACTTGAAACAATTCGCTAAATTCAATAAAGCCACCAATCCATTAAAAATAAAAAGAGAAAATATTTTAAAATACATAGATCATATCAATAAGTATGATATTAACCCCCGATCACAAGCGAGAATATTATCAAGTATTAGGAGTTTTTATACTTTTTTAATTTTTGACAACAAATTAGATNGTGATCCTTGTGAACATATCAATACTCCAAAAATTGGATTCAAAATACCTATCGTTCTAACCGTAGAAGAAATAGATAAAATAATTAGCTCTATTGATTTGAGTGAACCGCATGGCGAAAGAAATAGAGCAATTATAGAATGCTTGTATTCATGTGGATTAAGGGTCTCTGAGTTAATTACAATTAAAATATCCAACTTAATTTTTGAAGACGGAGTTGTAAAAGTTATTGGNAAAGGAAATCAACAACGTATTGTTCCTATTTCAAAAACTTTAGAAAAGTACCTAAAAAACTATATTCGTTTTATTAGATCAAAACAGAAAATTAAAAAAGAACATATTGACACCTTATTCTTAAATAGAAATGGAAGCCAGTTATCAAGAGTAATGATATTTAATATTGTAAAACAATTTGTGAAATCTGCTGGCATTAATAAAAAAGTGAGCCCACATACTTTTAGACATTCTTTTGCTACACACCTAGTTGAAGGAGGTGCTGACCTAAGAGTTGTTCAAGAAATGCTTGGACATGTGAATATTACTACAACGGAAATATACACACATTTAAATCAAGATTATTTAAGACAAGAAATTGTTAATTANCATCCTCGTGCATAAAAGGCTTGAGTATNTCAGCAACCACTTGTGAAACATNTCGAATAGAATGCACACCCTCTAAAGAAGGTCCAGCACACCACACCGTCTTATAGGTAGTTTGGAGAGCTGATTCTTTAAATGCCTTGGTCCCTTTAAACCAACGAAACATTTTAAAATATTTTTTAAACCATTTATTTTTAAATAAAAATCTCTCTAACCAATTTGCTTTCAACGAAATACTTTGCACATAAGGCGTGTTAATAATTGTACACTTGGAACCACTGATTCTATCAGTAACAACAATATCATCTGCGCCATAATCTACAATAGCCTGTTTGTATTCCTGTGACACAGCTGCTTCATGCGTAGCAATAAAAGGAGTCCCAATTGACACACCACATGCACCTAATTCTAAAACCTGCTTTAATTGAAAACCGTCTGAGACACCACCAGCAGAAATAACTGGTATGCTGCAATTTTCAACCAGCAATGGAATAAGTTCTTCTGGTGACATTGGACCAAGGTGACCACCAGCACGATTATTCACNGCAATGACAGCATCTGCACCTAAGGANTCAACTTTTTTAGCATATTCTAAGTTNACAACATCACAAAANACTTTAATACCNTTCGGCTTACAAGCTTTAATTGTTGATGCAGGATTTCCCAATGAAGTAATTATATAGTCAACACCCATATCAACACAAGTATCTAATTGATCTTGCATTTTAGTGTTAAACTTATTGACGATTAAATTGACACCCAATGGNCCATTGCAATTAGCTTGAATTTCTCTAATTGCACTACGAAACTCGCCAATTGTTCTATAATTAAGCGCAGGNACACAGCCAGTGACACCTGAATTAGATGCTTCAATCAGCATTTGAGCATTTGAGACCAAAAACATAGGAGCCTGTATAATAGGAAAGTCTATACCTAACATTTTTGTTAACGGTGTCTGTAGCTGTTTAATCATTTTCTATAATTAAGATAATTTTTTGTGACCCAGTATTTAAATCCTAAAACTAGAAACTGGAATTTGTTAAAATTTTGCATATCCTTACCAGCTAGACTTGGAAGACAGAATCTGCTAAATAAAGAAAGAATAAAGAAAGATATTTTTAATAATAATTTTATCATAGTGAAATTAAAAACCTAAATTTGATTCTAATTTAGAATAAAATTATGGAATCCGTCGTACACGCATTAAAAGATTTCTTTATACAACTTGACCATCCAATGCTACAAGCGTTAGCTGGAGGATTATTCACATGGGGACTAACTGCTATCGGAGCCGCATTAGTTTTTTGTTTTAAATCTACAAATAGNAGAATTTTAGATATGTGTCTTGGATTTACTGGAGGAGTAATGATTGCTGCAAGCTTTTGGTCATTACTGTCGCCTGCAATTGCCTCAGTTGAAATTCAGCAAGAATTAGGTATCACAAATTTACCAATTTGGTTTGCACCAGCAACCGGATTTTTATTTGGAGCTCTATTTTTATATTTTCTAGACAAAAAAATTCCTCATTTACATTTATTTGAAAAGTTAGAAAACGCTGAAGGCCCAAAATCTAATTTCAAAAAAACAGAATTATTAGTNTTAGCAATTGCATTACATAATATTCCAGAGGGTTTAGCAGTTGGAGTTGCATTTGGTGCGCTTGCACATGGAATGGATATTGGAATAGAGCTAGGAGGAGCTATTGCTCTTGCAATTGGAATGGGCATACAAAATGCACCAGAAGGTTTTGCAGTATCTATGCCATTAAGGAGACAAGGGTTAAGTAAATTGAAATCATGGCAATGGGGACAACTTTCCGCAATTGTTGAACCAATCTTTGCAGTCATTGGTGCAGCGATTGTTATGTCCGTATACCCAATACTACCGTATGCACTTGCTTTTGCAGCAGGAGCAATGATATTTATTGTAGTTGAAGAAGTAATACCCGAAAGTCAAAGCGGAGGAAATACAGATTTAGCAACAATGGGATTGATTGCTGGATTTATTGTAATGATGATCTTAGATGTCTCTTTAGGCTAAATGGGGAATGAAAAAAAACATATCATTACTCTTAATAAAAANGCATCATTTTCATATGTTTTGTCTGATTTCTTTACATGTGGAATTAAACTTGAAGGCTCTGAAATCAAGTCAATAAGAGATAAACAAGTCAATATAGCAGAATCATATTGTATTATCGAAAACAATGAAGTATGGGTTAAAAATATGGATATTGCACGGTACTCATTTTGTACTAATGCATCCTATAATCCAAAGAAAGAAAGAAAATTATTACTAAAAAAAACGGAAATTAGAAAAATAAAAAAAAACTTACATGAAAAAGGAATGAGCCTTATTCCCACGAAAGTACTGATTAACGAGAAAGGTTTAGCAAAACTTGAAATTGCAATAGGTAAGGGAAAGAAAATCTATGACAAAAGAGAGTCTCTTAAAAAAAGAGATGCTCAATTAGAAATAAACAGAAAAAAAAGAGAGAAATAAATTCTCTCTCTTTTCAAAAATAAATTGAGTAGCGATTAGAAGTAGAAATTTATTTTCATTGTAGTNGTATTTGCATTACCACCNACATTAAACGAACTTTCATTATCATGCACACTAAAAGTACATCCATAATGATATTCTGCGCCAATAGCAATCTTAGCAAGAATGAAATANTCACANCCAATAAAAACCCCCANNTGAANATTCATACTATANNNATCTTCATAAATAGCATTTGGTATTGANAATAANTCTGCAGAATCAAAAGTGTCTGANACACCAAAGAAACCTTGATAACCCCACATACCTTGCAGTCTGGTATTACCCTTTCTTCTTTCTACACCATACCCTAGCCCCATACTCCAAGTTTCTTCATCCATATTAAAATTAGCCCCAAACGTATATCTTACAGCCCTTGTTGGACTAGTAAACTTTTTCATATAAAAATATAAATCATCGCCAAAAGACGGAACATCATCATCACGTGTTGGAGAATCAGATAGCAGATTAAAAATAAAATTACTCAGAGGATGTACAGTTGTTCCAATGGACCAATCTCCTTGTTCTGGCAAAATAACCTCTCCTTTTTTTGTTGTCATATCCTGACTAAAAGTATTCATATAAAACAAACAACAAAATAAACAAAGTAACCTTTTCATAAAATGATTCTTTAATTACGTAAAACACAAAATTGAAAAAAAATCAATCACAATACATCTTCAATATGGTTAAATACAAACATACAAGTGTTAATAATCTTGTATTTATATCAAAAAAAAGGGAAGAAAACTCTCCCCTTTTTTCATTAGATAAAATATTTTGCAGATTAAAANGTGTATCTAAAAGCCCAAGCTAATCCTAAATTAGTCTGAGACTCCACACCGTATTCAGAACCTGGCATAGTAAGCTTAATCATTGGCTCAAACCACAGTTTACCATCAAATCCAAGCTCTAAAGAAACACCAGCACCTGCGCTCATATCAAGATCATCACCAGCACCTGTTTTCATTGAACCTTCAAAGAATAAATTGTCAACTGCATAATATCGAACTCCCATACCAAAGTCTAAAGATCCTTCAACTTCTTCAAGATGAACATGGTCACCATCCATTCCACAGCATTCTGCAGATGCATCATCGTAATCCATACCCATATTAAAATCAAAACTCAACATNAAACCATCCATCACAAAATAACCTATGTTAGCATCTGCATCAGGAGCTGTAAAATCACCACCAGCACCGAAAGACCANTGCCCAGCTGTTTGAGCAAAAGAGAAAGCTGTAAGCATGCATGCNACAGCAAATAAAGTTAACTTTTTCATAAATATTTTTTTTAATTAATTAATNAATCAAAAATCGAAATAATTCNGNCTANATCNACTNTNAAANNAAATACATACAAACAATGAATTGTTAATATAGTGAGCTATAATAAATGCNAAACAATTGAATTTGAAGCAAAAAAAAAGGGGCAAAAAGCCCCTTTTTCTNATCAATGTGATTTAGGTATTAAAGATTAAATCTTAAACCCCACGCAAGACGAGGATTGAAATCATTAATGTCATCAACCACAACCATTGGCTCAAATTGAAGCTTCCAAATACCCAACGCTTTTGTCCATCCTGCAGCTACACCAACCGTGTACTCATTATCTTCATCACCAGTTGCATTTGTATTCGCCTCAATAAACATATTATCACAAAATCCTGTATAATATCTCGCACCTACCTCAAAGTTATCCCAATCATCCATTCCAAAAGATATCATAATATCATCTGTCATAAACCATCCTAGGTTTGCATCCGTACTCATCGGATTTTGAAGGTCAAGATCGTCTACATTAAAAGACATTTGACCAAAAGTTATCGCACTAAACATAAGTGCAAAAGCAATAGTTAAATTTTTCATAATTAATTTTTTTTATGATTAATGCCACAAATATAGTACTGATTTATATTGGAAGGTAAAANGTAATGCTCTTTTCTACTAACAAAGTTATGTTAAAAAGATGGGAAGGGATCCGCTTATCAAACCTGTTATTCTTTGTCTCTTAACAAGGGGACAAACTGGAAGTTTTCATGCTCATTTTTTGTCAAATTTCCTTCTAAATCCTTCGAAATATGGGTCATTATTTGTTCTTTGAAGCCAATTGGTATAACTATATCCCCACCCAATTTTAGTTGATTTAATAGTGAGGGAGGAAGTTCCGCAGCACCACAAGTAACTAATATTTTATCAAAAGGAGCCTCTTCATTCAACCCTAAATAACCATCTCCGTAAAACAGATTAGCCCTATAATTCATTGAGGAAAGTGTTTTCTTAGCTTTTTTATACAAATCACGATGTCTCTCAATTGAATAGATCTTCGCTCCNATTTCTGCTAAAATAGCTGTCTGATAACCTGAACCTGTCCCAATTTCTAAAACCTTATCCTGAGATTTAACATTTAACAATTGTGTTTGAAACGCAACCGTATATACACTAGATATAGTTTGCCCACTACCAATGGGAAAAGGTTTATCATCGTAAGCAAATTCTAAAAATGAAGAATCTAGAAAAATATGCCTTGGAACTTTTAGTAAAGCATCCAACACAAGATGATTATGAATATCTCGATTATTTTGNAAATAATCTACCATTTTTTTTCTTAATCCTTTATGTCTGAAATTATCCATCATATAAAAATNAACTATAGTGTCAAGTTAAACATAAAAATAAACTAATTTTACTAACTATTAACAATAAGAACAGAAATGAATATTGGTATTTTAGGAGCAGGTGGTTTTGGTGAAACACACATTAAAATCTTGAAAAATATCGATATTTTTCATATTCAAGGCTTTTATGACCCTGATGAATCAAGAGCAAAAGAAATTGAAAATAAATTTCAAATTAAATCCTATAAAAACCTTGATCATTTAATACAACAATGTGATGCTATAGACATAGTTAGTGCTACATCTTCACACTATAAAATGATTAATAAAGTTATGGANTANAATAAACATATTTTTGTTGAGAAACCTATCTGTTGTCTCAAATCTGAAACAGACAACCTTCTACACAAAAGCGAAAAATATAACAAAATTATTCAAGTTGGACATATTGAACGATATAACCCAACAATACAAAAAGACAAAATCAATTCTCAGAACATCAAATCAATCTACACAAAAAGAACAGGACCTCTCAATAAAAGAAACCAAAANACATCTATTGTGCTAGACTTAATGATTCATGACATTGATTTAATCATTAGCAACATCTCATCGCCATTGACAAAAATTGAGGCATCTAAAACCAACTTATCAAATATATCGGATGATTATATAGAATGTAATCTTTTCTTTCAAAATGGTATCAACGCCAATCTAATAGCGTCACGCAATGTGAACATGAAAAATGAACGAACAATCAAAATACATTATGATAAGGAAATTNTAGAATTAGATCTACTAAATAAAAGAAGAAAAAAAATAAAGCAAGATGACACTATTCAAATTTTAGACTACAACAAAGAAAGCAACCCTTTAGAGGACGAATTTATATCATTTTACAAAGCTATAACAAATAATCATCAACCAATAGTGGGAGTAAAAGATGCCTGTGCTGCAGTGAATATCGCACTTCAAATAGATGACATAATCAAAAAACAATAAATGATAAAGAGAAAATTACAATCTATATTATTCAAAATTCTAACAACGTGTTTCATATTAATGAACACACAATGTAACNAAAGCTTAACTGCTGAAATTCCTTCTTACATTGAAATAGTAAATTTTGATTACTATGGAAATTTAGATAGCTATGATGGATATAATACTTACCCAAATGAATATCAATCGACAAACATTACTGATGCATGGGTTACAATGGATGGGCAAGCATTAGGTGTATTTGAACTACCATGCACAATACCAATACTAAATGATGGGCTACACACTTTCACTATTTATCCTGGGATAAAGGTTAATGGAATCGCTGGNAATAGAATAAAATATCCTTTTTATAGCAAATTTGAAACAGACATTATGATAGAGAGAAATACAATCGTCGACATATCTCCGAAAACTTCTTATGAAAATGCTTCATTTGAGCTTTATCCAGAAGGTCAGTTTGAGCTCCCAGGAAATGGTACAATTTTAACACCATCGATTGCAAATAGTGTTGAAGCCGTCACTCAAACAGAAGTAGTGTTTCAAGGAGAAAAAAGTGCAGCAATATATCTAGATGAAAAAAACACCTATTTTGACATCACAAATATTGAAGCACTAGATTTGCAANCAGATTCATTTTTAGAATTAAATTTTAAATCTAATATTAGCTTTAATATTGGCCTTATGATTATAAGTCTTAACAATGAGTTTGGAGAAAGAAAAGAATTAATACAATTATATCCGACTGAAGAGTGGAAAAAAATTTACCTCGATTTAAGTCCATTAATTGATATGGGCAATATTTTTTCAACATTTAAAATTTATTTTGAAGGAAATTACGATAACACACAAGAAAACAATGCAGTATATCTCGATAATATTAAATTAGTATTTAGTGAATGATTATAGAAAAAATTAAACGTATTTTTTTTGACCTTATTAGTGCTTCTATAGCATGGATTTTATTTTTTTGCTATAGAAAAGAAATAATTGAAAATTCAACATTTGAAATATCCCCAACTCTAATATATGGAGCTATAGCTGTAAGTTTATTTTGGCTTTTCATATATGTATTATCAGGTAATTATACAGATGTTAGGAGAGTTTCCAGATTAAATGAATTATACAGAACAATATATCAATCATTTTTTGGGTCTCTTGTGATTTTCTTTTTTCTAATCATTGATGACATTGAACATTATAAAGATTATAAGTTTTATTATGAAGCGCTATTCATATTAATATTGTTCCACTTTTTTATCACATTTTTCTTTAGATATATCATCACCACATCTATGGTGAATAAAATTCACAACAAACAAGTTACATTTAAAACAATTTTAATTGGAAANCCAACTTTAATTTTAGAAACATTTAATTTGCTGGAAAACATGCNTAGATCAAGTGGCAATGAATTAATCGNGTACATTAATGAAAGTGGCGGTGAAAATATAAGGACATTGAATATAACAAATCTTGGTTCAATTCAAGATTTAGAACAGATTATTCAACACAACAATATAGAAGAAGCAATCCTGGCATTTGACAACAAAAACAATGAAAAAATACCCAATACTATTCATTCGTTAATATATCATGATGTTGTCACAAAAATAACTCCGAATATGAGTGATGTTTTATCAGGTTCTGTCAAAATGCAATCTTTTTTTAATGTATCATTGATTGAAATTAAACAAATAAAAATGCCTGTTTTTCAANCATTGTTAAAAAGAATCATTGATATAGTATCATCAACCATAGCACTAATACTATTATCCCCAGTATTCATTGCTACATCTATTGGAGTGAAATTTTCATCTAATGGGCCCGTGTTTTATTTGCAAGAAAGAATCGGTTACAAGAAAAAACTATTTAATATTATTAAATTTAGGTCTATGCACGTAAACGCAGAAAATGACACACCATTATTATCAAGTGAAAATGATAATCGCATTACAAAGCTGGGAAAAGTAATGAGAAAATACAGAATAGATGAATTACCACAATTTTATAATGTGTTAATCGGAGAAATGTCAATAATAGGTCCTCGCCCAGAAAGAGAGTTCTTTGCAAATAAGATACTATCAAAAGCTCCCCACTACAAACTAATACATAAAGTGAAACCAGGAATTACATCATGGGGGATGGTTAAATTTGGATATGCTGAAAATGTAGATGAAATGATATCACGACTAAAGTATGACATTATATACCTGGAAAATCTTTCCTTATTAAATGACTTTAAAGTATTTGTGTTAACAATTTTTATTGTTTTACAAGGAAGAGGTAAATAATTAGAATAAAAAGATTGAGATTAATAATAATTCAAATTTATATTTAAATTTGATTTTTTATTTTAAATCACATATTATGAAAAAAATATCTGTAATAGGAGCTGGAACCATGGGCAATGGAATTGCCCACTGTTTTGCTCAAAAAGAATTTGAAGTTTATTTAGTTGATCTCTCAGAAGAAAATTTAAATAATGCTAGAATAACTATTGCTAAGAATCTTGATAGAATGATAAAAAAAAACTATCCTTACTGAAGAGGGCAAACAACAAACAATGTCAAGAATTCATTTTCAGCAACAAATAGACGAATGCGTAAAAAATAGTGATTTAGTAATAGAGGCAGTTACAGAGTCAAAAAAAGTAAAACTAGATATTTTTCAACAATTAGATTTACTATGCAACAAAGAAACTATTATTGCAAGTAATACATCATCTATATCAATAGCTGATCTTGCATCTGCAACAACAAGAAAAGATAAGGTCATTGGTATGCACTTTATGAATCCCGTTCCAATAATGAAATTGGTCGAAGTTATAAAGACTCAAAGTACAAGTAAAGAGACAATCAAAAAAATTATAGACTTATCCATTTTTTTAGACAAAAAACCAGTATTGGTAAATGACTCGCCAGGATTTGTAGCAAATCGAATTTTATTACCGATGATTAATGAGGCAATACACACTTTAAATGAAAAAGTATCTGGAGTGCAAGAAATTGATACTGTTATGATACTCGGAATGTCGCACCCAATGGGCCCATTACAATTAGCAGACTTTATTGGACTTGACGTATGTTTATCAATATTAGAAGTGCTACATGAAGGATTTGATGATATTAAATATCAACCAAGCAAACTATTAAAAGAAATGGTTAGTCAAGGTGAATTAGGAGTGAAGAATAAAAAGGGGTTCTATGATTACACAAATGGTATCAAAGACAAAGTTGTCAATCAAAGATTTAAGTAACATCTCACTCTTTTAACTCCTGATTTAAAATATGTTCAATATAAAAATCTTCCCTATTATAGTCAGGGCTGTAGGTTGATTTTAAATTACCCTCATATAGTCTAGATATTCGTTGCCAAAAAAATGCATGAACCACTCCCCTATAACTCGCAATTAAATCATAGGCGGTGATATTAAATTCTCGATGAATCAGCTTAGAAAGAATTACGCCTTCTTGACGAGTTAAATTGGAAATATTGTTAGCAAATCGATTCATTATTTTTTTTTGAAACCTTCTAATATAACGTCGAGTTTTTCTTTTTTTATTAAAACTATTAATAGACAAATCAGCCTCACTTAATAGAACTCCTATAGAATCAACATAAGGATAGACTTTTAACACCTTACGTTTTAATAGTAAATAATCTCGTTGATCCTGCATTCTTAATTGAAAAGATTCCAACACAACCTCTTCCAATAAAACACCCTCTTTATGTAAAGACAAGGAATCTGATTGAGAAAATATCAACAAAAAAGAACTGATCCAAATTATCAATGTATATTTAAGGTTTAAGTAAAACAACATACATAAATATACTTTTATTTATAATACTTTTTAAGCACAAATGTACCAGTCAATAATTCAAAAACATACTAAAATTTCTTTAAACGAAGAAACACATACCTATACATTGCTCAATTCTGAATTAAATTTTATGAGTGTAACCGAATTTATTAATACATTTTTTCACCCATTTGATGAAAACATAATTGCTGAAAAATTAAGTGGTAAAGGGAAATATAAACATATGTCATCAAAAGACATATTAAAAGATTGGGAGCAAAGACGCAATCGAGGAACAATCGTTCATAAAGAAATTGAACAATTTGTAGAAAATAAAGAAACCATAAATCAAGAAACGCTAATCAATTTTGATTTAAAATCAAAGCAAGGAATTAATTTCTTAAAAAAAAAATGCCTTAACAATGAAAATATTGTATTTTCTGAAGTGAAAATTATATCCGAAACACTACAATTAGCAGGCACTATTGATTTAATGATTTACAATAAAAAACATAACAAAATATACTTGATTGACTGGAAAACAAATATCTCAATTAAAAAACAAGGTTATAATAAAGGCATAAAACCTCCTGTAGATGTAATCGATGACTGTAGCTTTAATAGATACACACTTCAACTCTCTATGTATAGCTATATATTAGCAAATTATTACAACGCATCTGTTGGTGGATTATATATAGTGCATCTAAAAAATGAAGAATATAATATTATGGAATGTGTGTTTGAAGAAAGTTTTATTGTAGACATGATTCAATCAAGAATTGCTTAGACAATTGAAAACATAAAAACATTTTATTAATTTTAAATTATGCTAAAATCCACGAAACGACAAGACGTCCAATTTATAAGTCAACTAACACAGGATATCGAATTATTAGAAAGATTAATATCTGAAAATATACTCGAAAATTATGGGCGAATTGGTGCAGAACAAGAGTTCTGCTTGATTGATGAAAATTTTAGAGCAAACCCTATTAATGACAAAATAGTTAAAAAAATAAAAAAAGAAGGCTTTGTAACAGAAATTGCAAAGTTTAATATGGAATTAAACATAGATCCTATTGATTTAGGAACTAGTGCGCTGCGAAAAATGGAGAAAGTGCTGCTTGAAAAAATGAACATTGCATATAACATTGCAAGAAAAAATAATTCTGATATAATTTTAACTGGCATCTTACCAACAGTCCGTAAGTATGACCTCAGATTTAACAATATCACAAACAACCAAAGATATTTTGATTTATGTAACGCAATTAGTAAATCAAGAGGTAAAAAATATAATATTAGAATTTCTGGATTAGATGAATTAATCTTTCAACATGACTCACCACTAATAGAAGGGTGTAATACAGGATTTCAATTCCATTTACAAATAGACCCGAAAATATTTCACAGAATGTATAACTTTGCACAATTGATAGCTGCGCCCGTTCTGTCAACAAGTGTAAATTCACCGATGCTATTTGGTAAAAGATTGTGGAACGAAACACGTATTGCTGTATTTCAGCAAGCAACAGATACACGTATTATAGGTAATTATCATTTAGAAAGTTTACCAAGAGTAACTTTTGGCAATGGGTGGCTAAAAAAATCTCTGATAGAAATTTTTAAAGAAGACATAACTAGATATAAAATTCTACTAAAATCACTTAGTCAAAAAAAGGGTGTCTATGAAAATAAAAATGCACCGAATTTAAATGCTTTAACACTTCACAATTCCACTGTTTATAGATGGAATCGCCCATGCTATGGAGTTTATAAAAAGAAACCTAGTATACGTATCGAAAACCGGATGCTTCCATCTGGACCAACAATTGTTGATGAAATTGCAAATTCTGCATTTTGGTTAGGTCTTTTAATATTTTATAAAAATAGTAATATAGATGAATTGGATAAATTAATTTCATTTGATGATGCAAGAATTAATTTTTATGCAGCAGCGCAACAAGGAATTGACGCAACATTTAAATGGCTCGATGGAAAAAGAATTGAAGCTCGCAAACTCATTTTAAATGAATTAATCCCGAAGGCAGCAATTGGATTATCAAGCATTAACACCAATCCAAAGGATATAGAAAAATACTTAAACATCATTAAAGAAAGAACCGCTTCTAGAAAAAACGGATCTAGATGGATTATTGATTCTTATGACACATTAACAAAAAAGTTTTCAAGACAAAATGCATTGACAACCATAACATCTCAAATAGTATCTCATCAAAAACAAAATGAACCAGTACACAAATGGGATATACCTAAAAATAGTGTAGTTATCAATAATCCTTCAAAATTACTTATTGAAGAATGCATGGAAAGAGATGTGACTTCTATTAATGAAAATGACACCTTTAATCTTGCATACCAAATTAATAGTTGGTCGAAAAAAAATTATATGGTAGTCGTGAATGAAAAACGAGAAATTCGAGGGATACTAGATAGTGGAATTTTTAATAATAAAAAAAATATTAGAAAAAAAAGAACCATTATTAGTAAAATAATGAAAACTAATATTAAGAAAATTAGACCTGACATAAGTGTCGGTACAGCACTGTCAATAATGGAAAGATTTAATTTAGATATTTTACCTGTTGTTGAAAATAAATTATTTATTGGTATTACACAAAAAAAAGATTTAACTCAATATGAATTTAAAGAAGATAGCCAACAATCTATAAGTCTTATCAATAATTATGAACGAGTCATTGGTAATTATCATAATAATAATGAAAAAACCATGATTTTTATTGCAGCTATTCATGGTAATGAAAATTCAGGAGTTATTGCATTAGAACGATTCTTTAAACACATCAACAATACCAATACTAAGATAGCTGGAACAGTAATTGGCTTAATAGGTAATCTCAATGCTTTAAAAAATAATAGCCGATATATAAATAGCGACATGAATAGAATGTGGACAGATAGAATTATCGAATCAAAATCCAGTCAAAAAAAATCGGAATTCAAAGAAGTCTTAATGGTGAAAGAATTAATTGATAAAATAATTAAACTAAAAAAGAAACGCAATATTACTATTGTTGATTTACACAACACATCGTCTCCCAACGGAGTATTCTCAATTGTAAATAATTTAAAAGAAAAGAAAATCGCTGAACATTTAGAAATACCTGTTATCAATAATTTATTTAAAAAAGTAAAAGGTTCATTCGCAGAATACTACAGTTCACAAAACATCAACACCATAGTCTTTGAAGGAGGCGCTATAGGTGACCCGGCCGCAATCAATAATCATGAAGCGGGCATATGGAAAATGTTAGAGAAAAAAGGATTTATTTCTCAAGATTTTATTCCTGAAAAGGTTTTAAAAAACAATATTAATATGAATAATTTTTCAAAAGAAACAAAAGGATATTATTTTGTAAAATATATTCATAAAATAAAAAAAGGAAATGAATTCTTAATGAATCCTAATATGCGAAATTTTGAAAAAATAAAAAAAGGACAAATTGTAGGACACAGTAACCATGGGCCTGTAAAATCACCATATGAAGGATACCTACTAATGCCTCTGTACCAAAAACAAGGAAAAGAAGGATTTTATTTAATTGATAAATTTTAAAAATTACAAAAAGCTAATAATGACAATTAGCATCATACAAGACTTAAGAAGTTTTTAATAATAAGTCAACTAGTCTAGAACAATAACCATATTCATTATCATACCAACCAACAACCTTCACCATACTCCCTGTAACATAAGTCAATTCTGAATCAAAAACACAAGAATAAGGATTTGAAGTTACATCGATGGAAACAATAGGATCTACATTATAATAAATAATATCTTTAAATGTGTTTCTTGATTCTCTTTCAAATAATTTGTTGACATTTTTAACATCTGTAACCGTATTAATTATACATGTCACATCAATCAAAGAGCAATTAGCAACTGGCACTCTAATACCACAACCACTTAGCTCTATATTAGGAAAAATATGTGACAGTGCCTTAGCCGCACCAGTCGTGGTAGGAATAATAGAGTTTGGTGCAGATCGAGCTCTCCTTAAATCAGTATGAACTGCATCATGTAAGTTTTGATCAGATGTATAAGAATGCACCGTTGTAACATAAGCACTTTTCACATCAAAAGCATCATCTAAAACCTTAATCATTGGTGCAGCACAATTTGTAGTACACGAAGCATTTGAAATAATATTTGATGATGCTTCAATAATAGAATCATTTACACCTAAAACAACCATATTAATTTTAGTGTCATCTGGAACACATGATAAAATTACTTTTTCTGATCCAGCATCAATATGCTTCATATTAGCTTGAAATGTTTTCAATAAACCTGTACATTCAAAAACAACATCTACATTCATCTTTTTCCAAGGTAGTTCATGTAAATTTTGAATGCTAAAAACATCTATTTTTTGATTATCTACAACAATTGAATTATCTGTAAAACTAATTTTACGATGATACTTACCATGAATCGAATCATATTTTAATAAATGACTTAAAACTTTAGGGCTTGAAACATCATTAATAGCCACAATTTCATAATCTGTCTTCTCATGTAAAATCCTAAATAAAATTCTACCAATTCTACCAAAGCCATTAATCGCTATTCTTTTCATAAAAAACTAAAATAAGTGTTTTTCAGCGTGATATGAAGAACGAACTAAAGGACCTGACTCAACATACTTAAATCCCATACTTAACCCTTTTAATTTTAAGTCCTGAAATTCTGATGGCTCTACAAATCTATCTACTGGCAGATGTTTTTGTGTAGGCTGTAAATATTGACCAAGTGTTAATATATCAACACTTACACTCCTTAAATCTTCCATAGCTTGAATAATTTCATTTTTTGTTTCACCTAAACCTAACATTAAACCTGATTTGGTTCTCTTAACACCCTCTTTTTTTAATGTATCTAAAACAAATAAGCTTCTTTTATATTTTGCTTGTATCCTAACTGCCTTTGTCAGCCTTTCTACTGTTTCAAGATTATGTGAGACAATTTCTGGGTTAATAAATGCGATTTTTTTCACTAAATCCACATTCCCTTTAAAATCTGGAATTAAAGTTTCTTGTGTCGTTTCTGGTGATAATCTACGAACTGCAGTGATAGTATCCACCCAAACCTGAACACCACCATCTTCTAAATCATCTCTATCAACAGATGTAATCACACAATGTTTCACATTCATCAATTTAACAGATCTAGCCACTCGCTCAGGTTCTGACCAGTCAATAAGTTTTGGCTTACCAGTAGCAACTGCACAAAAGCCACAAGAACGTGTACATATATTGCCTAGGATCATGAAAGTAGCAGTTCCAGCACCCCAACATTCTCCCATATTTGGGCAATTACCACTCTCACAAATAGTATGTAATCTATGCTTTGTGACTAAATTTCTAAGGTCTCTGAATTTTTTTCCAGATGGAAGCTTAACTCTTAACCAACTAGGTTTTTTATTAAAAACAACTTTGCTCAAATCAAGAATTAATAAAAGTTTAAATTAATATAATAATGCTGTTTCCAGTTCTAATTCAGAATTAAATTCAACCTCACCTACACCAGGACAAGTTTCAGGGTATGTTACAGTATAGCAAGAAGTTAACATTAATAATGAAAAAAATAAAGCAAATAGTATTGGGTATTTACGAATCATAATGTAAAATTTAATAACCAAATGTAATAATTTTCGAATAAAGATGATGATTATATTTAAATAAACCTATTCTTACAATCATCTGAATCAAGAATAAACACAATTTGTTAATAAACTACGCAACTAAAAATTATACAAGCTAATTAACCAAACAACAATACCAACCTATAGTATTTAATGATTAGATGTTAAGTAGAATATTTTTAAAGAATTCGACTAATAAAAGAAACACCCCATCTGGATCCTCAACTGGAAGAACATTTGGAGGGATAATTTTTTCAAGAGCATCACAAGATGAAAACATTAGTAAAATAAATAAAGAAAAAACTAACAAGATTGAGAATCTACGAGTCATAATAAAAAATTTAATAATCAAATGTAATAATTTTCAAATAAAGATTATGATTATATTTAAATAAAAAAAGTAATTTGATTCGAAAAAACACGATTTTAAAAATGGAAAAAAAATTATATGCATATGGAATTCGTCCTGTATTAGAGCTTTTAGAATCTAAAAAAGAAATTGACACAATCTATCTTCAAAAAGATATTAAAACAGAATGGTCAATGCAAATAAAATCTGAATCAAAAAATCGAAATATTAACTTAAAATTAGTCCCAAAACATAAATTAAATCGATTAACTAGAAAAAATCACCAAGGAGTAATCGGTTTAGCATCTATAATTGTTTTTCAAAATTTTGATAATCTGTTATCTGCTGTTTTTGACAAAGGTGTTTTCCCATTATTTATGCTACTAGATAGAATTACAGATGTGAGGAATTTTGGATCTATTTGCAGAAGTGCAGAAGCCATGGGTGTTCATGGTATTATTATTCCAAAAAAAGAATCTGCTCAAATAAATGACATAGCAATAAAAGCTTCTGCAGGAGCAATTATAAATATAAATATATGCAGAGAAGACAACTTGGAATCAATTGTAAAAAGAGCTAAAGCAAGTGGATTATCAGTCGTTGCTTGCTCAGAAAAAAGTAAACAAAATATCAATCAAATTAACTTGAAAAAACCTCTATTAATGATAATTGGATCTGAAAATAATGGAATATCTGACAAACTCATAAAATTGAGTGATGCAGTAGGAAAAATTCCAATTTTGGGAAAAACAAAATCACTCAATGCATCTGTAGCTGCTGGAATAATTTTATTTGAATATAATCGACAACAAAATACTAATTAGAAAACTTGTTAATCATAATATCAGTAGTTGTAGATCCTGGTCGTTCAATAGGCATACCTAATGCTCTGCTCCAAATTAATTGAGACATTATACCTAATGAACGTGACACTCCAAATAAAACAGTAAAAAAGTCATACTCTTTCATGCCATATTTTAACAATAATATGCCGGAATGGGCATCTACATTTGGCCATGGATTTTTCACTTTCCCAGTTGCTTCTAAGATAGGGGGAACTACCTCAAAAACTCTACTAACTAATAAAAATAACTCATCTTCTGGCAAGTATTTTAATGCAAATTCCCTTTGAGCGGTATACCTTGGATCTGTTTTCCTTAAAACTGCATGACCAAAACCAGGAATTACTTTTCCTTCATCCAAAGTTTTTTGAACATATGCCGCTATATCATCTCTGGAAGGAACCCCACCTCCTAAATCATTTTGCATAGACAATAACCATTTTACAACTTCTTGATTTGCTAAACCATGAAGTGGTCCCGCTAAACCATTCATCCCAGCAGAAAAAGATAAATAAGCATCGCTTAATGCTGACCCAACTAAATGTGATGTATGTGCAGATACATTCCCGCCTTCATGATCAGAATGAATAGTCATATACAATCTAATTAAATCTGTAAATTCTGAACTTGAAAAACCTAACATATGAGCAAAATTAGCCGACCAATCAAGGTTTGGTAATGGCGATATATAATCTTCGTCATGATAATTTCTTCTATAAATATACGCCGCAATTTGAGGTAATTTAGCAATTAAATTAAGAGCATCTTCAAATGTAGGATCCCAATATTTCGATTTATGTAGTCCACTTTTATATGCTTGTGTAAATTCACTTTCATTTCTTAATGCTAAAATAGCAATTGAAAATTGCGTCATCGGATGCATCTCTTTAGGCAAGTTATTAATAACACTAAAAACATATTCCGAAACATCGGATCGTTTCTCTAATTCTTGACTGATTAATTTGACATCAGCTTCTGTAGGCAATTCTCCTATTAACATTAAATAAAACATCCCCTCAGGTAAAGGTTGATTAGAGCCTGCTGCTCTTGGAAGAACATCTTGTATCTCAGGTAATGAATAACCTCTAAAACGTATACCTTCATTAGGATCCAATTTCGAAGTTTCTGTTACCATACTTAACATACCTCGCATACCAGAATAAATCTGTCGTAAACTAATTTCACCTACTATCTTATCTCCATAATCTTTAACCAATGTTTGTACACGGCTTCTTGAATTAGGTATTTTTGCCTCAAATTTTTCTTTTAAATTCTTCATATTTATTTTTTTATTTCTGGAAAACCTAGATATAAACCTTTTTCTCCTAATGCTTCTTCTATTCTTAATAATTGATTATATTTTCCGACTCTATCTGATCGAGAAATAGAACCTGTTTTTATTTGACCAGCACAAGACCCTACAGATAAATCTGCAATAGTCACATCTTCGGTTTCACCTGAACGATGACTAATTATTGTCGTATAATTATTATGCTTTGCTAATCGTATAGTCTCTAAGGTTTCTGTCAGCGTTCCTATCTGATTTAATTTAATCAAAATCGAATTTCCAACACATTGGTCAATTCCATATTGTAATCTTTTTGGATTGGTGACAAATAAATCATCACCAACAAGTTGAATGCCCCCATTTTTCTTAGTCATCTCAGACCAACCAAACCAATCATCTTCATCTAATGCATCTTCAATTGAAACAATTGGATACTTATTAATCCAATCAGTCCAAAAATCAACCATTTCGGAGGCATTTAATTTATTATTTCCAAAACAATAGATTTTTTTTTCTTTATCATAAAACTCCGATGCTGCTGCATCAATTGCAATCGAAATATCTTTCTCAATTTTATAACCTGCAGCAGTTATTGAAGACAAAACTAATTCAATAGCATTTTCATTAGATTTAATATTAGGAGCAAACCCACCTTCATCACCTACATTTGTTGATAATTTATTAGACTTTAACTTATTTTTTAATGCATAAAACACTTCAGCCCCCATCCTTAAGGCTTGAGAAAAAGTTTTAGCAGAATTTGGAATAATCATAAACTCCTGGAAATCAATATCATTATCTGCATGTGCACCACCATTAAGAATATTCATCATTGGAACAGGTAAAACAAATTTTCCGGATGATAAATAATCATACAAATCTATTTTTTTAACTCTTGCAGCAGCCTTAGAAACAGCTAAAGAAATAGGTAAAATAGCATTAGCTCCTATGTTTGATTTATTTTCACTCCCATCAATCTCAATCATTTTTCGATCAATTAACACTTGATCACAAACATCTAATCCAATTAGTTTGTTCTTCAAAATAACATGTATATTATTTATAGCCTTTTGAACACTATTGCCATTATAAAAACTAAAATTCTTATCCCTAATCTCTAACGCTTCATAAATACCTGTAGAAGCTCCAGATGGTGCTGAAGCTCGACCAAAACAACCATTGTCTGTAATCACATCTACCTCCACTGTCGGATTGCCTCTAGAGTCTAAAATTTGACGAGCAACAATGTTTTTAATTTTTGACATTATCAGAATTTATATAAGTTTTCATATTGTCTAAAAATTGATCAAATAAATATCTGGAATCATGAGGACCCGGAGAAGATTCTGGGTGATATTGAACAGAAAAACATTTTTTATTTAAGAATTCTATTCCTTCAATAGAGCCATCATTTAAATTACGATGAGTTATTTGAATGTGTTTATTTTTTAACAACGTACTTTCATCAATTGAAAAACCATGATTTTGAGAAGTAACTTCACATTTTTTAGTTCTCAAATTAATTATTGGATGATTTATACCTCTATGCCCAGTATGCATCTTAAATGTCTGCAATCCACCTGCTAAAGCCATTAATTGATGGCCCAAACAAATGCCAAATACTGGAATAACACCATCCAATATCGTTTTAACCATCGCAATAGATTTAGTCATTACAGAGGGATCACCAGGTCCATTTGATAAAAATATGCCTGTTGGATTAAAGCTATATATCTCATTTAAATCTGTGTTGAGTGGAAATACTTTAATAAAAACACCTCGATCTTCTAAGCATTTTAAAATACTTTTCTTAACTCCAAAATCTATAACTGACACTCTGTATTTAGAGTTTTTATTACCTAGAGTATATGCGCTTTTTGTAGAAACAAATGAAGAAAGCTCTAACCCTTCCATTGACGGAACTTCTTTAAGTTTATTTTTTAAATTTTGAATATCTAAAACTTTGGATGAAATAATAGCATTCATTGCTCCTTTATCTCTAATATGACGGACTAACGCTCTAGTATCAAGATCATAAATACATACTATTTTTTCGTTTTGAAAATATTCTTGTAAATCTCCAATTGAGGAATATCGAGAATTATGAAAATTAAAATCTTTGCAAACTAAACCTGAAATTTTAATAGAATCTGATTCCGTTTCTATATTAGAGTAACCATAATTACCAATATGAGCATTTGTAGTAACCATAATTTGACCATAATAAGAAGGATCTGTGAAAATTTCTTGATAACCGGTCATACCAGTATTAAAACAAATTTCACCAACAGAAAAACCAATAAACCCTGCACTTTTTCCAAAAAGTGTAGTTCCATCTTCTAAAATTAATACAGCGCGATCTTCCACTTCGAACAATATAAAATATTAATCAAACAATATAAAATAGTATAAGAAAAAAATAACTAATTATTAGATTCTTCTTTTTTGTCATCTTCAGCAGCTGGCTCTTCAGTAGCTGACTCTTCAGTAGCTGGCTCTTCAGCAGCTGGCTCTTCAGTAGCTGGCTCTTCAGTAGTTGGCTCTTCAGTAGCTGACTCTTCAGTAGCTGGCTCTTCAGNANCTGGCTCTTCAGNAGCTGGCTCTTCAGCAACTGNCTCTTCAGCAGCTGNCTCTTCAGNANCTGNCTCTTCAGNANCTGGCTCTTCAGCAGNTGGCTCTTCAGNANCTGGCTCTTCAGNANNTGGCTCTTCAGTAGNTGGCTCTTCAGTAGCTGGCTTTTTATTTATCTCTAATTGACCTTCTTGTGAAACATCAANTGANTTCTTTNCATTAGACTTATCAGAACGTCTAGAACGTCTAGTTTTCTTTGCTGANACATCAGNAATATTATATGTTTCATTAAAATCAACTAATTCTATAAAACANATTTCTGCAGCATCNCCTAATCTACGACCTAACTTGATAATTCTAGTATATCCTCCAGGTCTATCTGCTACTTTATCAGAAACAATNGAAAATAATTCTTTAACAGCATCTTTTTGTCTCAAATAACGAAAAGTAANACGTCTATTATGTGTAGAATCATTTTTTGAACGAGTAATAATAGGCTCCACAAATTGTTTTAAAACTTTTGCTTTAGCTAATGTTGTTTTTATTCGTTTATGTAATATCAACGAAGATGACATATTAGCAAGCATNGATTTTCTATGACCTGCTTTCCTTTTTAAATTATTATTTCCTTTTCTATGTCTCATAATGATCTATTCTTTATCTAATTTATACTTGCTTAAATCCATACCAAAATTCACTCCTTTAGCATCGACCAATTCATCAAGTTCTGTTAAAGATTTTTTTCCGAAATTTCTAAATTTCATCAAATCACTTCTATTATACATNACTAAATCACCAAGAGTATCTACCTCAGCAGCCTTNAAACAATTTAAAGCTCTAACAGATAAATCTAAATCAACTAATTTCATTTTTAATAATTGACGCATATGTAGAGATTCTTCATCATATTCTTCAACTGAAGAAGCATANTCATCTTCAATTGAAATACGTTCATTTGAAAATAACATAAAATGATGTATCAATATTTTAGCAGCTTCAGTAAGAGCATCTTTTGGATGAATTGATCCATCTGTTTCAATTTCNAAAANTAATTTTTCATAATCTGTTTTTTGCTCTACTCTAAAGTCCTCAACAAAGTACTTAACGTTTTTGATTGGCGTGAAAACAGAATCTGTAAAAATAGTCCCTAAACTCACATCTGATTCTTTATTTTGATCAGACATCACAAATCCTCTNCCCTTTTTAATAGTAAGTGTNAAATCNANTTTTGTGGACTTAGTCAAATTACAAATCACTAAATCTGGGTTTAAAATTTGAAAATTAGATATGAATTTTCCNAAATCACCAGCTTTAATAACATCTTGATTATTAATTGATATCTTAACTTCTTCNCTATTCGCATCCTCTATTTGTTTTTTAAACCTGATTTGCTTTAAGTTTAATATGATACCTACCACATCCTCCATAACACCTTCAATAGCCGAAAATTCGTGATCAACACCTTCAATCTTTACTGAAGATATTGCAAACCCTTCTAAAGATGAAAGTAAGACTCTTCTTAAAGCATTACCTANAGTTAAACCATACCCAGGTTCTAAAGGTCTAAACTCNAAGGTACCTTNATTCTCCGTGGAATTAATCATAAATACTTTGTCTGGTTTTATAAAATTTAAAATTGCCATAATACTTGTATAATTAAATTATTATTTAGAATATAATTCTACTATTAATTGCTCCTTGATATTTTCAGGAATTTGATCTCTNTTTGGTATATTAATTAATTTACCTGTCATAGCATCAATATTCCACTCTAACCACTCAATGATGTTAGTGTTTTTTGACATAGATTCTGTAATAGATTGAAGTGATTTAGATTTCTGCCTAACTGAAATCACATCTCCCATTTTAACTGAATATGATGGAATATTTACAACTGAACCATTNACAGTAATATGCTTATGCGATACTAATTGTCTTGAGCCATTTCTAGTATTCGCAAGACCTAACCTNTATACAATATTGTCTAAACGNAATTCACAAAATTGCAACAATGCTTCACCAGTAATCATTTTACTTCTAGAGGCTCTTTTAAATAAATTAGANAACTGCTTCTCAAGAATNCCATAAGTGTATTTAGCTTTTTGTTTTTCTGCTAACTGAAAAGCATAATCTGATTTTTTACCTCTTCTTCCATTTGGGCCATGCTGACCTGGTGGAAATTTTCTTTTTTCAAAATATTTNTCAGGCCCGAAAATCGGATCTGAAAATTTTCTAGCTATTTTTGTTTTGGGTCCTATATACCTTGCCATAATTATTTTTATATTATAAATTAATTTACACTCTTCTTCTTTTAGGTGGACGACACCCATTATGTGGTAGTGGAGTTACATCAANAATTTCAGAAACAGTAATACCTACATTATAAATAGCACGTATTGCNGCCTCTCGTCCATTACCAGGTCCTTTAACAAATACATTCACTGTCCTTAAGCCAGCATCATNTGCAACCTTACCACAATCTTCTGCTGCTGTCTGAGCAGCATAAGGAGTGTTTTTTTTAGAACCTCTAAANCCTTGTTTNCCTGCAGAAGACCAACTAATAACTTGTCCACTTTTATTAGTAATAGAAATAATTATATTATTGAAACTAGAATGTATATGCACCTCACCCTCTGCGTCAACTTTAACCTTTCTTTTNTTTGTNTTTTTAGCCATAATATTATTTTATTATTATTTTATTTTGTTGCCATTTTTTTATTAGCAACTGTTTTTCTTTTACCTTTCCTAGTTCTAGAATTATTTTTTGTCTTTTGACCTCTNAAAGGNAGACCTACTCGATGNCTTATACCTCTAAAACAACCTATATCTGTTAATCTCTTAATATTTAACTGAACTTCTGACCGAAGTTCTCCTTCAATAANATAATCATCAGAAATAATTTGTCTAATTTTNTGNAACTCATCATCTCCCCAATCTTTAACCTTTTTATTTATATCNACTCCTGATTTTATCAAAATTTCACGAGATCTATTTCTACCAATACCATAAATATATGTTAAACTGATTTCCCCTCTCTTATCATTTGGAATATCTACTCCTGCTATTCTAGCCATAAATATTTTATTTAAAAATTATTACTAACCCTGTCGTTGTTTAAATCTTGGGTTTTTTTTATTAATTATATATAATTTNCCTTTTCGTCTAACCAATTTACAATCGGNAGTTCTCTTTTTTATTGATGCTCTTGTCTTCATAATATATCTAATATCTAAATGTAATTCGACCTTTTGTTAAGTCATATGGTGACATTTCAATTTTNACTTTATCTCCAGGAAGTAAGTTAATGTAATGCATTCTCATTTTTCCNGAAATATGTGCTGTAATAATATGTCCATTTTCTAATTCAACTCGAAACATTGCATTAGATANTGATTCCTTAATTACTCCATCTTGTTCTATTGATAATTGCTTTACCATATTATTATANTTAATNCAAATTATCTTCAATTAAATTAAATGAAGATAAAATTTCTGTTTTATTTTTTGTNATTGCTATAGTATATTCAAAATGTGCAGAAGGTAAGCCATCACAAGTTTCTATTGTCCAACAATCTTGATTCTGAATAACATCAGCTGTCCCAATATTTACCATAGGCTCAACAGCTAGCACCATACCTGGCTCTAAATTTAAACCGGAGTTTTTTGTTCCATAATTTGGTATTTCCGGTAATTCATGTAAATTTTTACCAATACCATGCCCCACTAACTCTTTCACAATAGAATATCCATGAGATTCTACAAAGTTCTGGATTGAAAAACCGATATCACCTACAGTATTTCCAGATTTAGCAGCTAACACTCCTTGATTTAATGCCTCTTTGGTAACATCTAACAATCTTCTCTTTTCTGCTGATATTTCACCAACTGCAAAAGTATATGCCGCATCTCCATAAAAGCCATTCATTAAAACACCACAATCAATTGACAAAATAGCACCCTCTTCAACTTCCATGTCTAATGGAATACCATGTACCACTGCACTATCTTTAGATATACATAAAGTGTTGGGAAAACCATTATACCCTTTAAATCCAGGAATACCTCCATTATCTCTTATGAACTCCTCAGCTATTTGATCTAAATGTAATGTGTTGATACCCGGCTTAATAACTTTTGCTAATTCAGCATGAGTCCTAGATACGAGCAAAGAGCTATCTCGCATTAAATTAATTTCCTGATCTGTTTTTAAATATATCATAATTACATTCCAGATTTAGATCTTCTTCCTTTTTTCATTAGACCATCATAATGCCTATTGATTAAATGAGCATTAATTTGTTGTACTGTATCAAGTACAACGCCAACCATAATTAATAAAGATGTACCCCCATAAAATTGAGCAAATTGTGGATTTACACCAGCTTTAATAGCAAATGCTGGTAAAATAGCAACAAAGGCTAAGAAAAATGAGCCTGGTAATACAATTCGAGACATTACAGCATCTAAATGTTTAGCTGTGTCTTTACCTTGTCTAATACCTCCTTTTTCAGTAATAAATGCATTATTACGCTTCATGTCAGCAGCCATTTGTGATGTATTAATAGTGATAGCAGTATAGAAGTAAGTAAATACTATAACTAATATTGCAAATACAAAATTATACCAAAATCCTGCAAAATTTGAGAACTCTTGAACAAAAGCACTTGAAGCACCTGATGAAGTAAATCCTGCAAATGTGATAGGAATAAACATAATTGCCTGTGCAAAAATAATTGGCATCACTCCAGCTGCATTTATTTTCAAAGGAATATATTGTCTTACACCACCATATTGTCGATTACGAATAACTGTTTTTGCATAATTAACAGGTATTCGTCGTGTCCCTTGAACTAATAAAATGGATAATAAAATTACTGCTAAAATAAGGACTAACTCAACAACTAACATTACAAGTCCACCACCAGAGCTATTAATCTTCGTAACAAATTCAAATGCAAAAGCCTGCGGTAAAGCGGCAATAATTCCAATCATAATTAAAAGAGAAATTCCATTCCCTATACCTCTGTCAGTAATTTTTTCGCCTAACCACATAGCAAATAAGGTCCCTGTCACTAATATAATAATACTAGATGTCCAGAAAGTACCAGGGGATAAAAGAAACGCTGTCTCTGGTAATGTTGCTTGTAAATTAGCGATATAACCCGGGCCTTGAATTCCAGTAATTAAAATTGTTAAATAACGTGTGAGTTGATTAATTTTAGTTCTACCGCTCTCCCCTTCACGTTGTAGCTTTTGAATATATGGTACTGCAACACCCAACAATTGAATTACAATAGATGCTGATATATATGGCATAATTCCAAGAGCCATAATTGAAGCCTGTGAAAAAGCACCACCAGTAAATAGATTTAATAAGCCCAAAAGACCATCTGCCGTCTGATTTTCTAGCAATTGTAATTGTGTTGGGTCAATACCTGGCAAGGTCACAAACGATCCTAATCGATAAATTAACACAAAGCCTAATGTTGTCAAGATTCGTATTCTTAAATCATCTATTTGCCAAATATTTCGTATAGTATTAAATAATGCTTTCATAATAGCGATTCTATCTAATCTTTATTCTTTGTTTTACTATCTACCTTCTTCTTATCATCTTTAGCTTCTACCTTCTTCTTATCATCTTTAGCTTCTACCTTCTTCTTATCATCTTTAGCTTCTACCTTAGTCATTTTTTCGTTTTTATTTTTGTCTAAAATAACTACCGTTCCACCATTTTTTTCAATTAAATCTTTTGCTGAATTTGAAAATTGATGAGCAGTAATATTCAATTTTATATTATAATTTCCTTTTGATAAAATCTTGACTAATTCATTTTTTTTGATTAATCCTAATTTTATCATTAAATCAATATCTAATGATTCCTGAATTTGGTTAGTCTCATGAAGTTTTTGAATATCACCTAAATTTAATGGCTGAAACACCTTACGATTTGGATTTGTGAATCCAAATTTAGGGACACGTCTCTGTAAAGGCATTTGTCCGCCTTCAAAACCTTTCTTTCTAGAATAACCTGATCTTGACTTCTGTCCTTTATGCCCTCGGGTAGATGTGCCTCCTCGACCAGAACCTTGCCCCCTACCTATTCTTTTCCTCTTTTTTATAGAACCTTTTGCTGGCGTTAAATTTGATAAATCCATTTTGACTATTTATTAAATTATTTTTCTATTATTACTAAATGGTTAATTGAATTTACCATTCCCATAATTTGTGGTGTTTCAGTATGTTCCACAATATCATTAATTCTTTTTAAACCAAGAGCTTTCAATGTTTTTTTTTGTTTACTTGGTCGATTTATTCCACTTCTTATTTGCTTGATTTTTATCTTCATAGCTTACCCATTAAATACTTTACTAACTGAGATGCCTCTAGTCTCGGCAATTTCATTAACGTCTCTTAAACTGATTAAAGCTTGTATTGTGGCTTTAACTAAATTATGAGGATTCGTAGACCCTTTTGATTTTGCTAAAATATCTTTTATACCAACTGACTCAATGACAGATCTCATAGCACCACCAGCAATCACCCCAGTACCACTAGATGCAGGACGAATATATACAGTAGCACCACCATATTTACCATATTGATCATGTGTAATAGTACCATTGATAATTGGGATTCTTACTAATTGTTTCTTAGCATTGTCAGTGGCTTTAGTAATTGCTAAAGTCACCTCCTTTCCCTTACCCAATCCATAACCAACAACACCATTCTCATCACCAACAACCACTATCGCCGAAAAACTAAAAGTACGCCCCCCTTTAGTAACCTTAGTGACCCGTTGAATACTCACCACCTTTTCAACCAATTCTAAACCACTAGGTCTAACATGTTTTATATTTAATTTTATCTTCATATTTTAAAAATTTAAACCCGCTTCTCGTGCACTATCAGCCAAAGATTTCACTCGACCATGGTATAAATATCCATTTCTGTCAAAAGCACATTTTTTAATACCCTTTTCAACTGCCTTTTTTGCTATTAAAGTCCCTACTAAGCTCGCTTTTTCAGTTTTTGTGATTTTTTCAGCAGACACACTCTTATCTAAAGATGATGCCGAACAAATTGTAATTCCTTTAGCATCGTCTATTAGGTTAGAATATATTTCTTTATTGCTTCTAAAAACAGTTAATCTAGGAGCATCTTCGGTACCAAAAACAACATTTCTAATTCGTTTTTTAATCTTAATTCTTCTTTTTTCTTTAGATACTGACATATTCTTCTAATTATTTTGACAATTAACTACTAGCAGTTTTACCCGCTTTTCTTCTAACCTGTTCTCCTACAAATCTTATTCCTTTACCTTTGTATGGGTCATGCTTCCTTAACGATTTAATTTTAGCAGCTACAGCACCTATCAACTCCTTGTTATATGACTCTAATATAATCTTTGGATTTTGTCCTTTTTCATTTTCTGTTTTCAAAGATACTTCATCACAAATCTGAAAAATAATATTATGTGAATAACCAAGTGACAAATCTAATTTTTGACCACTATTAGATGCACGATAACCTACTCCATGTAACTCTAATTCTTTTCGATAACCTTTTGAAAGCCCCTCAAACATATTAGCAATCAAAGATCTATATAGTCCGTGTTTTGCTTTATTCTTTTTTTCGTCATTTGGTCGTTTAACAGTAATTAAAGAATCTTCTACTACTATATCAAAACCAACATCGAGTTTTAAAGAAAGATTTCCTTTTTGACTATTAACAGAAAACAATTGTTCTTCAAAACTATATTGAACACCTTCTGGAATCATAATGGGATTTAAACCAACTCTTGACATAATCTTAATTTTAATTTAATAAACATAACATATTACCTCCCCTCCAATATTCATTTTTCTTGCTTTTTTATCAGTCATAATACCTTGGGAAGTTGAAATTACGGCTACTCCTAATCCATTTATAACTCTAGGCAAATCTTTTGCACTAGTATATTGTCTAAGACCTGGAGTACTTATTCTATCTATACCTCTAATAGCAGGTATTTTTGTAATTGAATTATACTTTAATGCAATTTGTATTGTCTCATGTGCACCATCTTTCTCAAACTTATAATTTAAAATATAACCTTGATCCATAAGAACCTTAGTTATCTCTTTTTTAATATTTGATGAAGGAACACGTACAACTTTATGTTCAGCAAGTATTCCATTTCTAATTGATGTTAAATAATTTCCAATTGAATCTGTTATCATATCTATAATTTTACCAACTTGATTTTTTAATTCCAGGTATTAAACCATTATTTGCCATTTCTCTAAATGTAACACGNGAAATACCAAAAACACGCATATATCCCTTTGGCCTTCCTGTTATTTTACATCTATTATGCAATCTGACNGGCGAAGCATTTTTAGGCAACTTTTGNAACCCAATATAATCTCCCTCAGATTTTAANTTACTTCTCTTATCAGCATACTTTTGNACTAATTTTTGTCGTTTAACCTCTCTTGCTTTCATTGATTCTTTAGCCATATACTTATTTTTTAAATGGTAAACCTAANTCTGTTAATAATGCTAATCCCTCTTGATCGGTATTAGCAGAAGTNACAAATGTTATATCTAATCCTGTGATTTTTTTAATTTCATCTACCTTGATTTCTGGAAAAATAATTTGTTCNTTTATCCCNAAGGTATAGTTACCTCTACCATCAAAACCTGTCGAATTAATTCCTTGAAAATCTCTAACACCAGGTAANGAAATNGAGATAAATCGATCTAAAAACTCATACATTCGTTCCCTTCTTAATGTAACCTTAACTCCAATAGGCATCCCTTTTCTTAATTTGAAATTTGCAATATCTTTTTTAGATAAAGCTACTACTGATTTCTGACCTGTTATTTTAGTNATCTCTTCATTCGCTATTTCAATTAATTTTTTATCATTAACAGCCTGTCCAACACCTTGATTTATGCAAATCTTATTTAATGTGGGTACTTGCATAATATTTGTNTAACCAAGCTGCTCTTTTAATTTAGGAACAACTTCGTTCACATATTTTTCTTTTAACCTAGGAATATATTTTTTCATTTTATTATTTCTCCTGTTTTTTTAAAATATCTGTTTTTCTTACCNGTTTTTTTATCAATCTTAACACCTGTTTTAGATGCTTGCCCTTTACTATCTACTAACATTAAATTTGACAAATTAATAGGCGCCTCTTTTTTTATAATACCTCCATCTGGATTTTCGGAATTNGGTTTAGTGTGTCTACTAACCATATTAGCTCCTTCAATTAATGCAACTCCTTTCATTGGGAATACAGAAATAATTCTACCAATATGACCTTTTGACTTACCAGTCATTACTTTGACATTATCTCCCTTTTTTAATTTTAATTTCCACATATTCGTACAATTAATATTTATAACACTTCTGGTGCTAATGAAATTATTTTCATTCTATTCTTCTCCCTTAATTCTCTAGCAACTGGACCAAAAACACGAGTACCTCTCATCTCATCACTTGAATCTAATAATACACATGCATTATCATCAAATCTAATATAACTNCCATCTACCCGTTTAANTTCTTTCCTTGTTCTAACCACAACTGCTGTAGTTACTTGTTTTTTCTTAACAGTACCATTAGGTGTTACATCTTTAACTGACACAACAATTTTNTCACCCACAGAAGCATACCTTCTTTTAGTACCACCTAAAACTCTAATACANANNACTTTTTTAGCACCTGTATTATCTGCAACATTTAATAACGATTCCTGTTGTACCATAACTTATTTTACTTTTTCTATAACCTTAATTAATCTCCAACATTTCTGCTTACTAATAGGTCTAGTTTCCATAATAGAAACTAAATCACCAACACTGCAAATATTTTTTTCATCATGAGCAANAAATTTGGATGTCATCTTTACAAATTTACCATATCTAGGATGTTTAACTCGTCTCTCTACAGATACAATAATTGATTTNTCCATAGCATTACTAGAAACTAACCCTATTCGTTCTTTTCTTAATTTTCTATCACTCATTGTATATTTCTTTTATTAATTTCTGTTAATAATTTTGCAATCTNTCTTCTTTTAAACCTNAAATCTATTGGACTNTCTAGTGAAGATGCTTTNTGAAACAATTTCATCTTATTGAAACTAACTCTATCATCCTTTAATTTTTTTAAAAGCTCCTGATCNGTCATCTCACTAATTATGTTTTTAACTGCCATATCTTAAAAATAATTTATAAATCTCTTCTTTTAATAAACTTTGTTTTGACTGGNAACTTCTGTGCAGCCAATCTNAATGCTTCTGAAGCTACTTCAAAATCAACACCATCACATTCAAACAATATCCTGCCAGGCTTAACNACTGCCACCCAATACTCCGGAGCACCTTTACCTTTTCCCATTCTAACTTCTGCTGGNTTTTTAGTTAAAACTTTATCTGGAAAAATACGAATCCATAATTGNCCCTCNCTTTTCATATATCTNGTCGCTGCAATACGAGCTGCTTCAATTTGTCTCGCTGTTACAAAACATTCATCTAATGACTTNATGCCAAAAGAACCNAAATTTAATNCTGCTCCTCTTTGAGCATTACCCTTCATTTTTCCTTTTTGACTTTTTCTATATTTTGTTTTTTTTGGCTGTAACATAATAATTAAAATATAATTCTATCTATTTTTTTTTCTTGAAGANCTTTTACTTCCAACTACAATAGTTTCAATCGGNGTTAAACTTCTTTTACCATAGACCTCTCCTTTACATATCCANACTTTCACNCCTATCAAACCATATGTTGTTAAAGCTTCTTGTACTGAATAATCTATATCTGCTCGAAAAGTATGCAATGGTGTTCTTCCTTCTTTATACATTTCAGAACGCGCCATTTCTACACCATTCAATCTTCCAGAAACTTGAATTTTAATNCCCTCTGCACCCATTCTCATAGCAGCTGCAATTGCCATTTTTACTGCTCTTCGATAAGGATATCTTCCCTCTATTTGATTCGCTACATTTCTTGCAACNAATTTTGCATCTAATTCTGGTCTTTTAATTTCATATATATTGACCTGAACATCCTTAGATGTNATTTTTTTTAGCTCTTCCTTTAATTTATCTACNTCTTGACCTCCCTTACCAATAATGAGTCCTGGTCGAGATGTGCTAATAGTAACAATGATATTTTTCAATGTTCTNTCAATAACTATTTTAGANACACTAGCTTTAGTCAATCTAGCATTTAAATACTTTCTAATTTTATAATCTTCCAAAATGCGATCACCAAAATCTTTACCGCCATACCAAGCAGAATCCCAGCCTCTAATAAAGCCTAATCTATTTCCTATTGGATTTGTTTTTTGTCCCATATTAATTCTGTTTTAAACCTACTATTAATGTCACATGATTTGAACGTTTTCTAATACGATGTGCTCGTCCCTGAGGAGCTGGCTGCATTCTTTTTAACATTCTTGCAGAGTCTACAAAAATTTCTTTAATCATAATCTCTGAACTATCATCTGCATATTTTANTTGCCAATTAGATATAGCAGACAATAAAAGCTTTTCTAATCTNAGAGAGGCTTCTTTTGAACTATGTTTCAATAAAATCAGAGCTCTATTCACGTCAACACCCCTTATTTGATCAACAACTAATCGCATTTTCCTCGGNGATGTTGGACAATTTCTAAGCTTCGCAGATGCTGTCTTCACCTCAGNCTGACTTGATTTTAAAGAATTATTTTTTTGTTTAACTGTCATTTTTTTTAAAATTAAATTTATCTCTTTTTACCTCCATGCCCTCTAAAAGATCTTGTTGGAGAAAATTCACCTAATTTATGTCCAACCATATTTTCTGTAATAAAAACAGGCACAAATTGCTTNCCATTATGAACAGCAAATGTCTGTCCAACAAAATCTGGAATAATCATAGATGCTCTACTCCAAGTTTTGATAACTGATTTTTTATTATTAGACACATTTAATTCAACTTTTTTCAAAAGTTTAAAATGAACATATGGTCCTTTTTTGAGTGATCTTGCCATTTTTTATTTTCTTCGTTTCACAATATATTTATTCGACACTTTTTTCTTTTGTCTAGTTTTAAAACCTTTTGCTGGAATTCCATTTCTAGATCTAGGATGTCCACCGGAAGCTTTTCCTTCACCACCACCCATAGGATGATCTACAGGGTTCATAGCAACACCTCTAGTTCGAGGACGTCTCCCAAACCATCTACTTCTTCCTGCTTTACCTGATTTCTGCAATCCATGCTCAGCATTAGACACTGATCCAATTGTAGCTAAACAAGTATTCAACACTAAACGCGTTTCTCCACTAGGTAATCTTAACGTAGCATACTTCCCTTCCCTAGCAACAAGTTGCACAGCAGAACCTGCACTTCTAGCAAATGAAGCACCTTTACCAGGAGAAAGCTCTACATTATGAATAGTCGTACCAAGTGGTATTTCCGATATATATAATGTGTTACCATTATTAGGTTGCACTCCTTTTCCAGAAATAACCTCATCTCCTACTTTAAGATTTTTAGGAGAAATAATATATCTTTTTTCACCATCTTTATAAAATAACAAGGCTATTCTAGCAGTTCTGTTAGGATCATATTCTATACTCTTAACAACCGCAGGTACACCAAACTTATCACGCTTAAAATCAATGATTCTATACTTCTTTTTATGACCCCCACCTAAATAGCGCATCGTCATTCTTCCATCATTATTCCGACCGCCACTACGAGTTTTAACTTTCGTTAAACTCTTTTCTGGTTTCGAGCCTGTTACATCGTCAAAAGTTGTAACTACCTTAAAACGTTGCCCCGGGGTTAATGGATTTATTTTTTTAATTGCCATAATTATTCGTTACTATAAAAATCTATATTATTTCCATCTACTAACTCTACAATTGCCTTTTTAAAGCTATTTTTTTTACCTTGTATCACACCTCCTTTTGTCGATCTACTTGTTGTTTTACCATAATAATTCATAGTTCTCACAGACTTCACTTTAACCTCATAAAGACTTTCAACAGATCTTTTAATATCTATTTTATTTGCTGATCTAGATACTACAAAAGCATAGCGATTGAACCTCTCTGTTTGCGTAGACATCTTTTCAGTTACTATTGGTTTTAGTATTAAGTTCATATATCCGAATTATTAATTTTTTATCAATTTTAATGCGCTTTCCGCTATAATAATTTTAGATGCATCTAAAATATTATATACATTCATTTCATTAACGGATGTCACATTTGACTTTTTTAGATTCCTAGATGATAATAGAACAGATTCATTGTTTTCTCCTAAAACTAACATCGTTTTTTCTTGATCAACACCTAAATTCACTAGCAAGTCAACATATTGTTTTGTTTTTGGAGCATCAAATGAAAAATCTTCAATTATTAAAATATTTTTTGAATTTGCCTTATCACTTAAAGCAGAAAAGCGTGCTAAATTTTTGACCTTTTTGTTCAGTTTAAAAGAGTAATCTCTTGGCTGAGGTCCAAATATTCTTCCTCCACCTCTAAAAAGCGGNTTTTTAATACTTCCTGCACGAGCGGTTCCAGTTCCTTTTTGTTTTTTTATCTTTCGAGTACTTCCAACAATTTCACCTCTTTCTTTTGTTTTACTGGTACCTTGTCTATTATTAGCTCTATATTGTTTAACTCCAAGATATACGGCATGTTTATTTTCTGGAATACCAAACACAGACTTATCTAGAGAAATCTCTCGCCCTGTCTTTTTACCTTTAATATTTAAAACTGGTAATTTCATTAATTTCTAATATTTAAATAACTATTATTAGCTCCAGGCACTGCTCCTTCTAATACAATNACATTCTTATCTAAAAAGACTTGTAAAACTTTTAAATTTTTCACTGTCACTTGATCTCCNCCCATTCTNCCCGCCATTCTCATACCTTTAAAAACTCTAGCAGGATAAGAAGCTGCGCCAATAGACCCAGGTGCTCTCATTCGATTATGTTGTCCGTGTGTAGCATCTCCAACACCTCTAAAATTATGTCTCTTTACTACTCCCTGAAAACCCTTACCTTTACTTGTTCCAGTAACATCAACATACTCGCCTTCTTTAAACAAGTCTACTTTAATAACATCTCCAAGCTTTAAATCTAATTTAGAGACTTGACCACTTTCACTGTCAGTTTGAGAAAAATTATCTGCAAATTCTACATATACTTTTTTTGCGACTGTATTAGCTTTTTTAGCATGTCCTTTTTCAGCATTATTTACTTTAATTTCTTTTTTATCACTAAATCCTAATTGAATAGCCTCATAACCATCTTTATCAAGATCTTTGACTTGTGTTACTACACAAGGGCCTGCTTCAATCATAGTACAAGGAATACTCTTTCCATCTTCACTAAAGAAACTACTCATACCTAATTTTTTACCTATAATACCTGCCATAATACTAAGCTTTTATTTCAACTTCAACACCACTTGGAAGCTCTAGTTTCATTAAAGCATCTATTGTTTTTGTTGAAGTACTATATATATCTAATAATCTTTTATAAGAATTTAGTTCGAATTGTTCACGAGCTTTTTTATTAACATGTGGTGATTTCAATACTGTAAAAATCTTTTTATTAGTAGGAAGTGGTATTGGACCACTTACAACAGCACCTGTCGACTTCACTGTCTTAACAATTTTTTGTGAAGATTTATCGACTAAATTATAGTCATATGATTTTAACTTTATTCTTATTCTTTGACTCATAATTTTATGCTTCTAATTTTTTATTTTTTGAAATAACATCATCTGCAATATTTTTTGGAACTGCATCATAATGACTAAATTCCATTGTGGAAGTTGCACGACCAGAAGTAATAGTTCTAAGATCTGTTACATAACCAAACATTTCTGATAATGGTATTTTTGCATTAACAATCGTAGCCCCACTTCTTTCACTAGTACCTTCAATCAAACCTCTTCTTTTATTTAAATCTCCTATAACATCTCCCATNTATTGATCTGGTGTAACCACTTCTAATTTCATAAATGGTTCCAGTAAAACAGGATTACACTTAGGTAATGCTTCTCTAAAAGCTGACTTTGCACATATTTCAAATGATAACTGATCTGAATCGACAGCATGAAATGAACCATCTGTTAATGTCACTTTCATAGAATCCACCTCATAACCAGCTAGAACACCATTCTTCATAGCATCTTTAAAACCCTTTTTGACCGATGGAATAAATTCTTTTGGAATATTACCCCCTTTTACTTTGTCTTCAAAAATTAAACCAGGATTCTCAACATCTTCATTAGGTTCAATAGTGAAAATAATATCTGCAAACTTACCTCGACCACCTGTTTGTTTTTTATATACTTCACGATGATTCACACTTCCTTTAATTGCTTCTTTATAATTTACTTGTGGTGCTCCTTGATTACATTCAACATTAAACTCTCGTCTTAATCGATCCACTAGGACTTCAAGATGTAGCTCNCCCATACCAGAAATAATTGTTTGTCCGGTATCATGATCTGTTTTTACTTGAAAAGTAGGGTCTTCTTCTGATAACTTNCCTAATGCAACACCTAATTTATCAACATCATTTTGAGTTTTTGGCTCAACCGCAACACCAATAACTGGATCCGGAAATTCCATAGATTCTAAAACTACTTGATTATTTTCAACACACAATGTGTCTCCTGTTCTAATATCCTTAAACCCAACAGCTGCACCAATATCACCTGCCTCAATTTTATCCAATGCGTTTCTAGANTTAGAATGCATCTGAAATATTCTTGAAATACGTTCCTTAGAATTAGATCTAGTATTATATACATATGAACCTGCATCTAAAGATCCAGAATAAACTCTAAAAAAACATAATCGACCAACAAAAGGATCCGTAGCGATTTTAAACGCTAAAGCTGAAAATGGCTCACTATTAGAAGGTTTTCTTTCTACCTGATCATCAGTTTTAGGATTGACACCTACAATAGATGGGACGTCTAATGGACTAGGTAAATACAGCATCACATTATCTAATAATGTCTGAACTCCTTTATTTTTAAATGCAGACCCACAAAGCATTGGTGTAATNCTCATAGATAATGTCGCTTTTCTAATAGCATTTTCAATTTCACTCTTTGTAATAGAATTAGGGTCATCAAAATACTTTTCCATCAGAACTTCATCAGACTCAGCAACGGCCTCTAGCATTTTATCACGCCATTCATTTGCTATAGTTATTAAATCTTCTGGAATTTCTTTTTCTTCGTAAGTCATCCCAAGATCCTCTTCGTTCCAGATAANTGCTTTCATAATTACCAAATCAACAACACCTTTAAAATCATCTTCTGAACCAATAGGTATTTGCAGTGGTACAGGATTACCATTTAGTCTNTCCTTAACTTGCTCTACACATCTAAAAAAATCAGCTCCAATTCGATCCATTTTATTTACAAATCCTATTCTAGGAACATTATATCTATCAGCCTGTCGCCAAACTGTTTCTGACTGAGGNTCAACTCCTCCAGAAGCACAAAATAATGCTACAGCGCCATCTAACACTCTTAATGATCTTTCCACTTCAACAGTAAAATCAACGTGACCAGGTGTATCAATGATATTCATTTTAAATTCCTGATCTCTAAACTTCCAGTTAGTAGTAGTAGCAGCAGAAGTAATTGTAATACCTCTTTCTTGCTCTTGTTCCATCCAATCCATTGTCGCAGCACCATCATGAACTTCACCAATTTTATGGCTTAACCCAGTATAATACAATACTCTTTCCGTAGTGGTAGTTTTCCCCGCATCTATGTGGGCCATAATTCCAATATTTCTAGTATATTTTAAATCTCTCTGTGCCATTTGTACAATTATTTATTAAAATCTAAAATGAGAGAAAGCTTTGTTAGCCTCTGCCATCCTATGAACTTCTGTTTTCTTTTTGATTGATGCACCTTCTTCCTTATATGCAGCTAATATTTCTTGAGCCAATTTCTCAGCCATAGATTTCTCATTTCGTTGTCGCGCAAATTTAATCATCCAAGACATTGCCATGGAAACTTTTCTTTCAGCTCTAATTTGCATTGGAATTTGAAAAGTAGCTCCCCCAATTCTTCGACTTCTAACTTCTACTTGAGGCATAACGTTAGATAAAGCTTTTTTCCACACATCCAATGCAGATTCTTCATCCGTCTTATTTTTATCTACAATTTCAATCGCATTGTAAAAAATCTTGAAAGCAAGATTTTTTTTACCACTCATCATCATAGTATTAACAAATCGAGTCACTAATGTATCTCCAAACTTTGGATCGGGTAAAAGGATTCTTTTTTTCGCTCTAGATTTTCTCACTTACTTTAGATTTTTAAATTAATTACTTTTTTTTCGCTTTTTTAGTTCCATATTTTGATCTTCGCTGATTTCTTCCTTCTACACCAGCAGTATCCAATGCTCCACGAACAATATGATATCTGACACCAGGTAAATCTTTTACTCTACCTCCTCTAACCAAAACAATTGAGTGCTCTTGTAAATTATGCCCTTCACCTGGTATGTATGCATTTACTTCATAGNCATTTGTTAATCTAACCCTAGCAACTTTTCGCATTGCTGAATTTGGTTTCTTANGAGTTGTCGTATAAACACGAGTACACACCCCTCTTCTTTGAGGACATGCGCTTAAGGCTAATGACTTACTCTTCTTTACTAATGATTTTCGTCCTTTTCTAACTAACTGTTGTATAGTTGGCATAATATATAAAACACTTTATCTGTTACTAATCTTATTCAAAATCCATTTTTAAAAATGGTTTGCAAATCTATAAATTTTAATCCTTATATCAAACGTAATTTTTCTTTTTTTGCGAGACAATGATTGTTTTAATATGTTGATGCAAGTTATAAATAAATGTAAGTTGTTAATTTTCAGACTATTACGAGTTTATTTTCTTGGAAATATTGATGAACAATTAATTAGTAGATAAATACAAAAAAAATGACTATTCTTGTAAATAAGAATATTTTTTTCATTAATTAGCTATTAATTTTCTGTAAATATGATCGTATGCATCCTGAATCAAACGAACTAGATATTGCAAAAAAAACCACATTAAATGCGCAACAATTAGCTGCAGTACAACATGTTACAGGTCCTATAATGATTATAGCTGGTCCTGGATCTGGTAAAACAAGAGTAATCACAGAGAGAATCGCTCACTTGATGAACACGGGAATAAAACCTGAAAATATATTAGCATTAACATTTACAAATAAGGCTGCAAATGAAATGAAGTTGCGTATCAATAATTTGACTAAAAATCANGCAGCTTTTTCTATATGGATGGGTACATTTCATTCAATATTTAGCAAGATTTTAAGAGAAGAGGCTCACATTATGGGATACTCAAGTAATTTTACAATCTACGACAATGAGGACTCTATTAAAATAATTCGAAGAATTATAAAAGATTTAAATCTTGACAAAGACATATACAATCCAAAATTTATTTTTTCTCGTATTTCTTTTATGAAGAATAATTTAATAGACTGTCAAACATACAGCACGTATAGTGATTTTAAAGAACAAGACATAAGAAATAAACGACCTATGTTTTTAAGTGTTTATACAAAATATACCCAAATATGTAAAAATTCGAATTGCATGGATTTCGATGATTTATTAATGAACACATATAGACTCTTTAAAAACAATCCATTAATACTAGCAAACTATCAAGAAGTTTTTAAATATATTTTAATTGATGAATATCAAGACACTAACAAAGCTCAAGATAAGATTGTCAAACAAATTAGCATGAAGCATAATAATGTGTGTATTGTAGGTGACGATTCTCAAAGCATATATTCATTTAGGGGTGCTAATATTAACAATATGTTAGATTTTAAAAAATTCTATAAAAATGTAACGGAGTTTAAATTAGAGCAAAACTATAGATCAACTCAGAATATTGTGAATGCTGCAAACTCATTAATTGCATATAATAAACATAAAATTGACAAAACTATATTTAGTGAAAATCTTGAAGGAGATAAAATAAAATTATGTGAGTACAATAGTGGTAGAGAAGAGGGCAATCAAATATCATCTATGATAGCAAACTCGATTATAAACGGCTCTAAAAAATCTGAACATGCTATTTTATATCGAACAAATAGTCAATCCAAAGTGATTGAAGATGGTTTAAGGAAAAGAGGGGTTAACTATCGTATATTTGGCGGCTTATCTTTTTATCAAAGAAAAGAAATTAAAGATGTTATGGCTTTTTTAAAATTAATACTAAATCACCATGATGAAGAAGCATTAATGAGAATTATTAATTACCCAACTAGAGGCATTGGCGCTACTACAATTAATAAAATTAGATTGAAAGCAGAAGAAAATAATAAAACAATATGGCAAACGATGGACTCAAATGCTTTTAATGAGATTCCGTTAACAAAAAACGCTCAGAATAATGTTAAATTTTTCATTGAAATGGTTAAAGAACTATTTCAGATTATAGATGAGAATATTTTCAAAATAATAGAAACAGTCATTAATAAAACAGGCATTATTCGAAGATTAAAAGACGACCCCACACCTGAAAATATAAATAGATTAGAAAATATTGGAGAGTTAATAAATACTATAAAAATATTCTCCATGAGACAAAATAATAATAAATTAATAGACTTTATAAATGAAATTTCATTGGATGAAACAAAAAATAAAAATGATGATGAAGACTATGTGTCACTTATGACAATACATCAATCAAAAGGATTGGAATTTCCGCATATATATATCGTAGGTCTTGAAAACGGTCTCTTTCCATCACAAAAAAACATGAGAGAAAAAAAGATGCTTGAAGAAGAGAGAAGATTATTTTATGTTGCAATTACAAGAGCTATTAAAAAAGTTACATTATCATATGCTGTAAGCCGATTCCAATTTGGTATAATGAACAAAACAAATAAAAGCCTATTTCTTGATGAAATTAACTATTTCTTTATAGAAAAAACGCAACGAAATTATCAAAATATAAAAGATGCCAAAAATTTAAAAATCCCAAAATTAAATAATCGAAAATTAAGAAGAATTACAACAAATACTAGTCAAAAATATTCCATACAAGGATTAAAAATTGGTCAAAATATACTACACAATATATTTGGAAAGGGAGAAATTAAAAAAATAGATGAAAATGATGGAAATCAAAAGATTACTGTATTTTTTGAGAAAGGTGGCGAGAAAATATTATTAACTAAATTTGCAAAAATTAAAATATTAACATGACATTTTGCGATAAAACATCTTTTCTTTTATACTTTTGGAACAGAAAATTATATATAATATGAAATACAATACCGAATTAAAACCTCTAATCATACCAGAATATGGTAGACATATTCACTCTATGGCAGATAGTTTAATGGAAATCAAAGATGCTAAAAAGAGAAATCACCAGGCTAAAGTCCTTATTAATATTATGGGAAATTTAAACACTCACTTAAGAGACGCCGAAGAGTATAAGCATAAATTATGGGATCACTTATTTATTATGTGTGACAATAAATTAGATATCGATTCTCCCTACCCAAAGCCAGAGCTAAAAAAAACTGAATTAAAAGAAAGAATTAATAATACTCAAGGTAGTGTCAAGAACAAACACTATGGACAATTAATTATTTCATTAATTCAAGAGGCTATTAAAATAAAAGATGAAAAGGTAAAAACATATGCTATAGAACAGATAGCACAGCAAATGAAAAGGTCATATCTTAATTGGAATCAAACAAATGTCCAAGACCAAAAAATATGGGCTGATTTAGAAGCTTTTTCTAAACAAAAATTAGATTTAGATCAAACTAAAATAATTCCTGTATATCAACAAAATCCTACTCGAAAAAAAACTTTTTACAAAAAGTCTAATAGAAAAAATTATCAAAAGAAATAAATGGCTAGTTTTAAAATTATTGGGGGAGTAGAACTATCAGGAACGGTAATTCCACAGGGCGCCAAAAATGAAGCATTACAGGTTATTTCCGCAACACTTTTAACAAAAGACAAAATTATTATTGAAAATATTCCATTAATCAGTGATGTTATCTGCTTAATAGAACTGTTAAAGGGATTGGGTGTCAAAATAGAAAAGATAAAAAAACACTCATATTCTTTTGAAGCAAAAAATATAAAATTAGATTATCTAAAAAGTAGTGACTTTAAAAAAAATAGTCAAAAAATAAGAGGGTCTGTGATGATTTTAGGTCCACTTATAGCAAGATTTGGTGATGCACGATTATATCCTCCAGGTGGTGATAAAATTGGAAGACGTCGATTAGATACCCATTTAATTGGCCTCTCTGAGTTAGGAGTAAAATTTAAACTAGTAAATACTGAATTTTACGAGTTAGATGGACGCAATTTAAAAGGAAATAATATACTGTTAGAAGAAGCATCAGTAACTGGAACAGCAAATATTATAATGACAGCAGTCCTAATTAATGGTAAAACAACCATTTACAATGCAGCATGTGAACCATACATTCAACAACTATGTAAAATGCTAGTTTCAATGGGAGCTAATATTATTGGTATAGGATCCAATTTAATCACTGTGAATGGTATTAAAAGCTTACATGGTTGCAATCATCACATATTACCAGACATGATAGAAATAGGAAGTTGGATTGGATTAGCTGCTATGACTCAATCTAAAATTCGAATCAAAAATGCATCAATAAAAGATTTAGGAAATATATTGACTGTATTTAGAAAAATGGGAGTTAAACTAACAGTTGAAAAAGATGATATCATCGTTGAAAAACAAAAAAAATATAATATAGACACTTTTATTAATGGATCAATATTAACTATATCTGATGCTCCTTGGCCAGGTTTTACACCTGACTTGTTAAGCATTGTTATTGTTACTGCAACACAAGCAAATGGCAGTATTTTAGTACATCAAAAAATGTTTGAGAGTCGATTGTTTTTTGTAGATAAATTAATTGAAATGGGAGCAAAAATTATACTATGTGACCCACATAGAGCTACAATTACTGGAATTAATAGAGAGTACCCATTAAAAGGAACCACGATGACTTCTCCTGACATAAGAGCTGGAATCGCATTACTTATTGCCGCTTTATCTGCAAAAGGTGAAAGTATTATACATAATATTGAGCAAATTGATAGAGGTTACGAAGAAATTGATATAAGNCTGAAAAAATTAGGTGCATCAATAGAAAGAATATAATAACCTACCAAATCTGTGTCATTATGTCAGCAAATACAGTTTGGCTCGAAAATTGATAAAGAATCTATATAAGATATAACACAAATTATAATTATGGTAAAGAAAACTAAAGCAAATAAAGAATTATTAAAAAAAGATGCGGAAATTAATGATTTGAAAGACAAATACCTTAGGCTGGTAGCTGAATTTGAAAATTATAAAAAAAGAACCACTAAAGAAAAAGAAGATTTTGCNAAATATGCAAAAGAAAATATAATTAACTCTATTTTACCAATTATTGATGATTTTGAAAGAGCCAANAAAACAAATGAACAGGATGTAGAAGGTTATATTTTAATCGGTCAAAAAATGTTAGATATATTATCTAAGCATAATTTGAAAAAAATCAAATTAGTAAAAGATGAAATGTTTGACCTAGAAAAACATGAGGCGATTAGTAGTCTTCCTGTAAAGGATAAGAAGAAAAAAGGTGCCATTATTGAGGAATTAGAATCAGGATANATGTTAGCTGATAAAATTATAAGATACCCAAAAGTAATTATTGGAAAATGAGTAAAAGAGATTACTACGAAGTACTTGGAGTTTCCAAGAATTCAACTGAAAAAGAAATAAAACAAGCATACAGGAAACTAGCAATCAAATATCATCCTGATCGAAATCCAGGAAATAAAGATGCCGAAGAACAATTTAAAGAAGCCGCAGAAGCGTATGAAGTTTTAAGCAATCCTGAAAAAAAATCAAGATATGATCAATTTGGCCATCAAGGAATGTCTGGAGCAAGAGGTTTTGGTGGTAACATGAATATGGAAGATATCTTTGACCAGTTTGGTGATATATTTGGTGGCTTTGGTGGTGGCTTTAGCGGTGGCTTTGGTTCATCAAGAAGCAGAGTCATTAAAGGTAGTAACTTAAGAATTCGTGTCAAACTATCTTTAAAAGAAATTAGTGAAGGAGTAACAAAAAAAATCAAAATAAAACGCCTATCACCTGCACCTAACACAGAATATGGTACATGCCCTCATTGTAATGGAANGGGGACAATTACCAAAATTGCAAATACTATTTTAGGACAAATGCAAACTTCTAGTACATGCCCTCATTGCCAAGGTACTGGAAAAATAATCACAAATAAACCTAGTGGATCTGACTCAATGGGCATGATTTCAAAAGAAGAACTTACAGAAATTAAAATTCCGGCTGGTGTTTCTGAGGGAATGCAGTTAAAAATAAAAAATAAAGGAAACCATGCTCCATATGATGGGGTTCCTGGTGACTTGTTAGTTTTAATAGAAGAGGCAGAAGATACTCAATTGATAAGAGAAGGAATTAATCTTCACTATGATCTTTACATCAGTATTCCTGATGCTATTTTAGGCTGTAATGCTGAAGTACCTACTGTGAATGGTAAAGCGAAAATCAATATTCCAAATGGGGTTCAAGCAGGGAAGATTTTAAGATTAAAATCAAAAGGCATTCCTAGTATTGAGTCGAATAGAAAAGGTGACTTATTAGTCCATATTAATATATGGACACCTAACCAATTGACAAAAGAACAAGAAGAATTCTTTAAAAAGCATACTAATTCAAGTGAATTTTCACCAAAACCAAAAAATGAAAAATCCTTTTTTGAAAAAGTGAAAGAGATGTTTAATTAAGAAAAATCACATGAGTAGAATATTAATTATAGAAGATGAATTAGCTATTAGAAATGTTTTAAAAAATATTTTATTAGATGAAAATAAAAAATTTCTTATACATGAAGCTACTAATGGTGAAGAAGGGATTGCAATGTTATCTAAAAATAGTTATGAACTAATTATTTGTGACATAAAAATGCCCAAATTAGATGGGATAGAAGTATTAGACCATAGTATGAAAAATAGTTTGGAAATTCCTTTCATTATGATTTCCGGACATGGTGACTTAGAAACCGCTGTTGAATGTATAAAGAAAGGTGCTTTTGATTATATTTCAAAACCNCCTGATTTAAACAGATTACTTACTACAATAAGAAATGCATTAAGTAACAAAACCTTAAAAACAGAAAATAGAATCCTAAGAAAAAAAATTGATTCCAAATATAAAATCATTGGCGAATCTGAAGAAATTAAACAAGTTCAATCCATAATTCAAAAAATATCTACAACTGATGCAAGAGTATTAATTACAGGGGAAAATGGGACAGGCAAGGAATTAGTTGCACATGCGATACATCAAAATAGCAAGCGAAATAAAATACCCATGATTGAAGTAAATTGTGCAGCAATCCCATCTGAACTAATAGAAAGTGAATTGTTTGGGCATGAAAAAGGATCTTTTACTTCAGCACATAAACAAAAAAAAGGGAAATTTGAACTCGCTGATCAAGGCACATTATTCTTAGATGAAATTGGAGACATGAGCTTACCAGCACAAGCCAAAGTACTGAGAGCTTTACAAGAAAATAAAATCACGAGAGTCGGTGGAGAAAAAGAAATTAATATTAATGTAAGAGTAATTGCAGCTACTAATAAAGATTTAAAACAAGAAATTTTAAATAATACGTTTCGTGAAGATTTACTACATAGATTAAGCGTAATACCTATTAAGGTTCCCAGCTTAAAAGAAAGAAAAAATGACATTCCAGTGCTGGTTAATTATTTTCTTAAGTCAATATGTCAAGAACATGGTGTTAGCACAAAAGAGATTGAACAAGATGCTGTAAAATTATTAATAGATTATAACTGGCCTGGTAATATTAGAGAATTACGAAATGTAATAGAAAGATTAATTATTCTTTCAAATGATAGAATTACAAAAAAGGATGTAAAAATATATCATTAATAATTAATTAGACTTTAATTCACCGTCTCTTAAAACAATATTATACTTAGACTTTAGTTTACTAAAAATAACAAACATTTCCTTATCAATATCTGTATCTTGTAATGTCCCTAATTCATCTCTAAATAAAAAAGAAATAGCATACGATTTTTTACCTTTTTCTACGCCTTCTCCTTCATAAACATCAAATAGAGAGACTTCTTGTAAAAGATGATTGCTAATTTGTTTTATAGTAGTTTCTATATCTAAATAAGAAACAGATTTAGGCACCAATAAAGACAAATCTCTAGTAATAGATGGAAATTTAGAAACAGGTTTATACTTTATATTACTTCTATTAATCAAGTTGATCATTTTGTCTAAATCTATGTCTAAATAGTAAATAGGTTTTTTAATACCCACTTTATTTAAAACACCCCTTGTAAATAATCCGATTTCAAAAATATTGCAATCTCCTACACGATCCTTTGAAGGGTCTTTCACAGAATACAATAAGCCAAATTCACTATATTTTTTATCTAATTCTATCAATTTAAAATCCGAGGATTTTAATAAAAATCGATCTAACAATTTATTCAAAACCCCTTTCATAAGAAAGAAATCTACATCCCGAGATTTATCCCCCCAATTATCGCTTTTAAATTTACCACATGTGAAAATGGTTAATTTATCATCTTCAACATACTTCTTATTACGCAAATAATATGTTTTTCCAAATTCAAACAATTTCAAATCATCCATTTGTCTATTTAAATTATATTTCATGGTTTCTAAGCCAGAAACAAACATGTTAGTACGCATAACACCTAAATCTTGACTTAATGGATTTAGCAACTTAACAATCTCAGACTCAGAATGAGAACTAAACAAACTAGACACCTCTTCCTTAACTAAAGAATTGTTTTTCATTTCAAAAAAACCGTCAGATACTAATAGCTGAGAGATAGAGTCTTTTAATTTAAATTTAGCAGAATTTGAATCTGTTAAAGGTTGAAACTTTACATATTTAGAAGCTGGCAAATTATCATATCCATAAATTCGCAAGACTTCTTCTATAACATCAATTTCTCGATATACATCAGCTCTATAAGTGGGAACAGACAATCTACATATATCATTATTAACCGAAATAACTTCAAAACCTAAACTGACTAAAATTTCTAGAATTGTCTTATTTGGAATATGATAGCCTAAAATTTTAGAACAAGATTGAAAAGAAAAATCAACTTCTTTCGATCCTAAATTAGAAGAAGAAAACCTTGATTCTTTTCCAATAGAACAACCTGTTAACTCCTTAATTAATAACGCTGCTCGCTTTAATGCATATTCACAGTTCTCAAAATCGACACCTCTCTCAAACCTATATGAAGAATCTGAATTAATAGCATGTCTTTTTGATGTTTTCCTAACAGATTCAGGATGAAAAAATGCACTTTCTAAAAACACATCAGTAGTATCATCAGTAACACCAGAACATGCACCACCCATAACTCCAGCTAAACAAAGAACTTTTTCCTCATCACAAATCACTAAATCTTCTGAGTTTAATTTGATTGACTTCAAGTCTAATGTTTCAAATTGCTCACCCTGATTAGCTTCTCTGACTATTAGTTTGGAATCTAATATTTTATTGCAATCAAATGCATGTAAAGGATTTCCAGTTTCATGTAATACAAAATTTGTCACATCAACAACATTATTAATTGGTTTTAAGCCAATTGAAATCAGCCTATTCTTTAACCAATTAGGTGAGGACTTTATTTCAACATTTTCAAGACAAACACCTAAATATTTTGGACATAATTCTTTACTATTGACTTTTAATTCAACACTTAAATCTGATTCATTTACATATTCTTTTGTAGAAGGCATGTTTAATGTGAGATTATAACCATTATGTGAAAAATAAGCATATAAATCTTTACAAATTCCAATATGTGAAAATGCATCTGTTCTATTAGGTGTTAAACCAATCTCAAGACTATGATCCTTTTGGATATCAAAAAAATTAGCAGCCATCGACCCAATCTCTACGTTTTTATTAATTTCAATAATACCATCATGCCCATCACCAAGACCTATTTCATCCTCTGCACAAATCATTCCCTCAGACAGCTCTCCTCTAATTTTTGTTTTTTTAATTTTAAATTTATCTCCACTGTTATTATATAGTTCGTTTCCAGCCAAAACAACAACAACTAACTGATTTTTCTTAACATTACTTGCACCACATACAATCTGCTTAATTTCTGAACCAATATCTACTTTTGTTATTTTTAATTTATCTGCATTAGGATGATTATAACATTCTAAAACCTTTCCAACAACTAAATGGTCAAAAGAAGAGAACAACTCATCAACACCTTCAACTTCTAATCCAATAGAAGTTAATATGTCACTAACCTCTTTTAAATCAACTGGTATCTTAAGATAATTATTTAACCAATTATACGAAACTTTCATATTATTCAATATTATAGATGGTAAATGTACTAAATCTATAAAAATAGATAGAGTATTTATATATAATAATTACGTAATCAAGATACTGTCCCCCATTTTAATAATTGAGCATGATATGTTGTAAAAAAATTTCTGATTAACATATTTTCATCCCTTAGAAGATCTAAATCATTTATTAATATACTTTCTGCTTCTTTTCTAGCTAAATTTAATATATCATAATCTTTAACTAAGCTAGATATCTTTAAGTTTATTAATCCACTTTGACGAGTACCTAAAATATCTCCAGGCCCTCTTAATTTTAAATCTATCTCAGCAATTTGAAAACCATCTCCAGAATCAACCATTGCTTTTAATCTAATTTTAGCATCATTTGTTAGTTTGTTTGATGTTAAAAGAAAACAATATGACTTATCACCACCTCGACCTACACGACCTCGTAATTGATGCAATTGTGATAAACCAAATTTTTCAGCATTTTGAATAACCATAACAGTAGCATTTGGAATATTTACACCAACTTCAATAACAGTAGTAGCAACCATAATATGTGTGTCTTTATTTAAAAATTTTTTCATTTCTAACTCCTTCTCCTCTTTATTAAGACGACCGTGTAACATAGATATTTGAAATCCTTTTTTTTCAAAAATTGACTTTATATTTTCATATCCTGTATTTAGATTTTTATAATCTAACACTTTACTTTCTTCAATTAAAGGATAAACTATATAAACTTGTTTATTGTTCTTTAATTCTTGATAAATAAATTGATAGACTTCCTTAACATCGCTGTCATACTTATGTATAGTTNGTACTTTTTTTCGATTTGNTGGTAATTCGTCAATAACAGATAAATCTAAATCACCGTATGCAGTCATAGCTAATGTTCTAGGAATAGGTGTAGCAGTCATAACTAACACATGAGGCAAAATATTAGTATCAGACCACAATTTTGCTCTTTGTGAAACACCAAACTTATGCTGTTCATCAATAATAACCAACCCTAATTTTGAAAATATCACAGTATCTTCAATTAATGCATGCGTTCCTATTAGTAAATCTATTTGTTGATTTTTTAAATCAAGCAGTATTTGTTTTTTAATACTATTTTTTGTTTTACCGGTTAATAAACAAACTTTTAAATCTATATCATTAGCAAATTGNATAATACTGTTAAAATGTTGAGTAGCTAAAATTTCTGTTGGAGCCATTAAACAAGATTGATATCCATTATCATGTGCCAACAAAATACTCATAATAGCAATAATTGTTTTACCTGAACCAACATCACCTTGTAGCAAACGATTCATTTGAACACCTTGAGACATATCACGTCTTATTTCCTGCATAACACGTTTTTGCGCATTTGTTAAATTGAATTCTAAATAATGATCATAAAATATGTTAAACTTAGGTCCGACTTTTTTAAATATAAATGATTGATTTTTAAATTTTCTCATTTGTTTTTGCTTCAAAACAGAAAGCTGAAGAAAAAACAACTCCTCAAATTTAAATCTAAAAATAGCCTTATTTAACTGCTCTACATTCTGAGGAAAATGTATTGCCTGAAATGATGTATTTCTTCCTAATAATTTATATTTTTTGATTAAAAATACAGATAGATTTTCAACAATATTATGTGACAAAAAACTTAATAACGATACTACAATTTTAGATATCCCTTTACTATTTAATCCAACTGCAGCTAATTTTTCTGTAGAATGATAAACCGGATATAAAGAATAAAAAGGTTTTTTTATATTATCTTTTAAAGATTCTAATTCTGGATGCACAAAAGATATTTTATTGTTGAAGTTTGTAGGCTTACCAAAAACCAAATATTTTTCACCATTCTTAATAAATTTATCAATCCATTTAATGCGTTTAAAAAAAGTTAACTCAACTGCACCTGTGTCATCAACTAAACTCACAACTAAACGTTGTTTTCGACCAAAACCAACAATTTGTTTTTTCTTAACACATCCTATAACTTGAAGATCTATATCAAAAGTTGAAATTTCATTGATCTTATAAAACTTACTCCTATCTACATGACGATATGGAAAAAAATTCAATAAATCTAAAAATGAGAAAACAGATAACTCTTTATTTAGCAATAAAGATCTTTGAGGCCCTACACCCTTCAAAAACTCAATTTTTGTATCTAAAATTGACAAAATATATTTTTATACTTCTATTTTTTTCTCTAACGATGACATATATGCATCTTTAACGACTGTCACATTACCGAAGTCAACATCATCAATTATGATTTTACCGTCGGTAACTTCACCTAAAAAGGTAAATGATATTTTTCCTTTTAAATACTTTTCAAATTTGGCTTTTTTATTTGATGGAATTGTGACAACCGCTCTACTTTGTGATTCCCCAAAAAGATATGCATCCTGACGAAAGTCATGATTAGTAAAAATATCAAATCCTAAATTATTAACAATGCTACTTTCGACTAAACAAACATATAAACCGCCATCAGAAATATCATGTGCTGATTTTATTTTTTTATTTTGAATTAAATCTAATAATATATCTTGTAATTCTAATTCTTTGTTCATGTCAAAAAAAGGTGCAGGACTCTCATCAATATTAAGATAATTAGCAAGATACTCAGAGGAGGAAATATCATCATAACAATCACCTAGCAGATAAATCATATCTCCTTCATTCTTAAAATCCAATGTCATAACATGATTCTTGTCTGACACAATTCCAATCATACCAATTGTTGGAGTCGGAAAACAAGGCTCTGCACTATCTTTAAGCACTGTTTGATTATAAAAACTTACATTACCACCCGTTACTGGAGTATTTAATGCCTCACAAGCCAATTTCATTCCCATTATAGCATTAACAAATTGCCAATATACACCAGGATCATAAGGATTTCCAAAATTTAAACAATTTGTAATCGCTAAAGGTTTTCCTCCAGAACACACTATATTTCTTGCTGCTTCACTCACGGCAATAGAACATCCGATTTTTGGATCTGATTTAACATATCGTGCATTACAATCTACCGTTAATGCTAATGCTTTTTTTGTGTTCTTAATATTTACAATAGATGCATCTGATGGAGCATTAGTTGTCATATTCACTGTACCTACCATAGAATCATATTGCTCATAAATCCATCTTTTAGATGCAATATTAGGTAATTGTATAATTTGCATAGCAACATCTACAATATCTTCTGGTGGTAAAACAGAAGATATATTGAATTTTTTGTATTTATTATAATATTCTGGCTCAACATACTCTCTTTCGTAAACAGGCGCTCCACCACCAAGCACAAGTGATTCAGCAGGAATACTTGCAATACATTGCTTGTTAGCATAAAAGTTTAACATCTTATCATCGGTCACTTGACCTATTTTCTCACAATTTAAATCCCATTTTTGAAATATTTTTTTTGCAATAGACTCTTTCCCTTTTTTAATGACTAACAGCATTCTTTCTTGAGATTCTGACAAAAGAATTTCAAAAGGTTCCATTTGTTGTCTTGTAGGGACTTTATCTAAATTAATGACCATACCACATCCGCCAGCACTACTCATTTCAGAGGTAGAACAAATAATTCCTGCAGCACCCATATCTTGCATACCAACCAATATATCTGTTTTTGATAATTCCATTGTTGCTTCTAGTAAAAGTTTTTCTTGGAATGGATCTCCTACTTGAACAGAAGGTATGTCATTTACAGAATCTTCTGTTAAATCTTTAGATGCAAACGCGGCTCCATTAATCCCATCTTTACCAGTAGATGAACCAACAATAAATACTGGATTTCCTACACCTGATGCAGTCGCGGAGATCATTGTTCCTTTCTTCATAATGCCCGCTGAAAATGCATTTACTAATGGGTTAGCATTATAACTTTTATCAAAAAATGTCTCTCCTCCAACAGTTGGTATTCCAAATGAATTACCATAATCCCCAATACCTTTAACAACACCTTTAAGTAGCCATTGTGTTCTATTTAAATTAATATCTCCAAATCTAAGAGAATTTAATTGTGCAATAGGCCTTGCTCCCATAGTAAAAATATCTCTATTAATACCGCCAACACCAGTAGCTGCACCTTGATAAGGTTCCAATGCAGAAGGATGATTATGAGATTCTATTTTAAATGCACAAGCTAAGCCATCGCCAATATCTACCAGTCCAGCATTTTCTTCTCCAGCTTCAACTAACATATGAGGAGCTGATTTAGGAAGCTTTTTCAACCAAAGAATTGAATTTTTATAGGAACAATGCTCAGACCACATAACCGAAAAAATACTTAATTCAGTATAATTAGGAATTCTATCTAAAATTTTGCAGATTTTATCATATTCGTCACTCAAAAGACCCATACTGATAGCATCTTCTACAGTTGTAAGATTATTTTGCTCCATATTCATTTTATATTTAAACTAAAATAAATATTAATAACGTTTTAGTATCAATAAAAAGTAAAATATTTTTAAACATTTTAAACACTTGTTGATAACCATTGATATTTACAATATTTTTACTAGATTGAAACATTAATAAATAATCCCCCAGAATCATGGAAACTATAAAATTATTCGAATTAGCCGAAAGATATCATCGACTATTCCCCAAAAATGATATGATAGCAACAAAAAGGAATGGTGTAATGAGAACATATAGTACAGATGAATATATTGAAACAACAAATAATATTGCCTATGGATTATTAAATATGGGCATTGTTAAAAATGATAAAATTTGTATTATATCCTCAAACAGACCTGAGTGGAGTTTAGTGGATATGGGTATTAATAAGATAGGAGCTGTTAATGCACCCATATACCCTAATATTACTAGGGAAGAATATAAGTATATNATTAATGATTGTGGTGCAAAAATAGTATTTATAGGGTCTGAAGATATATATAACAACATAAAAGGTTTGGATGATGAAATAGAATGTCTAGAGCATATTATTTCGTTTGATGAAATAGAAGGTGTTCAAAATTGGNTAAACATCATAGAAAAAGGTGTCGTTAATCCTAAAAAGGAAATGATGAAGCAAATACAAAGTCACATTCTTACAACAGATTTATTTACATTAATTTACACCTCTGGAACAACTGGNAAACCAAANGGTGTGATGCTAAATCATGCAAATGTAATAAGTCAAATAACTACATTAAAAGAAAAATTACCAATAGGTATTGATGATAGAGCAATAAGCTTTTTACCACTTTGTCATGTTTTTGAAAGAATGATCGAATACTTTTATATGTTTAAAGGTGTATCTATTTATTATGCTCAAAGTCTAGAGACATTAGGAGAAGACTTAAAAGAGATTCAGCCAACAATTATGCCAACGGTACCAAGATTATTAGAAAAAGTTTATGACAAAATCTTAGCCAAAGGATCTGAATTAACTGGATTAAAGAAAAAACTATTCTTCTGGGCAGTAGAATTAGGATTAAAACATGAATATAATAAAGAGAATGGATTTTGGTATGAATTTCAATTAACTATAGCTAATAAAATTATATTTAAAAAATGGAGAGAAGCTGTCGGTGGAAGAATTCGTTTTATTGTCTCTGGAGCGTCTGCTTTACAAGAAAGGATTGCGAGAATTTTTACTGCAGCTCAAATGCCAATACTAGAGGGATATGGACTCTCTGAAACCTCGCCAGTTATATCAGTAAATTTAGCACACACAAAAGATGCTCACTATGGAACTGTGGGCACAGTGATTCCTGGAGTTGAATTAAAACTTGTTCATGAAGATGGTATGAAGGAAGGGGAAGGGGAAATTACAATTAAAGGGCCCAATGTCATGATGGGATATTATAATAAAATGGAAGAAACGAACAAAGTCATCGATCAGGATGGATGGTTTTACACTGGAGATATCGGGCGTTTAGTGAAAGGNAANTATTTNAAAATTACAGATAGAAAAAAAGAAATATTTAAAACTTCTGGAGGAAAATATATTGCTCCTCAAGTAATGGAAAATCGATTTAAAGAATCTAGATTAATTGAACAAATTATGGTGATTGGGGAAGGAGAAAAACATCCAGCTGCCTTGATAATGCCTGCGGAAGATGGATTNAAATTTTGGTGCCAAAAACACAATATTATTTTTTCAAACATGAAAGAAGTTCTTGCAAATAGAGATGTGTTAGCAAAATATACCAAAGAGATNGAACATTATAATAGTTTTTTTAATCCATATGAAAGAATAAAAAAGTTTGAATTGATAGCAGAACCTTGGTCTGTNGATGGGGGCGAATTAACTGCTACCATGAAATTAAGAAGAAAAAATATATTACTAAAATATCAAGCCTTATCTGACAAGATTTACAAAGAAAAATAATTANAAAAATGATAAAAAAAATTAATAAAATAGCAGTGATCGGTTCTGGAATTATGGGATCTAGAATTGCTTGTCATTTTGCTAATATAGGCGTAGAAGTTTTATTGTTAGATATTGNNCATGAAGGTNCTGAGAACAACAGAAATAAAATTGTCAATGACTCTTTACAAAATACATTAAAATCAAAACCGTCACCAATATATTCAAAATCTTTTTCAAGTAGAATNACAANAGGNAATTTAAGTGACGATATATCAAAAATAAATGAAGTAGATTGGATTATTGAAGTAATTATTGAAAATCTAGAAATTAAACAACAATTATTTAGTGATATAGAAAAATATAGAAGTCCTGGTACAATAATTAGTTCNAATACATCAGGNATACCTATAAATACAATGATTGAAGGNAGAACAGATGATTTTTGTCAATATTTTTGTGGAACACATTTCTTTAACCCGCCTAGATATTTAAAGTTATTAGAAATCATCCCATCAAAAAAAACAAATCCAGAACTAATCTCATTTCTAATGAGTTACGGAGAAAAATTCTTAGGCAAGACAACAGTATTATGCAAAGACACACCCGCATTTATAGCAAATAGAATAGGAATTGCTGGTATAGCTGCTTTATTTAAACTCAGTGAAGATTTAAAAATGTCTGTTGAGGAAATTGATTCTCTAACAGGTCCAATTATTGGGAGGCCAAAATCAGCCACTTTTAGAACATCTGATTTAGTAGGACTAGACACATTAAATAGTGTAGCAAAAGGAGTATATGACAACTGCATCCACGATGAACAAAGAGCAATTTTTAATTTACCTTCTTTTATTAATAAAATGCTAGACAATAAATGGCTTGGAGACAAAACAAAGCAAGGGTTTTATAAAAAAGATAGAGATGCTAAAGGAAATAGAAAGATTCTATCTCTAAATCTCAATACGCTAGAATATCAAGAAAAACGAAAAACGAAATTTAAAACTATTCAAAAAGCAAAAAAAATACCAAACCTTCAAAAAAGATTACCCGAGTTAATTAAAGGTGAGGATAAAGCAGCGATATTTTATAAAAAAATGTTTGCTTTTATGTTTGCTTATGTAGCACATCGTATTCCAGAGATATCAGATGAAATTTATAAAATAGATGCTGCTATGTGTGCTGGTTTTGGTTGGAAAATAGGACCATTTGAAATCTGGGATGCTATTGGAATTAAGAAGGGAATAGAGTTAATAGAAGAAGAGAAACTTGAAAAACCTGATTGGATTAATAATCTAAATACTATTAGCAATTTTTACAGTCTTAAAGAGGACAAGAAAGCTTATTATGACATAAAGGAAACTAAATCAAAGACAATTCCTGTCTTAAATAAATTTATAATACTGGATAACCTAAGACCGAAATCGGTAATCTGGAAAAACAACGGAGTATCTGTATTGGATATTGGTGATAATATATTAAATATTGAATTCCATACTAAATTAAATAGTATTGGACAAGATGTAATTGAAGGACTTCACAAAGGGATAGAAATAGGAGAAAAAGATTTTAGAGGTATTGTTATTGGAAATCAAGGAGAACATTTTTCAGCAGGTGCTGATATAAGTATGATTTTTACACTAATTGTCGAACAAGAATGGGGAAAATTAAACTTAGCTATTGAAACATTCCAGAACACATCGATGATGATAAGATATTCAAATCTACCTGTAGTTGTAGCCCCTCACGGACTAACCTTAGGTGGAGGATGTGAATTCACATTGCATGCAGATGCCGTACAATGTTCAGCAGAAACATATATGGGGCTTGTAGAACTAGGTGTTGGATTAATCCCTGGCGGAGGCGGCACAAAAGAAATGGCTCTTCGGGCATCTGACTTATACTACGAAGGAGATGTTGAACTTCCAAGGTTAAAAGAATATTTTTTAAATATTGGTCAAGCTAAAGTAGCAACTTCTGCTTATGAAGCATTTGAATTAGGATATCTTCAAAAAGGAAAAGATAATATAACAATCAACTCAAATAAATTGATTGAAGATGCAAAACAAAAAGTAATTTTATTAGATAATTTAGGGTATACTAAACCAGTAAAACGAAAAGATATTAAAATACTTGGTAAAGAAGCAATGGGAATGTTTTTAGTTGGTGCAGATAGCTTTAAGGAAGGGAAATATATTACTCAACATGAACAATTAATGTGTGAAAAATTAGCATATGTCTTATGTGGTGGTAATCTATCATCTCCCACAAAAGTGTCTGAACAATATCTGCTAGATCTTGAAAGAGAAGCTTTTCTTTCCTTATGTGGAGAAGCTAAGACATTAGATAGAATAAAACATATGCTTGAAAAAGGGAAACCATTAAGAAATTAAATATGGGAGACGTATATATTGTACAGGCTTATAGAACAGCCGTAGGAAAATCAAAAAAAGGAAAAATAAACTTTGTTCGTCCTGATGACTTAGGAGCACAATTAATTAAAAAAATTATTCAACAAATACCCGATTTTGACAAAGAAACGATTAACGATGTGATTGTAGGTAATGCAACACCAGAGGCAGAACAAGGTTTAAATATGGGAAGAATGATTTCTCTAATTGGGTTAGAT
>PAVX01000012.1 GCA_002713285.1 Flavobacteriales bacterium
ATTGTAATCTTCATTTGTATAAATAATTGCATAAGGCTCACCATCATCGTAAGCATACCAAATAGTATACGTCTCATCTTCACTACCTGTTAAATCGTACTCAATATTACCATCTGCATCAAGCGATGGAATCATTGCATCAGGACTACCTGTTAAATCTATAGCACCATTCTCATCTACTAACATATCATCACTGTAATCAGCTGATTGAGTAGTGTAACCAAAATTACATGCATTCACATCTGTACAACCTGCACAAGAAGTGTAATCACATGCATCAGTGTAAATAGAATTTCCATCTGAATCAAATGTTTCATTTAAGATTTGAATTGTCGCAGCTGGATCGTAATCACAAGCAACAGGATTCATGCAGCCTTGGCAAGTGATATATTCACAAGAATCATCAGGAATAGTAGCTGTTTGATCATAATTACATGCTGTTGAATCCATACAACCCATACATGATACCCAATCACAATAATCAGGAATAGTGCATTCTGGACAATAATCACATGCATCTACTAACATACATCCCTGACAAGATTCATAGTCACAAGCATCATCAGGAATAGTAGCTGTTTCATCATAATTACATGCATACGGATCTAAACACCCTATACAAGAATAATCACAACTACCATCATTAATCAGAGCTGTAGCGCTAAAATTACAAGATGCTTCATCTGTACAACCAAAATCTTGAGAATAAGTAAAAATAACCGTAAAACAAGTAATGATAAAGAATATGATTTTTCTCATACTATTTTATTTATTTAAAATGTACTTTTTCTCAACAGAGCCATCATTGAATATTTGTATATTCAATCCTTTTGAATTTGTTTCTCTTCCAAGTACATCAATAACTCTAACAAGTTCTTTTTTAAAGACTTCATTACCTACAATAATATTAGCTGCAATACTTATACCGTCTACAGTATAGTTTTCGCTTCCCGTGTCCCATTTGTTTACTATTAGTGACGATTCCTTATTCAATATATTATTCCATAGCTTAAAGTTGATATTTTCACTTTCTAATAAACCATCTTTATTATCTGTGGTTAAATCATCTCCCCAAACTGTAAGAGCAATATTATTACCATCAAAGGTTGTGCTACCAATTAATTTATCTGATTCATCATAAGCAGCAATTTCATCACCGATAGCTGGCATTATCTCCCAAGCTGTTGTTGGAAGACCAATAGTCATATTATTCCCAGTATTAACAGCTTTTTTGTAATAGACAAGATCATTTTCAATATTAAACTCACCAAACCCTATTCTTCCAGAACCTGATGGGTATGATAATGTAGCATACTCTGCTAATTTAACCTGATAACCATAGCCGGGACATAGATTTCCAATTGCATTTAAACCAAAGACAGGCCAATAGACATTACCATTCTGATCTTTCATAATAATCAGATTATCAAGAATCGGAGCCATCATATCTTCTGAATTGTAACAACTTTCTTGTAAATATGCAATCATACTCCATCCAGCTGTTAATTCAATATTAAAATCATAAGGAATTAATTCACCTTCTAATACTAACGTGTTGGCTGAAGACATTTTAGCTTGATATCCCTCTCCCATAGCTAAATTATCAATTGTGTTCACACCAAATGTTGGCCAGTAAACAGATCCAGTTGAATTTTTTACAATAATCACATCATCTACTATTTCTGAAAAGACAGTTTCTATATTAGAGTTTTCAGGATTAATATATGTTGACCACATACCCCACCCTTCTTCAAGTTCTATTTCTTGGGTTGATAAACTGACAAACTCTAATGACAGTAACCCAGAAAGACCATTACATGAATATGTGTTATTTCCAAAGTCAAGTATTACACTTGATGTGTGCAGATATTCTCCTGTTGTATCGTCATAGATATACCAGGTATATTCTTCTCCATCTTGAAATCCATTATCTTCTCCACTTTCTGCACCCCAAGCAGCAATAAATGTTGTTGCGCCAACCCACTCGGTACCACCTCCAAATACTTCATTGCCATTTTCATCAATATAAAACACTCCAATCCAACTGCCAGCACTTAAAGGCTCTCCATCAATCGTAATGCTTGCATAATTAGGTATTAAAATAGTAGCATTACAATCTGTTTCAGGAGCATTAGGAAATGGAGTATAATAACAGGAACCATTATCCTCTGTTGCTAATGGATCATAATTTATTGCTTCTAAATCCGTGCAACCATTCATATTTATTATTGGATCACATTCATCTCCAATACTATCATTATCACTATCTAATTGATTAGGATTATAATCATATGGACAATTGTCATCCATATTACAAATATCGTCCCCATCAATATCTGTGTCACATAAACTATTGTCAACCTCTGTTGCTTCTGGACTGTAATTACATGCAGTTTCATCTAAACAGCCAAATACTTCATTCACATTACAAACACCATCTCCATCACTATCAATGCAAACACCATTACAGTCATAATTATTATCAGCATAAGTACATGAACCATCATCTTCTGTTACTGTCCAATTATAATTACATGCTTGTTCATCTGAACAACCGTAAATATTATCACAAGGATTACCAATTCCATCATTATCAATATCAGCTTGTGATATATTATAAATATCTGGACAATTATCATCAAAATCACAAATACCATCATCATCTTGATCATTATCAACAACTACTCCACCTTCACAAGTTTCACAAATACCATCTATGTATGTGCAAGAATTATTATCTACATTACAATTCTCACAATAATTACATGCTGAAGAATCTAAGCATCCATAAACAGAAGCTATACATGAACCATCATCATGACATGCATCTTCATTATAATTAATTGCAGATGAATCAGTACATCCGCTTACATAACAACAAGAACAATCATCAACTACATGATGAGTAGGCGACCATAGACCAATTTGTTCATGAGTATTATATGCATTTGGGTCAGTGCAGCCCATTGTCCAATTGATTACTAATCTAACATAATTAAGATNNCAGTTTNNATAACATTGACCATTATAACAAGCTGTATTAAGCCATTGATTACAACCACAATTCCATCCTGCATTGACTATAGCTATATATGGCCAATTATATGCCCCTGAATTTGGAAAAGTACCATCACAATAACTCGCATATACCATACTACCATTTGTCTGCGTATCTGAAGTGTAGTATCTGTTGTTTGTAGTTGGTATACCATAATTTTGAGCTGTGTTGAAATCAGACAAATAAGGTGCGTACTTATCAAGACCAGCTTCATCACTATCATTTATCATATAATTCAAACATGATATAGGTACATATCCACTATTATTACCATTATAACTAGTTCCATTAATATAGCCAGTGCAGTTATAAAGTTCATCACTTGAAGACATTGCTTTACCAGATGAACCGTTAGATGTAAATACTGTGTATCCCCCAATATCATCACCTGGACTAAGCGGAAAACAACAATTATTATCACTAGTATTAGCATTAGAATCATAATTAATCGCGGAAGAATCTATACAACCATATATAAATGGCACACAAGAGTTATCGTCATCAGTTGCAGAGGAATTATAATTAAAAGCAGAAGAATCAGTACAACCTAACACCTCTAATTCATCACATACACCATCACTATCTACATCATTTAGACAATTATTATCACAATCTAAATACTCTTCTACTGGATATTCACAAGAACCATCGGGTATAACAGCATCAGGACTATAATTACATGCTAGAGAACTTGTGCAACCATAAATTGCATATTCACAAGAGCCGTCATTTTGTGTAGCATCTGGATTGTAATTGTCTGCTTCATTCTCTGTGCAACCAGGAATACATAAAGGACCTTCATATTGACAAGACTCATCATTATCTGTTGCTAGTGGATTATAATTACAAGCATCATTATCTGTACAGCCTAAAACAATACAGGAATTTGAAGCATTGTATTCCAAATCACAATCTATTTCTAATATGAACTCTTGTCCAATCTGACCGAAATTAGGAAAATCATCAAAACCACTACTTTGCATTTGAGCATAATCAGCATAACCACCATCAGCATCATTATCGTCCAGTGGAGGACCTGACAAATGATCGAATTGACAGTCACAGAATTCTTCTCCCGTGACCCACTCCCAACCACCACTTGGTTCAGAATAAGTTGGGCTTTCTGTGTTTTGATATAATCCAAACCACCAATAATCAACATCTGCATTACCACTTCCATCTGTATCAGCTGTGTTTAATGCATTTATTAGAAATGAGTTCTCATCAGAGGAAGTTATAGTTGTTAAATGTCCACCCATTTGTTCACATATCTCCGAGGATTCTGTCCATGAAAACGGTCCATTCCATATCTCAGGACTGATATAGTAAGCATTTCCAGAAATATTCCAAGCCCAACTTTGAGATAAGTAATATAAACTACCCTCAAACTCTCCTAAGTAATAAAAGCCATCAATATCCTCACCGCCACTCGGACATTCATCTACATCTGCACATAAACCATCACCATCGATATCATTATCTGGATCATTTATACAGGGATCGGAATCATCACACCATTGATCAAGATCTAAATCATTACATGTGTCACATTCATCTCCAATATCATCATTATCATAATCTAACTGATTAGGATTATAATCATATGGACAGTTGTCATCCATATTACAAAACCCATCACCATCACTATCTTGGTCACAAGTCCCGTTATCTTCTGTGGCTGCTGCGTTATAGTTGCATGCTGTTTCATCTGTACAGCCGTCAACTTCATCAAAATTACAAATCCCATCCTCGTCGGCATCAAAACAATTACCATCACAATCATAATCATTATCTGAATATACACATGACCCATCATTTTCTGTTGCGAATTCGTTATAGTTACATGCTCCATATATATTACAGCCATATACATTATCACATGGATTACCCCATCCATCACCATCAGAATCTAACTGAGAGAAATTGTAAATATTAGGACAATTATCATATTGATCACAAATCCCATCGTTATCTGTATCATTATCAACTACTATTTCATTCTCACATGTATCGCAAACCCCATCTGTATATATGCAAGATCCATTATCTGTATTAGCATTAGGGTTATAATTACAGGCTTGTGGATCTGTACAGTCATAATTAAATGCTTCACAAGAGCCATCATCATAACATGCACTTGCATTATAATTGTATGATGAACTATTCATGCATCCTGCTGTATAGCAACAAGAACCATCATTCATGATAAAATTAGGTAATAGATAGTTACAAGAAGGATAGCTGTTTTGCAGAGGATCTTCTCCTGTAAAGTTCATGCAATTATAAAAATCACCACAAAATCCTGTTTCATAATCAAAATCATAATTTAAAGTATTAGCATTCGGACAAACAGCAGGATTAGTATTCAACTCCCAAGGGTTCCAATAATTATCCCAAACTGATGGACTTGAACCACCATAATTCCAAGGATTCCATGATAAATCATCTATGTCAAAATTATATGCAAAAGGGTCATCACATCCCATTTTGAAATACACCACTCTTCTCACTCGTGCAGTATATTGATTTCCACTTGTTGAAAGAATCTGCCATGTTGTTACTGGTATATTTTGAATATATTCTGTTGTGCTATACGCTCTTCCTTCTCCAGTCCAGTAGGTGTTGCCGGTAAGATGAGCAAATCCTAGTTCATCAGCTAAATTATGTATTTGAGTAATTTCATCTAAATTAGCAGGTAATGAAGTTTTGATAGTTGATGAACCTCCACCAGTTGTTGACGAAGAATATGGATAATTAAATAATTGTGGTGATCCACCTGAGTATACATCAGTCATAGAAAATGCTTTTCCATAAGGTCCAGATACATCGTACACTATCCAAGAAGATTCACCATTTGCAAGATCATATTCTATTTGTTCTTCTGATGATAGAGCTCCAGCATATCCAAAATAAATTAAATGATCAATAACATCTCCTACTTGTAAAGTGTTTTGAGCCAGTATAAAAAATGGTGTTAATAATAATAATAATAAATGTTTCATGCGATTTGTTTTATGTGTTAAGATTATAATATTTCATTAAATATTGCCTTTATCTCATCTGAAGAAGGTCTTGGTGCATTAGTATCCATAACATTACCTTCTGTATCAAACAACATAAATCTTGGAATTCCTGTTGCTGAAATAGCGTAATCATTTCCAATTTGACTGTTCCAACCTGATGCAAATAATTGTACACCTCCCATTCCTTTTTCTTCAATCATTACTTTCCATTTTTCTAAGTTCGTGTCGTTATCAACAGAAACACTTATAAAAACAATATTCTTATCATGATATTGCTTTTCTAATTCTACTAAAAAAGGAATTTCATAAACACAAGGACCACACCAAGTAGCCCATATGTCTACATAAACATATTGACCTTTAAAATCAGATAAAGAAACAAGATTGTTATTGATATCTGGATATGTAAANTCAATAGCTGGCTCTCCTGGTTGTGGTAAAACAGATAATGCTAAATTTCTTGCTTCCCAAGCTTTCCTCCAGTCTTCTGCTGAAGAAAACATATCATTAATTCTTTCTGTCTCTATATTAATAAAATCTTTATTAGATAGTTTNTTTAACTCTGTAAGGAATGAGTTTTCAAGANCAGAGAAAAACTCAAAATATAGGCTATCTTCAAGACTATATATACTGTCCATATCCACTGCTTTAAAATATTCCTCTTCAATTAAAAACTTTTTAGATAAGAAAGTAGATTCTTCACTGTTAGTGTAATTGATTGTTTCATCAAACATCTCAGTGTCTAAGCTTAATTTTACACATTCTCCGGGCTTAAGATATATTGCTGTTGTTTCATTGCCNTCATAAAATGTGAAGTAGTCAGCAGAATCTATCTGCATNCTCATTTTAAATTCATTTTTGTAATTAACTCGAGCTCCAAACTCATGAGTTTGATTATAAACTTTAATACTATCTGAATTTGGATTTGTTATNACTCCACTGATAAATGTTTTTACTGGCGGCTTAACAGGTTCAGACATATATAAAATTGCTGCAATAGCGAGAATAGCGCTAATAGAATAAATGGGGGTCTTCATAACATATTAGTTTAAAATAATTTATACTAAATATACAATTATTCTATAATAGAGTTCCCATCTGTGTTATTTTCAAAATGAAGACTTGATATACCAAGAAAATCTAATACAGTAGGACCTAAGTCTGTTTGGTTAGAAAAATAGCAACAATTAGCTTTAAATAACATATCTGGGTGTTCTGCAAAGAAGATGGTTGTNTTCACATTAGAGTGTTCACCATCTGAGTGGCTAGTACCCTCCCCTCCATGATCAGATATAATAATAAACATCCAATCCTCTCCATTAGCGCGCTTATTTTCGATAATATCGAANAAGTCAGAAGCGTATGTGTCTAATATGGTCGCTGTATTAACATATTCCTCTGCTGTTGGACTAAATCCGTATTCATGTCCAGCTCCATCTAATTCATCAAATTGAAGAAATAAAACATCTGCTTCTAATGGATTTTGTTCTAAAAGTATTTGTTTAGCATTTTCAAAAACTGTTGCATCATTCATTGAGCTTTCTGGTGCATAATCAGCGTGACCTGCTAAAATATGTATATTAATAGGGATCCAGTTTACAAGTGATGCTGTTTGAATACCAACATTAGCTTCATGGAGATAATGAAAAAATGGTGGGTAGTTACTGTAGTTATCATTTTGAAAACTATTATCTAACACATTGTGTTTGTTTTGATGCACTCCTGTTAACATAGAAGACCAGTTGGGACCACTATAGGTGATTTCTTCTGTTTGGTGAGTTAAATTATAATAATTATTTCTATCCTGCAGATTAAACATAAATGGTGTCATACTTTCTTGCATAACATCACTTCTAAACCCATCGATACCAACAATAAGAACCTTTCTATTGATTTTTAAGGAATCCACTGTAATGGTATCAGGTCCTTCATTTGGATTAGGGTTAGCGTTTTCATCTGGATCACAAGAAGAAAACACAAACATTAATGCTAATGGAAATAGATATATTATTTTATTCATAGTGTGTAAATATATAAAGAGTTTTTGTCACTATTGCATCTACATTAACTTATAATGCTCAGAAACTAAATTAAGATTATCTAACTCTTGTTGAGATAATTCAATAGAAGCAGCTTTCATATTGTCTGTAGTTTGTTTCACATTGGTAGCTCCAGGAATAGCAAAAACAGTGTCTCCATGATAATTTATTAACCAACTTAAAGCAATTTGAGAAGGCGTAGAATTATGTGCTTGAGCAATCTTTCTTAGCATATCAATAACAGGTTTAGAACTTGCTAAACCATTTCCTCTGTGGATGCGATTATATAGTTTTCTTTTTCTTAATCTATGCATATTTTTCATTAAATCTGGATTGTTATGGAATTTACCACTAACAATACCTTGTGCTAGTGGAGAATATGCTATGATTGAAATATTTAATTGCTTGGCTGTTTCAAGGACACCATTAGACTCGATTCTTCTATTTAGAATACTATATTCCATCTGATTGGATGTTAGATGAAGACCTCTTTTTTCTAATGCATCGTAAGCCCTAACCATTTGTTTTTGATTAAAATTACTTACTCCAATATGCTTAATCTTCCCTTCTTCCACTAAATCGGCCATCATATTCATTTCTTTTTCTATGCTAGAAAAACCTAAAGGCATATGAACCTGGTGTAGTGTTATAGGATATCCATTTAAAAACTTTAATCTTTGATCAATAGTTTTCTTTATTGAACTAGCGGTTCTAAACAGAGGCCACCATTTAGTTGCAATAAAATTAGATTCAGGATCTAAATTTATTTTTTTTAATGCTAATGAAAGGCTTTCTTCAGATTGACCCCAACCATACAGTTCTGCTGTATCAAACCAGTTTACTCCTTTATTAAGAGATTTTTGAATAATTTCTAGAGTATTTTCGTTTGATAATTTAGGCCAAAATTTACCTGCAAAACCAGTGTTTTTACTAAACTGCCAACACCCTAAACCTAATGATGATAATTTTATACCGGTCTCCCCTATTTCTCTTAAAAACATAATTACTTTGATTGAAGTTGACCAGATAATTGATATATCACATATTCTTGAATTTTCATAGCAGATAATTTTGAGCTATAATTGATTTCTGCTTGATCTAATAGAATTTGAGATTCCCTATACTCTAGATTACTAATCTGACCCATGTCATATAGCTCCTTACTAATATTTGCNGTTTTTTCTACAGTNTCTAGATTTTTCTTTAATAGCTCTAAATTCTTTAANCCTTCTATATAAGTATAGTATGCGTTTGTTAATGCTGCCTCTATAGTTGTCTTTATTTGTTCAAGGGAGTGTGTTTTTGAGTCTAAGTTAATTTTAGCATTTTGAAAACTCTTTCNNCTCATATTGGCTGAAAAAACTGGTATTTCCACATTCAATCCAACTACAATACCATAATCTTTTTGCTTGCTAATAAAACTTGTTTCACTTTTTCGATTATTATATGAGTAAGAAGAAAAGAAATCTACACTAGGCGTAAAATTAGCTTTAGATATTTTTAATTCATCTTGTGCTATAGCGTAATTCAATTCTGCCATTGCTATACTTGAATTNGTATACACCATACTGTTTAATAAATCATTAAGATNGAGATTGTTATTAAAAGAGAAATTATGTGTAATGACAAAAGATTCTTCTGCNATACCTATTAATAGCGCCATATTTAACCTACTTGTTTTCATNGCAATACGAGCCTCTTCCATATTCACCTTATCTTGATTAAGGTTAACTTCTGCANTTAATAGGTTTAATGTAGATGCAGAACCAAGATTATACTTCTCTAACTCCTGATTATATCTGTCNANGGATATATCATGACTACTTTTAAAAGTTTGATATATATTTTCTTTATTCAATAAATCATAGTACTGTCTAATAANTTCTAATATTTTATTTTCTATTTGAAACCTTGTGTTTTCATCAGCCATCGTCTTCTGATTCTTAAACTTACTTAAAGTATATATNCCGCTAAATCCATTGAAAAGTCTGTANNTCAGACCAATAGAAGATGTTANGTTTGATGATTGTGCTTGAGTAGCTTCAATATCTGACTCCATCCCACTACCAAAATCTAAAAAAGANTTAAATTCTAATTCCGCATCATTGATAGATCCATTGTATCCAGATGAAATAGCGATATTAGGCAGCATGCCTGCAGCACCTATATGACTCATATTTTTTATGATTTGAGCATCATTTTTAGCAATAGCAATATCATGACTATTNGCGATACCATACTCTATTGCTTTCTCTAGAGTTAGATTCTCTTGAGAGTAAACANACAATGAAANACAAAATAAAAACAATATATATATTCTCATATGTCCCTTTTTAATTCTTTTACAGCAGGNTCTACACTTTCTCTATCACCNGTTTTAGAGATAAATAGTCTAATATTATTAATAGTTAATAACATAACTGGTAATAACAATAAAGTTAATAGAGTTGCCATGATTATACCATAACTTAAAGANACAGCCATAGGTATCANAAACTGTGCTTGCATACTTTTNTCAAATATTAGTGGTAACAAGCCAAATACAGTAGTTATTGTTGTCAGCATAATAGGTCTAAACCTTGTAATTGCTGTTTCTTCTAAAGCATGCATAAACTTTTCACCATTTCTCATTCTTAAATTAAATGCTGTGATAAAAACAAGTGCATCATTAACAAGAACCCCTATTAAGGCAACCACTCCAAACCCAGAGAGTACACTAATAGGCATACCATGTAATAAATGACCGAAAATAACGCCAATTAAAGTGAAAGGCATCAANACAAACACAATTAACGTTTGTGCTTTAGATCTAAAAGTTATTAAAACTATACATAGAATTAATAATGNAAAAACCGGCATTATTTTTTTCATTGAATTTGCTGTAACAGTTCCTTCATCAGAGGAACCTGATAATTCTAAGNTCACTGATGGGAATTTCGACTGGACTTTAGGAAACATAGTCGATTCAACTTCTGTNATGATATCAGAACTATATGATGTAGCGCTAGCCAACTCTCCTTCTATCTCTATAATCTTTCTTCCATTTTTTCTATTGATACTAATAATCTTATTATCTATATTAAAATGCACCAACTCTTTCAATGGAAAAACACCTTTTGATGTTCCTATTTTCATNTTTTCTAGATTAGAAAATGAATTTTTTTCATCTTCACTATATCTAACCCATAATTTTAATTCATCCTGATTTGTTTGCAGATCTTGTATTTGTTGACCAAAAAATGCTTGTCTTACTTGATAAAAAACCTCATAATTTGTTAATCCTAAACTTTTAGCCTTTTCNTTTAAAGTAAAATTAATTTCATTTGGCCCATACTCATAATCTGTAGATGATGCAGCCACACCATCCATTGCTGCTAGTTCTTTTGCAAACATTTCACTTGCAGCCTCTAATTCTTCACCATTATTACTNAATAGAGCAAATGCAAGAGGTTTACCAAATGGGTCCCCTACTCCCATAATTAAGTTTTCTAAACCNGGCATATCTATTATNTCTGATCGTATTTTNTCTACAATATCATATGCTCGTATTCCTCTATTTTCAGGTGGNGTTAAAAACATTTCTAAAGTACCATTATGAGAAGATGGCCCTATCTTTACTTCAGTAGCACTAATGATATTAGTATTTAATGAATCTTCTAANTCCTTATTAACTCTATTAACAATTTTTAAAATATTGTCTGCATANGTTTTGGTTTCATCCATTGTAGTTCCTGGCTTTGTTTTAAACTCAATGTATAAATCATCTAGCTCTACAGAAGGGAAAAAAGTAAATGCAAAACCACTAGCAAACACAAAAAGAATAAAAGCTCCAACAAATAATATATATGCAACATGTATCTTCTTTAAAAGATACTTGAGTAAAGGNCTATAGTATTCATCTCTTAAAGTATTNATNATGCTGTTGAAATACTGTGANATTTTATTTTTCTTCTGTTTTTNATCTAAAGCTTTTGAATATGCAATATGAGCAGGTAATATAAAAGCTCCTTCCACTAAAGAGAAAAATAGAGTAGCAATAACCACAAAACCCATTTGCCAACCAAATTCTCCCATCATACCTTCAAAAAAGAAAAACGATAGAAATGCTACTGCTGTTGTTGAAACTCCTGCAAATACAGCAGGAAACACCTCCATGGTTCCTTCGACAGCCGCATTATATCTGCTTAAACCTCCTTCAAATTTTCTAATTATATTTTCACCAATAATAATACCATCATCTACGAGTATACCAATTACCAATATCATAGCATACATAGTCATCATATTAATAGTAATTGGCGCTGAAGGAGCTAAGAAAAACATCCCTAAAAATGAAATTGGTATACTTAAGGCTACCCAAAAAGAAACTCTAGGATGTAGAAACATAGTTAAAAACAATAAAACCAGAAAAAAACCTATGATTCCATTCTTGGATAATAGCTCTATTCTTTGTTTTAATGGATTAGATGCATCAAATAATATCTTGGCTTCAATATTTTCATTGTTCTTGTTTAAATCATCTACATAGCTTTTTATGTAATCTGCAATAAATAATATGTCTTGAGTTTCAGTATTACTTACAATAATATTAATTGATCTTTTGTTATTACGATAACGCTTAATTGAAGATTCAGACCATGTATCTATAATGTTTGCAACATCTTTTAAGTAAAGAGGGCTTCCGTTCTCATTAACCCTCACAACTATATTTCCAATATCTCTACTAACACTAGATTTATTATTTGCACGAAGTAAGTATTGTGTTCCATTTACTTCAATCTTACCACCTGTTAGGTTAATATTATTTCTAAGGACAGCATTATTAATTTCTTCCATAGATAAGTTATATGCTAATAACCTATCTTCAGTAACTGATATTTCAATTTCTTTTTCCGGTAAACCTGTTACTGAAACTTCCGATATACCATCTACAGATTTTAATTCATCTTCAATTTGATCAATTTGGGTTTTTAAATAGGTTAAGTCATAATCAGATGATATTGAAAAACTGATTGTAGGCATAACAAACTCTCTTTTACGTATAAAAATTTCCTCTACATCTACACCAAAACTCACTTGATCAACAGCGTTATTTATATTCTGTAACCCCACATACATATTAGCTCCTCGTTCCATTTCCACATAGATCGAAGAGATATTTTCTAAAGAAGATGAAGTAATATCTTTTACTCCTGATACAGATTCTAATTTATATTCTATTTTTTTGGT
>PAVX01000013.1 GCA_002713285.1 Flavobacteriales bacterium
AGTTCTGTTTAGTTATTTGTGATTCTGATAATGATTGTGATGGAATTTGTGATGAAATTGAAATCTATGGCTGTACTGATTCCAATTATTTTGAATATAACTCAGATGCAACAGAGGATGATGGTTCTTGTTTTACCTTCATCATTGAAGGTTGTACAGATGAGAATGCATGTAATTATGAGCCTGAGAATAATCTTGATGATGGTTCTTGTGAATTTCCACCAACTAACTTTGACTGTTTTGGTAATTGTTTAAGTGATATTAATAATGATGGTATTTGTGATTTATTTGGTTGTATGAATGCAGATGCATGTAATTATAATGAATTAGCCAATATAGATGATAATAATTGTGAATTTCCTGAGATTAATTTTGATTGTGCTGGTAATTGTTTAATTGCTATAGATTGTAATGGACTATGTGGTGGAACTTCTGAATTAGATGATTGTGGTGTTTGCGATGGAGATAATACTATTTGTCTAGGGTGTACAGATTTAACAGCATGTAATTATGATAATACGGCTTTGATAGATAATGGTAATTGTGAATTTCCTGAGATTAATTTTGATTGTGATGGTAATTGTGTAATTAATATCGATTGTGCAGGTATTTGTGGTGGAGCTACAACATATGATGAATGTGGTGATTGTGGAGGTNAAGGTCCATTAGAGTTCTATGATTGTGATGATAATTGTTTGTCAGATATAGATGGTGATGGTGTCTGTGATCAACTAGATAATTGTATTGAAGATTATAATCCTGGTCAAGCAGATAACGATAATGATGGCTATGGAGACGAATGTTCTTGTCAATATCTTGACATTCTTGGAGAGATAGTGGTAGAATCTGGGTCATATGAAATTTATACATTGTCAATAAATATAGATAATATGGCGGCTTGGCAAGTTGATGGTGGTAATATAGTTTGGAGTTCTGCTACTGAACCAAGTATTGGTATTCAATGGTTAGAGCCAGGTGTAGGAACAGTGAGTCTCATTCAGTATTATGGTATCAATGAAACATGTGTAATCGAATTTGATGTNACCATTATCCCATCTTCAACAGATTTGTCAGAAAATTTAATTGGACCAAATAAAATTATTGTCACCACAGACATATTAGGAAGAAATAATAATCAAAATAATAATCAAAATAATAATCAATATATATTTTACATCTACGATGATGGTAGTGTAGAAAAAATATATCAAATAAATAAATAATTATGAGAAATATATTAATGCTTTTTATTTTTATTGGTGGGTTTTTAAATGCTCAACATCAAGTAGGATCTACAACATTAGAAGAGCGAGAAGTGGTCGATGGGTTAGATGTTCCATGGGAGATTAAATGGGGTCCAGATAACTTTTTATGGGTCACTNAAAGATCGGGACTAGTAAGCAGAATTGATGTAGAAACAGGTGAAAAATATATAATTTTAGATATTTCAGATGACATTTATGATTCCAATGAAGCAGGATTGTTAGGCATGGAAATTCATCCAGATTTTAATAATGGTTCACCATATGTGTTTTTAGCATATACGTATGTTTCTCAGGGGGCTAAAGAAAAGATTGTTTATTATGAGTATGATTTTGATGCTGATGCATTAATTAATGAAGAAGTTCTTTTAGATGGTATTGATGGAAATAGCACCCATATTGGATGTCGATTAATGGCTCTAGATGATTTAACTATGTTAATCACTACAGGAGATGCGCAGGAATGGTTATTATCAGAAGATGTGACTGAATTAACTGGAAAAACACTACGCATGAGTATTAATATGAATGATGGAACTGTTGGCCAACCTCCATTAGATAATCCCATTTCAGGTAATTTAGTTTGGAGTTGGGGGCATAGAAATGCACAAGGATTAGCGATGGGGCCAAATGGTATCATATATAGTTCTGAACATGGCCCTAGTAATGATGATGAATTAAATATATTAGTAGCTAATTCAAATTATGGATGGCCAAATGTTCAGGGTTATTGTGATAATCAATGGGTTGATTATGGATATGCCGAATATTTAAGTGGTAATTATACAGAGATAGATTATTGTAATGATAATAATGTAGTTGATGCAATATGGAGCAGTGGATCTACTACAATAGCACCGTCAGATATTATTTGGTATGATCATCCTTCTATTCCTGAGTTTCAGAATTCACTTTTAATGACAGTATTGAAAAATAAAATGTTAGTTAGATTTGAATTTTCAGACGATGGTCAAGAAATGACAAGCTATACTGAGTTGTTTAATAATGAGTGGGGGAGACTGAGAGATATTTGTGTAAGCCCTGATGGTAAAATATATCTTGCTACTAATGGCTACTCTTGGCCAAGTCAAGGCCCTAATGAAATTATTGAGTTATATAATCCAGATTTTGATTATACAGTAGATTTAATAGATTATAGTATTAATAGTAAAGTTTTATATTCTTTTGATTATTTAGGAAGAAAAGTTGAAAAAAACAAAGCGGGCTTTATCATTCATGTATATGATAATGGTAAAGTGGAAAAAGCATATGTTTTACAATAATATTTATTTTATTTGATATATTTTTTCAACAGTACCATCATTGAATATTTTTGCATTGAATCCTTTATCATGAGTATCTCTACCTAGCATATCAATGGTTTTAATTAATGATTTTGTTTCATTTTCAAACTCATCGACATCAANTGGCCATGCGGCTATTTGCATAAAAAAATCCCATATCTGTTCATTAGCAAACTGTGGCCAGGTATGCCCCATACCATTTGCTACATATAATCTTAATTCAAAAGATGTATTGGAAATACACTGAAAATATTGAGTAACATCTGTTGAGTAATCAAAACCAAAATTATTTGTTTCATTTTGAGAACAGCCATGTAAATCACTCCAATAATCCATAATTGTATATATATCGGGAGCTCCTCCCCACCCTTCTTCAACATATTGCATTGAGCCATCCATTGGTACTACATCATCATTTGTTCCACTGATTTGCATAACAGGAATTAAAGTTGAGGGATTACATTCTTGCCAGTCAGGACCACTCATAGTCCCAGTTACTGAAGCAATTGCTTTAAAAGTTTCAGGTGCATTACATGCTAGTGACCAACTCATATATCCTCCATTTGACATTCCACAACTAAATGTTTTATTGGGCGAAAGATTATATTCTTCTTGTAATGAAACAGCTAAATTAGTGAGAAATCCAAGGTCATCTACAGTGGTCATAGATTCATTAAAGTTTGCATTCCAATGGTTAGTACCAAAATTATCTTCTAATCCATTAGGGTAACATATTACAAATCCGTGTGTGTCAGCTTGTTCTTGTAATATCCCTATCATATCACTACCTGTGCCCCAGTATCCATGTAAAACAAAAACTAAAGGAGCATTTTCTGGCAAGATTTCAGGCACATATAAGAAATATTCTCTTTGTTCCTTGTCCCAATCAAATAACAAGGGAACTATGCATGACCCGTTATCTATAGTCGCAAGTTCATTATAGTTTTCCGCCTCTGGATTGGTGCATCCTGGAATTTCCCATTCACAAGGGTCAGTATTTACTTCGAATGTCCAAAATCCCCAAGTTCCCTCTGTTAGTTCATATGTGTCTGGTGATTTACTATTGTTTACATTTACAACTATATAGCCATCATTCCAGCCATCTCCATAACTATCATATCCTCCAATGATATAGCATCCATCACTGGGTAGACATGCTTCAAAGCTAATTGTTTCATAATTATTATTTCCTATAAATGAGGCAAGAGCATTCTCCTCTTCAGGACCAATTTCCATCCACGTATTGTAATCCCATAAAGCCCAAGCCATTTCATAAGCCCATTCACCAGTCGTACTTGATATAGATATAAAATTTTCATTTTCATCACATTGTGCAAAAGATAAAAATGGAATAATAATTAAAAGATTTAGTAAAGTTTTTGTTTTCATAGTATGGGTTTGATTCTATAGATTTTTTCGACNCTACCATCGTCATAGATGTCGATATTAAGGCCTTGCTTTGAACTATTTCTTCCTAAAATATCAATTGTTTGCATTAGGTGTTTTTTAGAGACTGTTATTTCTTCAATAGCCACAAATGCCTCTTCATTAATTAATTCAGGTCTAGCGATCTCTAAAATATTTCTCATTACATTAATTTGGCCATTGGTAAACATGTTAAGACAGTTGTCNGGNCTATAATCCATGTAATTCTCTACCATATCTGGNAAATCTTCTCCACTGGATCCAAAAGTATCTCCTGAACANGTATTTTTATTNAAATCACATATATATCCTGCCTGATCACTAGCATTGGGAGTATCTGATATACCATCATCTAAACTACATCCATCATCACCAAAAAAAGCAAGAGCATCACCCCATGTATGTCTTAATCCTAAATAATGGCCTANTTCATGAACTGCTNCTCTCCCTTCATTATTTTCTATCATTCCATCTTCATTAGCAACAGGATTGTTCCGTCCTACTGCAGTGTAATGTAGTACAACTCCTTGCACAGATTCATCATTAGTTAACATATCTGTTGGCCAATCAGGCACAGTTTGAGTATTAGATAATTCTATTAATGCTTCATCTATGTCAACAGGTGGATATGCATATCCAAAAACTTGTCCAAGTTCTAGCCCTAAAATATCTAAAGCACCAATATTACAAACCCAAATATTTAAGTATTGATTTGTGTCCCAGGCATCAGAACCGCCAGAAGCTGAGAATTTGACTTCATCTAGCGTGATTTCATTAGATAAAATATCTTCAAACATTAAAAATTCTTCTCTGTCAGTATATTGGTGAATAATTCCATTTGTCGGATTACCTTCCGGGTCTACATTGGCTAAAAAAAACTCAATATTTGCATCACCAGCAAATTCTAAAAACTCATCTCTTGTTTCATTAGCATTTTCATTTAATCTTCGATAATCTTCATTTAAAACATCTATTTGAGAATATATCACAGAGTCAGGTAAGTTTTGATTATCTGTATTATAAACAATATGAAAGACTACTGGTATATAATATGTTTGATTATTATTTGCTAATCGATTTAAAGCAATATCATAAACTAACTCATAATTACTTATGAAGTCATTGTTAGTTCTTTTTTTCGTTATGATGTGATCATAACCACACACTTGAGATNTACTAATAAACTGAGTGATTAGTAAGAATATCAATAAGTATTTTTTCATTTTTTTCATTTTTTATTTGTGGAGATGCAGGGAATCGAACCCTGGTCCAAACAAGAAACTAAATAACTTTCTACATGTTTAGTGTTATTTTATTGTCGAATAAATTCAGCTATAACACAACCAAAACTTATCTTATCCTGTAAAAATTCACTTTAATATCCAGGAACAATTAAAGCTAGTTCAACTTAATAATGTTCCTGGTTCCAGGGGTTGAACAAACCTGAATCCGGAACAAAAGCTGTTTAATATTATAATTAAGCAGCTAAAGCGTAGTTAGACTCGCCATTTAAAATTTTGCATACTTTTTTAACGAGAGAGTATAACAATACTCGACATGCTTACTATTTTATTTACCTTGCTGTCAAAGCCGGTCATCCCCATTAAATCAAAGAACAATGTTAATTAATCACAAATTTACACACAATACTTGATAATTTTATAATTTTACAATCATAAATAAATAATATGAATATAGGTTTATTGAGAGAAGGAAAACCCCCTCCGGATAAAAGAGTCGCTTTTTCACCTGATCAGTGTGCTTATATTATGCAGTCTTATCCGGAGTTATCTTTATATGTTCAGCCTAGTCAAAGTCGTTGTTTTTTAGATTTAGAATATGAAAAAAATGGTGTAATTATCACAGAAGATTTATCTAATTGTGATGTGATTATGGGAATTAAAGAGGTTCCGATTGATATGTTAATAAATAATAAAATATTTTTTTTCTTTTCTCACACAATTAAAAAACAGCCATACAATAAGTTGTTATTACAAGCAATTTTAGAAAAGAATATTCAGCTAGTAGATTATGAGACATTACGTGGAGGAGATAAAAAACGTATTATTGGTTTTGGTAGATATGCAGGGATTGTAGGTTGTTATAATTCATTTTTAGCTTATGGTAAAAAATCAACGAAATACAATTTAAAAGCACCTCAGTTATTGATGGGTATAAAAGAATTGTATAAAGAATTAAAGAAGGTTAGTTTACCAAAAGACTTTAAAATTGTTTTAACAGGAAACGGTAGAGTAGCAAATGGTGCTATTGAAATATTAGAAGCATTAGGTGTTAAAAAGGTCAATAAGTTTGATTTTTTAAATCAAATATTTAGTAGCCCAACCTATGTGCAATTAAATTATTTAGATTATAATGAAAGAATTGATAATGAGTTGGTATCTAAGCAAAATTTTTATAATAACCCTACTGAATATAAATCTGTATTGTCAAAATATACTCAATACGCTCATATGTTGATTACGGGTCATTATTATGCTGCAGGCAACCCTATTCTTTTATCAAAAGCAGAGATTCAGAAGCATGCATGTAATATGGAGGTTATAGCTGATATTAGTTGTGATATTGATGGTCCAATTGGTTCAACAATACGACCCTCTACTATAGAAAATCCAATTTATGGTTATAATCCAGGGACACAATTAGAAGATGATTATAATAAAGATGGTGTTATTGCTATTATGGCAGTAGATAATCTTCCTTGTGCACTACCAAGAGATGCTTCCCTACATTTTGGTGAAGTTTTTATTCAAAAAGTATTACCAGATTTGCTAACAGGCGGTAATATTATTTCTCAATCTACTATCACATTGAATGGTCAGTTAACAGATAATTTTAATTATTTACGTGATTATGTTCTGTAATTTTATTTTGGTTATTTATTTCTTTTCAGTTTCCATAATTTGACGTAGCGTAAAAACACAGCATAAGCCTGAATGGCTGCTATAGTAAGTCCAACAAATCCATCTAGAAATCCTAATTGAAGGAAGTAATGTTTTATAAATCTTGCTAATGGTTTAATTAAAAAATGATAGGGTGTAAGTATATTGGTTGTATTATAGTAATCTTTACTTTGCCAATCAGCATAACGTGTAATCTTGACAAGATATTCCTGTATACCCATAAAGGTATTGTGGTGTATTCTATTTTTTAGAACTCCTATTTTACCTGTAGTGGATATTTCAGCATGGACATGTTTATGTTCATATCTACATTCATTTTTTTTAAATAATCTTATTACTTTATCTCCTTGCCAACCACTAAATCGAACTTTCTTTCCCATAAAGTGGTTATTTCTATAAATCCAAAAACCACTTTCTTTTGGGTTATTGTATAGTGTTTGTTGTATTTCTTCTTTTAGTGCCTGTGTAATTCGTTCATCTGCATCTAATATGAGTATCCAGTCGTATGTTGCTTGTGGTATTGCCCAATTTTTTTGAGATGCGGAGTTTTCATACTCGCGTTGAATAATTTTTGTCACTCTTGGTTGAGCTAGTCGTAACGTATCGTCTGTAGAAAATGAATCAACTATGATTATTTCATCTGCAAAATCAACAGATTGTATAGCTTCAACAATATTGCGTGCTTCATTTTTGGTAGGTATTATGGCTGTAAGTTTTTGCATTATGCAAAGATCAGAGTACTATACATTATTATTTTTAATTAGATTTTCTTTTTCTTTTTTTTGTGTGCAGTTTCGATTATGGTTGGAATGTTTACATTTTTTTTAAATCACTGATTGTTTTTTGAGGGTCTTTAGATTTAAAAACAGTGCTTCCAGCAACTAATACATTTGCTCCTTTTTCAATTAATCTTTTCGAATTTTCCATATTCACTCCACCGTCAATTTGAATTAAGAATTCATTGCCAGTTTCTTTTTTTAATCGAGTTAAAACTTCCAATTTTTGATAAGTATTTTCAATAAAAGATTGTCCACCAAATCCAGGGTTAACAGACATGATACAAACTAAGTCTATATTTATGAGTACATCAGTTAGTACATGTGGAGAAGTGTGGGGATTAATAGCAACACCTGCTTTCATCCCATTTTGTTTGATTACATCGATGGTTCTATGTAAATGATTACAAGCTTCATAATGAACTGTTAGAATATTTGATCCTACATTTTTAAAAGCATTAATGTATCTCTCAGGCTGTTCAATCATTAAATGCACATCTAATAGCTTTTTAGTGTTTTCGCGAATAGCTTTTATAACAGGTATTCCAAATGAGATATTTGGAACAAATAAGCCATCCATTACATCTAAATGAAACCAGTCAGCCTTACTATTATTAACCATGATTACTTCTGATTTTAAGTTTCCAAAATCAGATGCTAACATTGAAGGCGCTATTAAGTGACTCATAAGTTAACCAAGATATGTTTTTAAAATTTTGCTTCTCGAAGTATGTTTAAGTCGTCTAATGCCTTTTTCTTTAATTTGTCGAACTCTTTCTCTAGTTAAGTCAAACTTTTCTCCTATTTCTTCTAAGGTCATTGCGTGTTTACTTCCTAAGCCAAAATATAATCTTATAACATCAGCTTCTCTGTCAGTTAAAGTGGTTAGAGATCGTTCAATTTCTGTTCGTAAAGAATCATTAATTAAACTATCATCTGGATTAGGGCTTTCACCACTCATAATTACATCATATAAATTGCTATCTTCTCCATCCACTAATGGAGCATCCATTGAAATATGTCTTCCTGAGTTTCTTTGAGATTCTCGTACATCATTAGCACTAATTTCTAACACATTAGCAATTTCATCAGCCGAAGGCTCTCTTTCATATTTTTGTTCAAGGGATGCATATGTTTTATTGATTTTATTGATAGATCCAATTTTATTTAAAGGTAATCTCACAATTCTTGATTGTTCCGCTAGTGCTTGAAGGATAGATTGTCGTATCCACCAAACTGCATAAGAAATAAACTTAAATCCTCTCGTCTCATCAAATCTTTTAGCTGCTTTTATTAATCCTAAGTTTCCTTCATTTATTAGATCAGGTAAAGATAGTCCTTGATTTTGATATTGTTTTGCTACTGACACTACAAAACGAAGATTAGCTTTAGTTAGTTTTTCTAATGCGATTTCATCACCATTTTTTATTTTTTGAGCCAATACAACTTCCTCATCAGCAGATATCAAATCTACTTTACCGATTTCTTGTAAGTACTTATCTAATGATGCGGTTTCTCTATTAGTAACCTGTTTTGTAATTTTTAATTGTCTCATAATTTATTCTGGTTTAGGGAGTAAGACTTTTCTAGATAATTTCATTTTACCATTTTTCGGATCAATGCTAATAAGTTTTACTTGTATTTCATCTCCTTCTTTTAATACATCTTCCACTTTTTCTAATCTTTTCCACTCAATCTCAGATATATGTAAAAGCCCGTCAGTTCCTTTTTTAATTTCGACAAATGCACCATATGGCTGAATAGATTTTACAATACCATCATATATTTCACCTACTTCTGGTATGAAGCAAATATTCTTGATGGTTTCTTGTGCTTTTTCTATTCCATTAGGATCTGTCCCAAGAATTTCAACTATACCAACATTATCTTCTTCATTAATAGTGATGGTCGTTTCTGTATCTGCTTGCATTTTTTGAATAATTTTACCACCAGGACCAATAATACCACCAATCATATCCTTAGGAACGGTCATTGTTACCATTTTTGGAGAGTGAGGTTTCGGTGTNTCCCTAGTGGTTGACATTGTTTTGAGCATTTCATTCAAAATATGTAGTCTTCCTTCTTTTGATTGTGCTAGAGCTTCTTCTAATATATTATAAGGTAATCCTTTAACTTTCATATCCATTTGACAGGCAGTAATTCCCTCAGTAGTTCCAGTCACCTTAAAGTCCATATCTCCTAAGAAATCTTCATCACCTAGTATATCAGAAAGTATAGCATATTTTGAATTGTCATCATTTGTAATTAAACCCATTGCAATTCCAGATACAGGTCGAATTATATCCACTCCAGCGTCCATAAGTGCAAGTGTACCCGCGCATACAGTAGCCATAGAAGATGATCCATTTGATTCTAATATTTCAGATACGACTCTAATTGTGTAAGGGTTGGCTTCATTAATCATATCTTTTAATGCTCTTTGTGCTAAATTTCCATGACCAATTTCTCTTCTACTAACACTGAATTTCATGCGAGCTTCACCAGTTGAAAATGGCGGGAAGTTATAGTGTAGATAAAATTTCTCAGCTCCTTGTTCTGTCACTGTGTCTAATCTATTTTCATCTAAAGAAGTTCCAAGTGTTACTGTAGTTAGTGATTGAGTTTCACCTCTTGTGAAAACTGCAGAACCATGTGTTTTTGGTAAATAATCTACTTCACACCAAATTGGTCTAATTTCATCAGTTTTTCTTCCGTCTAGCCTACTTTGTGTATCTAATATAAAATTTCTAATAGCAGATTTTTGAGTACTGTAAAACTCTTTTAAAATTTCTGCTTCTTTTTCTTCCAATTCTTCCTCTGCAAAAGAATTCATTAATTCTTCTTTTACTCCTTCGATTAGATTAGTGCGTTCTTGTTTAGTTGTGTTTTGACTAGCAATCTGATATATCTTATCGTAGCATAGTGTGTTTACTTTTTTCGTAATTTCGGTCTCTAATATATCTTCAACTTCTCTTTTCTCTATATTATCACATTTTTTTAATAGTTCAGTCTGAGAATTACATTGATCTTTAATAGCTTCATGTCCAAATTTTATAGCTTCAATCATTTCTTTTTCTGATATTTCTTTCATCTCACCTTCTACCATAATAACAGAATCAATAGATGCACCTACCATTAAATCAATATCAGATTCTTCTAATTGTGAAGCATTTGGATTAATAATAAAATCACCATTAATTCGTCCCACTCTAACTTCAGATATTGGACCTGAAAATGGAATGTCTGATAATGTTAATGCAGTTGATGCTGCTAGTCCTATTAGTGAATGTGGATCAACATCTCTATCATGAGACATAAGTTGAATCATTACCTGTGTTTCTGAATGATAGTTTTTTGGAAATAAAGGTCTCAATACTCTATCTACTAACCTCATGCCTAAAATTTCTTGATCTGATGGTCTGCCTTCTCTTTTGAGAAATCCTCCAGGAAATCGACCATCCGCTGCAAACTTTTCTCTATAGTCAACACTTAAAGGTAAAAAATCAATACCTTCTTTTTCACGTTTATCTGATACTACCGTAGCTAACAACATAGTATCTCCCATTTTGACTACACATGATCCATGTGCTTGTTTAGCTAACAGTCCTGTCTCTATCGTAATCTCTCTTTCATGATCTAAAGAAATTTTTACTTGCTTTACTTTTGGTTTCATTCTTTTAGTCTTTTATTATTAGTGTTGTCTCTATCTCTCTTTATTTTCTAAGTTTTAGCGCTTGAATAATTTTTCGATATCGCTCGATGTCTTTTTGTTTTAAATATTCCAACATCCTTCTTCGTTTACCTACTAATAATACTAAAGACCTTTTAGTGTTGTTGTCTTTTTTATTTTCTTTCAAATATTCTGTTAAATGATTGATTCTTTGTGTAAAAACAGCAATTTGACTTTCGGAGTTTCCAGTATCTAACTCAGATTTTCCATATTTTTTAAAAAGAGTTTTCTTTTTTTTAGCATCTAAATACATATATAATTCTTTAATCTAATTTTATGAGGTGCAAATATAGTATTTATTTTACGAAAGACAGGGTTATTTATTTAATAATATACCATATTGATAAATTTAGAAATTTTCTCCTTTAAGTCATTTCTATGAACTATGAAGTCTAAAAAGCCTTTCTCAAGTAAAAATTCAGACCTTTGAAACCCTTCTGGTAAGTCTTTTCCTATTGTCTCTTTCACAACTCTAGGGCCAGCAAATCCAATTAAGGCATTTGGCTCAGCAATATTAATATCCCCTAGCATTGAAAATGATGCGGTTGCTCCTCCAAATGTTGGATCAGTTAATAATGATATATATGGTATTTTTTCTTTACTCAGTAAGCTTAAATACCCGGATGTTTTAGCAAGTTGCATAAGAGAAAATGCTGCCTCCATCATTCTTGCCCCTCCTGATTTTGAAATAATTAATAATGGCATTTTTTTCTTGATGGCTAATTTTATAATTCGACATATTTTTTCGCCAACAGCAGAGCTGATAGAACCTCCAATAAATTCAAAGTTCATCACTGCTATAGCAATCATTTGATTGTTAAGTTTTCCATATGCTGTACTAATAGCTTCATTAAATGATGTTTCTAGCTTTGCTTTACTCAGACGATCACTATATTTTTTAGTGTCTTGAAAAGACAAAGGGTCTAGTGATTGTAATTCTTTATTAACTTCAACATATTTGTTGTTGTCAAAAAGGATAGAAAAATACTGTAAACTACTAATTCTTGTGTGGTAGTCACAATGGGCGCAGACAGAGTCATTTTTTTCATGTTCTTCTTTTGGAACTAAATGCTTACAATTTGGACACTTATACCAAAGTCCTTCAGGAACATCTTTTTTAGATTTACTATCTGTAAAAATACCTTGACTTTTTCTTTTAAACCATCCCATAAATTTTGTAGACTTAATTATTATAGTTTTCCGAGTGATGATAAATGATTCATGTGTGCCCGATAAATCAATGCATCTTGTGTTTTTTCGTTAGATTTACTTGCCCACTGTGACAATGCGTCTTGTTGCAATGCTCTTCCATAAGAAAATGTTAATTTCCAAGGTGCTTTTTCTCTATATAGTTGGTTTAATTTGTTTAATCTTTTCGCAGCTAAGTCACTACTTTGTCCACCAGATAAAAATGCAATCCCAGGCACTTCTTTTGGAACATGTTTATGAAGGACATCAAACGTCATTCGAGCAATTAATTCATCATTAACTTGATTAGATGATTGTAAGCCAGGTAAAACCATATTAGGTTTCAGAATGATTGCTTCTAAACATACATTGAGTTTTTTTAATTCACTAAAAATAATATCAAGAGTTTTACTAGTTGTGTCATAGCATTTTTGAATATTGTGATCACCCTCCATTAAAACCTCTGGCTCTACAATTGGAACGATTCCACTTTCTTGACATAAACTAGCATACCTTGCTAAAGCATGGGCATTACTGTAAATACATGCATTGGATGGATTTTCACCACCCATGGTAATTACTGCTCGCCATTTTGCAAAGTCAGCACCTTGTTTTTTGTATATTTGCAGGCGCTCTCTTAGGCCATCTAAACCTTCAGTTATTTTTTCATTATGATAGTTCGCTAAAGGTTTAGCACCTTTATCAACTTTAATTCCTGTTAAGATGCCTTTGTCTTTTAAATATGCAGGGATTGGTTTATTTAAGCCTGTTATATTTTGATAAAACGTTTCATCAAATAAAATTATTCCACTAATATAGTTTTCTAATTCCAAGGACGTAAATAAAGTACTCCTATATTCATTCCTAGTGGAATCAGTACTTTTTAATTGAAGTGCTTCAAATCTTTTTGTACAAGTAGGAGTGCTTTCATCAGCTGCTAATATACCTTTTCCATCAACAACCATTTTATTTGCAATTAATTTTAAATTTTCCATAGTGTATCAAATTTAAATTAAAATGGGTAACCTATAGCTAAATTATATCGAAATTTTCCATTTAATGGATTTTTTATCCACCGTTCGCCTATAGGTTGACTAGGATCTTTTAACATAGTAGCTACATCCATTCGAATAACAAAGAAATCAAAATCATATCTCAGTCCAAATCCTCCACCGAATGCTATTTCTTGTGTAAATTCATTGAGCCTAAATGTGCTCCCAATTCGATCATCCTGTTTAATTAGCCATATATTACCTCCATCAATAAAGATTGCAGATTTTAATGCATTCAAAAATTCAAAACGATATTCGATGTTAAACTCTAATTTTAGATCACCAGTTGAATAATTATTTTCATTCAAAGGCGTAGATGATCCTGGTCCTAAGGTAAAAGCTTCCCATGCTCGAATACTATTTACTCCACCGGCAAAAAATTGTTTTTGAATAGGTAGTTTTTCAGAATTTCCATATGCATACCCTAAGCCAAAAAAACTTCGTAATACTAGTGTGTTTTCTTTTGTGAACTTAAAATATTTTCTATAATCAAAATCTATTCTTGCATATTGGGAGAATGTGTTGTTAAAAACAGTATAATCTTCATTTTCATTTTTTTTCAAGTTATTTGTTTGACCTAGAATTTGAAATAAATTCCCACTTGTTTCTATTTTGGACTTGAAGTATGTGTAGTTGGAAATTTTATATGGTTTTTGATTATTAAATGTAAAAATATAGTTAATTGCTGGAATAAATTTNTCTTCAAATTGTTCACTTAAATAAATATTGTTTTCTATTAAAGTAGAAATGAAATCATTTTCTTCAATTTGAGAAAAGCTTAATTCAATCAGGTTAATTTGATGTTGTTTAGTTTCTTTATTTTTCCAACTATAACCTAGTTTTTGCGTTATGATTTGACTTGAAAAATCTGGTCGAATCCTTTGTGTAAATGAAAATATAAAATTAGTATTCATCTGATAGCTATTTTTCAGCCACTTATTTAATTGTTTAGGCAGTATTAGCTTAGGTTTTTTAACGCCTATTTCATATGAGACTTCTTGTGTATTAAACAAGACCTTATTGTCATTTGAATTTACTTGTCTATTTCCTAAGGAGACTTTGATTTTACCATTTAAATTTTCCGCTCCTCTAAAAAGATTATTGTTACCAAATTGAAGGTAACTAGAAATACCAAAATTATCTTCATCATCTGAATATTTCACTTCTGCATCAATTGAGTAATACATTCTTGTTGGATTCTCAAGATATATATTGCAGTCAAGCTGGTTTGTGTTTGGTATTTCTAAAAATTCGATTTTAATTTGTTTGAAAAAGCGAAGATTAGATAAGTTTCTATATGTTTTTTCAATACTTTCTTCAGAGTATTCACTATTATTATCAATCAAAATTAATTCAGAAATAGTATTTAATTTTAATTTTAAATCATCATTTTTTGATTTAATAAAATAATATCCATCGTGTACTAATGTATCATTATTCTCTTTACTTTTAACGAGATTGATAAACACTTGATTAATTTTAAATTTTTGATAAGTCGTAGAATCGTTATTGGTTTGATCAAAATGAAATTCAATATCTACTAATTTATTTTGTGTACTATCCGCTTGAATGTATATAAGATCTTTTGAGAATTTATAGTAGCCATGATTTTGCAATATTTTTTCAATTCGTAATCGTTCTTCATTTAAAGAGTTGTATGTAAATATATTACCCTTTTTCAGGTTACTGTTTTTTAAACTATGTTGAATAATGTTCTGAATGTCTTTTTGTTCAGATATTTCATATTTTATATTGTTTATTAGATATGATTCTCCAGTATTGATTATGTAATTAACATATGATTTTTGTTGTTTATATGTTGTGTTGCTACTCACGGTAGACGTAAAATATCCGTTATTTTCAAAATATGATTTTATTTGAGAAACACTTTTGTCAACTAATCTGTTGTCTAAAATAATTGGTTCTTCTCCAATGCGTCTTAGATATGTGTTAATCCAATTGTTTTTAGTTGGATTACTTAAGTTGTATATCCATATATGGAATGGAATTAAACCAATTATTTTTTTATTTGGTTTTTGCTTAATAATAGCATAAATGTCTTTATTTGACACATTATTTAGTCTGCTATTTTTTTTGGTATTTATGATTACGGTATTTTTGTTAAGGATGTAATCTTCTTTTTGGAGATGCTTAGTGCTGTAACATGAAATAAGCAAGGTGGATATTATAATGGTTATAATATTTTTTATCAATGTAATTAATTTTTATTTTGTAGTAAAATTATCTTTTTTAATGATATCTAAACAAAAAATTAAATTTATCTCTTCATTAAAGCATAATAAATATAGATTAAAATATAATTGTTTTGTGGTGGAAGGTGCACATATTGTTTCAGAATTTATTTCTTCAAATTTTAAAATTCACTCAATTTATGGCACTAAAGAGTGGGNTGAAAACAATGAACATGATAATGCTAATATTGTTACTAAACGTGAGTTGTCTCGTATTAGTTCACTAAAAAACCCATCCAATGTATTAGCTGTTATTTATNAACCTAATGCACAAATAGATTTAAGTATTCTTTTTAAGGAAAAACACATTATTTTCCTTGATTCCATATCTGATCCCGGTAATTTAGGCACAATTATTCGAACAGCTGATTGGTTTGGTGTTAAGTCTATTTTTTTGTCTAATGAATGTGTAGATGTATTTAATTCAAAAGTAGTTCAGGCTACCATGGGTTCTTTGTCTAGGGTCAAAATCATTAAAGGTGATTTAGAAATTGCGTTAAAAAAAGTTAAAGAAAGTAATATTGTGTGTTATGGNGCNTCNTTACTAGGTGAGAGTATTTATAATTTGAAAAAAAATAATCAATATGCACTTGTGTTAGGTAATGAGTCTCATGGTATTAGTAAAAAGATAATAAAATTACTAGATAAAAAAATACTCATTCCTTCTAAAAATAAAAGTGTAGATTCATTAAATGTGTCTGTTGCATTTGGAATTATTTTATCTGAATTTAGATAAGATATTTTTTTATCTTTTTTTTTTAGTTAAATTAGCTTTACATAATTTTAATTTCAATTGAAAATGAAACATCTTCTTACATCAATATTAGTAATTTTTATTGTTGTTCCTACGATTGCGAATGATGGAAAGGAACTATTAAATGCATCAAGTTACTCCTTGTTATATGACAATTATCTTGATCCAGGGCATAAACAAAAAAGAGGTTCACAATTAGGAAAAGATCGATCAGCTATTGAGCTTTATTTAGGTTCTCAGCCTTCATTTGCTTTAAAGCTAAATTTTTATGGAGCTAAACACGGAACTTTAACTGAACGAGTCTATTTAATGACTGGTATGGATTTTGATACTGATTTACACGCCAAAATAGGAATCTTATTAAATCCTGGAAAGTATAATAAAAACAGATCACTTTCAAATCCTCAAATGGGTTGGTGGAAACTATGGAGATATGTAATGGTCAGAAAAGCGATTGANATAGGATATAAAACACAATTTTTAGATCCAGAAGAAACAACTGAAGAAAAATTGTCTAGCACCAATTATGGTGGACTGACTGTTAATTACAGTTGGATGTTTGATGGTAATTTCATATTTGATAGAACAGCATGGTATTTTTTAGATCATCGTACGGCTAGGAGGATAAGATTAAAGGTGGATGTGGGTTTCTTTTTTAATTTTGACCAATTTAACCAGGCTCATTTAGGTGCGTTTTCTTCAGCAAACAATAGTAATGGNACAGAGTTTAACGAAGATGTTCCTAATGATTTAGTCCCTGAGGATAATGAGGCTTATGGAGATCCGTTACAAATGGCCACTTATCCTGTTTTATCACCATTTCTAAATTTGTCAGTTGGATTTGCTTTTTAGATAGAGTTANTCAAATGTTAGTGATATNAGAATCCCTCTTGTTGATAATCTATTGATGAGGTCATTGTATTGATTTTCTTGATTTGTGAGCATATTTCTTAACCCATATGAGTACTTTATTTCAGGAGAAAATTTAAAATATGCAAAGTATATATCTACCCCAATTCCAATGTCAATAGAATAGTTTGTTTTATAAAATTCCAGATTTTGAGATTGACTTAATTTTTCACTAGCACTCATGTCAATCATAAAATTACCGCCAAATAATAAGTAAGCTCTTCCATTATTAATACGATTAGATCTATATTTTAAATATATAGGTATTTCAAAATTAGAGACACCTGTATTATTCCTTGGATATGTAGTTTCTATGTTGTTGGTAATGAAATATAATTTTTGATCTGTAAAATTAAAAGAGGGAGTAATTCTTAAATTATTATTTTTTCCAATTTTTAAATCCATAATAATTCCAACATTAAATCCTGGTTGATACTTAGAAAGTATTTGCTCAAAATCAGTTTGTTGTGTAAATAAATCACCATACTGTATTTGAAACTTTGTGCTACTTACACCAATTGTAAATCCAAAGTGATAGACTTGGTTATCATATATTGCATTATTTAAAGGAAGTTCTTTTTGAGCATAACATATTTGCAGTATGCATGTCACACAAAGAATAAGTTGAATTTTTAATTTCATAATTTAACTTAGTTTATCTAA
>PAVX01000014.1 GCA_002713285.1 Flavobacteriales bacterium
CTTATTTTAGACTCTTTGAATTTAGACTTAAACACTAGTCAATTAGAGAAAAAAGACATTATGATTTTAGATTTAATACAAACAAATAATTGGGAAAGACCTATTTATTTTGCTATTACCATTGGAAGTAGTGGTCGATCATTCTTATACTTAGATAAATACTTTCAACTTGATGGAATGGTATATAAGTTTGTGCCAATTAATAACTCAAGTGCAAGCAAAGATAACATCGGAAGAGTAAATACAAATGTCTTATACTCTATGCTTATGGAAAAATATGAATGGGGGAATTTAAATAAAGATATTTATCTAGATGAAACAAATATTCGAATGACCATGAACTTTCGAAATAATTTTAGTCGTTTAGCAGAGCAATTAATAACTGAGAAAAAATATGAACAAGCTGAAGAGGTTCTAAATTATTGTATGGAATTAATGCCTGGAGATAAGGTTCCATTAAATTATTTTATTCACCCTATTATTGAAAGCTATTATGATATAGAAACTAGTAACCGCGGAGAATTATTAGTTTCAAAACTATATGAAATTTATAAATCTGAACTTAATTACTTTTTTACTTTTCCAGCTAGCAAAATTGACGGCGTTCAATTTGAAATCTTAAAAAACCTACAATTTTATAATGATCTTATTCAAATAGCGCTGGAAAACAAGCATCCAGAAAAAGATGTCATGCAACAAGACTTTCAAAAATTTTATCAAAGTTTTTTAACTCTTTAATCAAAAATTTCGTTTTAAGATTATCTCGATAAACTCTATGAAATTATCTTTTTTGTGCGGTGGGACTTTGATATCTGATATTAAATGCATTAGCTCCCCATGCAATTTATTAATTATATTAAAAGTATAATCTTTGATATTAAGTTCATTATAGATTGACTGAATGAAATTAATTTTATTTTTATTCACTGAATGATAAGTCTTAATTAAATCTTTTCTCTGCTGTAGTGTTGATTGACGGCATGCTTCAATATATAAAAATGTTTTTTTATTTTCTAAGATATCTCCTCCTATAGTTTTACCTAACTCTGACTCTTTGCCATACAGATCTAAATAATCATCTTGTATTTGAAATAATTTTCCTAATAATAAACCGATCGAATTCATAAGATCTTTATTTTCTTCTGTATGAAAAGATGAATTTGAAAAAATAGGTTGATTATTATTTAAAAGGAGATTGTTAGCTGTGTTAATATATAGTGGCACAGAAATTGAAAACTTTATTAAAGCCGCTGTTTTTAATTCAATCATTTTAAAATACTCTGTTGATTGAATTTCATGCTTTAATTGAAAATCTAAATCTAATTGCTGTCCTTCACATATTTGAACAGCTGTTTTATTGAATTCTTCCTGCACNGCNANATTAATGNATTTTGAAGATANTAAATGCTGATATGATTGAATNAATAATACATCTCCTGATAATATAGCTTGATTATTAGACCATTTTTTATTAATTGTATCNTTTCCTCTTCNAAGATTTGCATTATCCATAACATCATCATGGATNAGNGTNAAATTATGTAATGCCTCAATTGCTAATACAATTTCTTTCAAATTTTCACNATNAGNNCCTCCAAACATATCATATGATAATAAAGCAAAAATTNCCCTTATTTGTTTGCCTTTATTAGATANTATATAATTAAGTGGTTCATATANGTTTTTTGGAGTTNTATTNTTTAATAAATCACTTGAAATAGATTGTGAGGTATTAATAATTTTAGATAATGATGGTGAANAACTAGTCATTTAATAACGATATAAGATATTTTCCATAACCATTGTTAAAAGGTTCTGCTAATTTTCTTAATTGTTCCGCATCAATATATCCCNTNANGTAGGCTTGNTCTTCGACACAACCTACTTTTANGCCTTGTCTTTTTTCTAATACCTGAACAAATTGGCTTGCATCCATAAGCGATGATACNGTTCCNGTATCTAACCAAGCAGTTCCTTTATCCATTTTAATTACATTCAATAANTCTGAATGATAATACTGAGAAATAAGATCCGTGATTTCTAATTCNCCTCNATTACTAGGAGATANATCTNTAGCATATTGAATAACATTATTGTCAAAAAAATAAAAACCTGGTATAGCNAAATTTGATTTNGGATNANTAGGTTTTTCCTCTATAGATAAGACTTCATTCTTTAACCCTAANTCCACNACTCCATAACGGGATGGGTCAGANACATGATATGCNAAAATAGATGCCCCAACATNTTGGATGGANCTTCTGACNACATGANTTAATGACGGGAAATAAAAAATATTATCTCCTAAAATNAGCACAACATTATCACTACCAATAAAATCTTCAGCAATAATAAATGCCTCAGCAATACCTTTGGGCTCATCTTGNACNGCATATGTTATTTGACATCCCCACTGTNTTCCATCACCTAATAAAAACTTAAATAANTTTAAGTCTTTAGGAGTAGTAATTAATAAAATTTCATGAATTCCTGATGCTATCAAAGTGGATAGTGGATAATAAATCATCGGTTTATCGTATACAGGTATAATTTGTTTACTAATAGGAATTGTAATTGGATAAAGTCTTGTTCCTGCACCACCAGCTAAAAGAATGCCNTTCATAATATTANCTTAACTAAACTGTTAATATATCTTTTTCTTTCAATTCAAATATTGAATCTGCTTGTGCAATAAATTTATCTGTTAAATTCTGAATAGTTCCCTCTGATGTTTTTAATTCATCATCCGANAAACCATCTTTATTAAGTTTTTTGAGTTCATCATTACCATCTCNTCTCGCATTTCTGATNCTTACTTTACAATTTTCTATTTCTNTTTTTGCTTGNTTCACTAAATCTCTTCTNCGATCCTCGGTNAGAATAGGCATATTAATAATNATNTTTTCACCTGTATCTTGTGCCATAAAACCTAAATTAGATGTATTGATTGCATTNATAATTTCTATCACCATATTTTTTTCCCATGGCTGAATAACAATNGTNCTTGCATCAGGAGTACTAAGACTTGCCATATTNGCAATAGGAGTTGGTGTACCATAATAATCTATCAANACACCATCTAATATNGAAGTATTGGCTCTACCCGCTCTAATTTTAGATAATTCTAAATGTAAATGNGNAATNGCTTCATTCATCTTTTCAGTTACTATAGCAATAGAAAAATTAACTTGTTCATTCATAAATTAAAAAATTATTGATTATANACCTCTGTTCCAATATTCAAACCATTAGCTAATTTAAGTAAATTTCCAGCTTTATTTATNTTAAATATATGAATCGGNAACTTATTTTCTTGACACAACGTGAAAGCAGTCATATCCATAACAGACAACTTCTTNTTATATACTTCATCNAAAGAAATCCTATTAAATTTTTTCGCANCTTGATTTTTTTCCGGATCATCAGAAAAAACACCATCAACTCTGGTTCCTTTAATAATAATATTAGCTTTTATTTCAATAGCGCGTAAAACAGCAGCTGTATCCGTTGTGAAATATGGGCGACCTGTGCCTGCTACAAAAATAACAACCCGTCCCTTTTCAAGATGTCTAATTGCTCTTCTTCTAATAAATGGCTCTGCTATTTCATCTATTTTAACCGCAGACATCAACCTCGTCTGAATACTCATCTTCTCTAAAGCTGATTGAAGTGCTAAGCCGTTAATCACAGTAGCTAACATTCCCATATGATCACCTTGCACTTTATCAATCACATCTGTCAGCACTTCATTACCTCTAAATATATTTCCTCCACCAATCACTAATGCAACCTGTACACCTAAACTAACTACAGATTCAATCTCTTTACAATATTCTAAAATCTTATTATTAGAAATTCCAAATCTATTGTCACCAGCTAAAGATTCCCCACTTAGTTTTAGTAAAATTCTTTTATATTTCATATACTAAATTGTAAAAAAAAAGAAGACCGCAGTCTTCTTTTATATTTATCCCAAATAAACTCTTTTAAAATCAACAATTTCTAAATCGTCACTCATAGATTTGAGATACTCTGAAATTGTTAATTTTGAATCTTTAATATATACTTGATGTAATAGTGTGTTTTCTTTAAAAAACTTTTTCAATCTGCCCTGCGCGATTCTTTCCAGCATTTCTTCCGGCTTGCCCTCTTTACGAGCTAGATCTTTACCTATTTCTATTTCTTTATCAACAACCTCTTGACTCACACCATTTTCATCTAAGCCCAAAGGATTCATTGCAGCAATTTGCATAGCTACATTTTTTCCCAATTCTATTATACCGTCAAGTTTACTATTAAAGCCAACTAAAGATGCTAATTTATTGCCAGGATGAATATAGCCAGCTATATAATCCGATTTAATCATAAAATAATTACTTAACTCTATTTTTTCCCCTATCACACCTGTTTGTTCAACAAGTTTATCACTAACAGATAATGAACCATCAAAATTTAATGATTTAATAGAATCAAGATCAGAAACTTCATTCTTTAAGGCTAACATTAAAATAGAATTAGCTAATTCAACAAAACTATCATTCTTAGCCACAAAATCTGTTTCACAATTTAAAGAAATTAATCCACCAACAGTATTATCACTATTGGTAAGCGCAAGAACTACTCCCTCTGAAGTTTCCCTGTCAGCTCTTTTAGCGGCTACTTTTTGACCTTTTTTTCTAAGAACATCTATAGCTTTTTCAAAGTCACCATTTGTTTCTACCAAAGCTTTTTTACAATCCATCATGCCAGCACCTGTCTGCTTTCTTAAATCATTTACCTGTGAAGCTGTAATTTGTGTCATTATGTATAAATATTAATCTTTAGATACTTTTTTGGTTTTCTTATTGTCATTTGTCGTATCCTTCGCCTTCTTTTTATCAATTTCTCTTTCCTGTAATGCTTTTTCAATTGTACTAGCGACACAAGATAAAATTATATCAATACTTTTAGACGCATCATCATTCGAAGGAATTGGAAAATCAACTAAATTAGGATCTGAATTTGTATCCACCATAGCAAAAGTTGGAATACCTAATTTTTTTGCTTCAGCTACTGCTATTTTTTCTTTTACTATATCAACAATAAAAATAGCCCCTGGCAACCTATTCATTTCTGAAATACTACCTAAATCTTTCTCTAATTTACCTCGTTTTCTATCAAGCTGAAGTCTTTCTCGCTTTGAAAGTGTAGATATAGTACCATCTTCTTTCATTTTATCAATCGAAGCCATTTTCTTAACGGCTTTTCTAATTGTAACGAAATTTGTCAACATTCCACCTGGCCATCTCTCAGTAATATATGGCATTTTTAAAGGTTTTATATGTTTCACTAAAATATCTTTTGCTTGTTTTTTAGTAGCAACAAATAAAATTCGTCTACCTGTTTTTGCAATTTTACTCAATGCTCTTAAACTTTCNTCTAGTTTATCAACAGTTTGGTTTAAATCTAATATATGTGTCCCATTTTTTTCCATAAAAATATATGGAGTCATATTAGGGTGTCTTTTTCTAGTTAAGTGTCCAAAATGAACACCGGCATTTAATAATGTTTTTACATCTATTGTCATATAGCTATTAATTATCGTTTTGAGAATTGAGTTTTTTTCCTTGCTTTTCTTTGCCCTGGCTTCTTTCTTTCAACCATTCTTGGATCTCTAGTNATTAAGCCTTCTTTTCTTAGTATATTTTTATTTTCTTCATTTAACTTAACTAGTGCTCTTGCAATTGCTAAACGAACTGCNTCAGCTTGACCGTTTAAACCTCCTCCAAAAACATTAACATCAATATCAAAATTATTCGACATTTCAATTAAGTTCTGAGCTTGTTCTAATTTATATTGTAATAAATGTGTCGGAAAATAGTCTTTATAGTCTTTTTTGTTGACTTGTATTTTACCTTTACCAGACTTAAGATAAATTCTAGCTACTGATGTTTTTCGTCTTCCTATTGCATGTGTTCGTTCCATAGTTTATTTAATATCATCTAAATTAATTAGTGTTGGGTTTTGCGCCATTTGATTATGATTTTCACCAGCATACACATATAAATTTTTATTAATTGAACGACCTAATTTATTCTTAGGAAGCATCCCCTTCACTGCCTTTTCAATTAATCTAATAGGATGTTTTTCTAATAAATCCTTAGCAAGTGTAATTTTTCTACCACCAGGATAACCCGTATGCCTAACATATTCTTTCTTGTTTAGCTTATCCCCTGTTAACTTTATTTTTTCAGCATTAATAACAATCACATTATCACCGCAATCCATATGGGGTGTATAATGAGCTTTATGTTTACCTCTAATAATTTTAGCTATTTTGGAAGCCATCCTTCCTAATACAGCACCATCAGCATCAACCAAAAACCATTTTTTTTGGATTTCTGACAATTTAACCGAATTCGTAATATATTTATTTTTATAGTTTATCATGACTATTTAATAACATTTTATTATACAATTATAACACCTATTTAAACATGCTAATAAGTTAAAATGGTTTGCAAATGTAACATTTTTTAGTTTAGAATCAACAAAGTATCCTTTTTTTTTAAGAGGTAGATTAAATAATGTTTAAATCCCTACCTACTTCTGAAAATGCGTTTATTGCAAAATTTAACTGATCCATAGTGTGAGAAGACGATAGNTGGACTCTAATTCGAGCCAAACCTTTAGGTACAACAGGATAGAAAAAACCTACTACATAAACACCTTTTTCTAGTAATCTTTTCGCCATTTCCTGTGATAATTTTGCGTCATATAACATTACTGGTACAATTGGATGCTGTCCCTGTTTAATATCAAAACCTAAACCGGTCATTTTTTTTCTAAAATACTNGGTATTTTTCTCTAAATTATCTCTCAGTTCAGTACTTCTAGATAATATATCAATAACTTTTTTTGCAGCACCNACAATGGATGGTGATAATGAATTAGAAAATAGATATGGTCTAGATCGTTGACGTAACATATCAATAACTTCTTTGCTTCCTGAAGTAAATCCTCCCATCGCACCTCCCAATGCCTTACCTAAGGTTGATGTAATAATGTCTACTCTTCCCATAACCTGACAATATTCATGTGATCCTCTACCTGTGGAACCAACAAAACCAGTAGCATGTGAATCATCAACCATAACAAGAGCATTATACTCATCAGCCAAATCACAAATTTTATCTAATTGAGCGATATGCCCATCCATTGAAAACACACCATCTGTTACAATTATTCTATTTCNTTGTTCTTGTGCTAATATTAATTGTTCACGTAAGCTATCCATATTATTGTTTAAGTAACGATACCTTTTAGCTTTACATAATCTGACGCCATCAATAATAGATGCGTGATTAAGTTCGTCTGAGATAATAGCATCTTCTTTTGAAAAAAGAGGTTCAAATAACCCTCCGTTAGCATCAAAAGCCGCTGCATATAGTATAGTGTCTTCTGTTCCTAAAAAACGTGATAATTTTTCTTCTAATTGTTTGTGAATATCCTGTGTTCCACAAATAAAACGAACTGATGACATACCGTAACCATGTGTATCTAAAGCCTTTTTTGCTGCCTCTATTACTTCTGGATGAGATGATAATCCCAAATAATTATTAGCACAAAAATTAAGCACCTCTTTTCCTGTATTTACACGTATTGCAGCACCCTGAGGATTCAGGATAATTCTTTCTTTTTTATATAAACCTTCTTTTTGAATTTTTGAAAGCTCCTCTTGTAAATGTNTTCGAAATTTTNTTGACATAAATTTTAGCTNAAATACTTCTTNCTATACTAAACCTTGATCTAACATAGCATCTGCTATTTTTATAAATCCNCCAATATTNGCCCCCTTTACATAATCAATATANTCATTCTCCACACCATACATTACACAAGATTGATGTATCTCTTTCATAATCATTTTTAATTTACTATCAACCTCTGATTTAGACCAACTCATTCTTAGAGAGTTTTGAGACATTTCTAATCCTGAAACCGAAACACCGCCTGCATTTGAAGCTTTGCCAGGAGCAAATAAAATTTTATTGCTTAAAAAATAATTGACAGCATCAGCAGTGCAAGGCATATTAGCACCTTCACAAATAGCAAAACACTTATTTTTCACTAATTGTTTTGCATCTTGTTCGCTCAACTCATTTTGAGTAGCACATGGTAGGGCAATATCACATTGAACATTCCATGGATTTTCACCTTCAAAAAATTGACATTGAAACTTTTCTGCATATTCCGATATTCTTCCTCTTTTCACTGTCTTTAATTCAATAACATATTTTAATTTTTCTTCATCAATTCCATTTGGATCATATATGTAGCCAGATGAATCTGATAGTGTAACTACTTTTCCTTTTAGCTCAATCGCTTTTTCACACGCATACTGGGCCACATTACCCGATCCTGAAATAGCAATAATTTGATTTTCAATAGACATATCATTATGAGACAGCATTTCTTGCAAAAAATANACAAGACCATATCCCGTTGCTTCAGGTCGTATTAATGAGCCTCCCCAATTGCAACCTTTTCCAGTTAATACTCCAGTAAATTCATTTTTAATACGCTTGTACTGACCAAACAAATAACCTATTTCTCTACCACCTACGCCTATATCACCAGCTGGCACATCAGTGTCCGGCCCNATATGTCTAGATAACTCTGTCATAAAAGATTGACAAAATTTCATTATCTCATTATCTGATTTTCCCTTAGGATCGAAATCTGAGCCCCCTTTACCTCCGCCCATTGGTAAACCAGTTAATGCATTTTTAAAAATTTGTTCAAACCCTAAAAATTTAAGAATTGATAGATTAACTGACGGATGAAATCTAAGCCCTCCTTTATAAGGTCCAATAGCAGAATTATACTCTACCCGGAACCCCCTATTAACTTGAGCTTCACCTTGATCATCTAGCCATGGAACTCTAAATATAATAATNCGCTCAGGCTCTAAAATTCGATTTAATAAATTACCATTTTGATACTTCGGATTGTTCTGTATAAATGGTATAACGGATTCTATAAATTCTTCTACGGCTTGTAAAAACTCCGGTTCATGAATATTTTTATTTTTTATCTCTTTTAACAAAGAATCTAATATAGATGACATAACAAGATAGTTTTTCAGTTTGAATTAATTATTTCAAAACAAATCTAATTATATTTTTTTAAACCATTTATTCAAATTTACAAAGTTTAAAATATGATTATATTTGCTAAAGTANATTTTGAATATAGATATGAGAAAAAATTTATTATTNCTAAGTCTATTACTTTCTTTTATCAGTTTTGCACAAATAAATTCTTTGAGCGGAACTGTATTTGATTCAAATGATAAATCTCGTCTGATTGGTGTTAATCTTGTCTTGGAAGAAATTAATACAACTAGCCNAAATGGTACTGCAACTAACTTAGATGGAGAATTTATNTTCTCTGATTTAGCAGTTGGACAATATAAATTAACGATTTCATATATAGGATATGAGTCGAAAACAATAGATTTTAAAATCGAAAAAAATAGTCAATTAAATGAAAACTTTTATCTCCGTAGCCAGTCAACCGCGATGGATAATATAGTAATCTCTGCAGGTAAATTTGAACAAAAATTAGAAGAGGTCACAGTCTCTATGGATGTTATTAAGCCATCTTTAATAGAAAATAAAAATAGTACTGACCTGGAAGTGCTTATGAATCAAAGCCCAGGTGTTCAAGTGATTGACGGACAAGCCAACATTAGGGGAGGTAGTGGTTGGAGTTACAATACAGGCAGTAGAGTTTTAGTCATGATTGATGATATGCCATTATTAAGTGGAGACAGAGGGACTGTTGAGTGGAATATGATTCCAATGGAAAATATTTCACAAATAGAAGTGATAAAAGGAGCTTCCTCAGTACTATTTGGATCTTCTGCTATGAATGGTGTTATTAATGTACGTACTGCATACCCAAAAGGAGAACCAGAAGCAAAAATATCAATCTTCTCAGGATATTATGATAAACCTGAAAGAGANGGATTACATTGGTGGGGTGATAANACAAGAAGATTCCAGGGAATGTCATTTAGTTATGCCGAACATGAAAACAATACAGGTTTAGTAGTTGGAGGAAATGTGTATTCAAATGAGGGATATAAAGGAGGAGTTGTTAGTGAAGTTGATAGTAGTGCTAATAATTTTGGGGACTTAATTCCTGTCAGTGAAAAGTGGGGAAGATTTAATTTCAGCACTGAACATAAGTCAGTCAATTTTCCTGGCTTATCATATGGTATTAATGGTAACTTTATGTATCTAGATCAATATCAAAGTTTGATTTTTGCACATGATTCAATTGGCTACACACCGATTGATCTTCCACAAGGGAGTATACCTACACGCTTTACACAAATGATGTTCAATCTAGATCCTTATCTGAGATATATGTACTCCGGAAGAAAAAACCCTAATAATAATATTAAACATTCATATAAATCCAGATTTTTTAGAGATGACTATCAACCACTAGATGAAGATCGGGGATTCTCAAATGTGTTCTATCAAGAATATCAATTCCAAAAAACATTTAATAAAGTTTATGGACATATAGTATCAACATCAGGAATAACATCTAACTATATAAAAGGTGATTATGATGAAATCTATGGTGATGGTNGGATTTCTAAAGTTAAACAGATGTTTAATTACAGTGCTTATTCTCAATTTGATTTAAAATATAACCGAATTAATTTTTCATTCGGAGCAAGGTTGGAGCATTTTCTTTTCCAAGAAGAATCATTATTGATTCCTGTGTTTAGAAGTGGNTTAAACTATCAATTATTAGAAGGTACATATTTGCGAAGTTCGTTTGGACAAGGTTATAGGTACCCTACCATTATGGAGTCATTTGTAAAAACTTCTTATCATCCCGTATATGTATANCCAAACCCAGACTTAAAAGCTGAACATGGCTGGAGTGCAGAATTAGGTTTGAAACAATTATTTAAAATAGGAGAATGGAAAGGAGTATTTGATGTCGCAGCATTTATTATGCATTATAATGATATGATTGAATTTACATTTGGACAATGGGCACTCCCTGATCCAGTAGATCCACTCAATAACTTTTTAGGTCTAGGTTTTAAATGTGTTAATATTGGAGAAAGCAGAATTACTGGTGCAGAATTATCTTTAATGGGTGAAGGCAAAATTGGCGAATTGGATGTTACATTATTAAGTAGCTATACTTATGCTAATCCTGTTATTATACATCCTGATAGCACTTATTATGAATACATTAATTCTGGTGGCACCACGACTGAAATAAATTATATTAATGCTAGTTATGACACCACTGGACACGTGCTAAAATATAGACATGAGAATTTATTAAAATTTGACATTAATCTTGAATTTAAAAATATAATNACTGGATTAAGTGTTAGATACAATTCATTAATGAGAAATATGGATGCGGTATTTGGCTCTGATTTATTTAATGGTGATACACCTGTAATACCACTTGGCATATTAGAATCTNGAGACAGAATGTTAAATGGAGATTGGATTATTGATTGGCGAATTGGTACGCACATTAATAAAAATGTAACNATATCATTTATTGTTGATAATTTATTAAATAGAGAATATCAAAATCGACCAGCTNACTTGGGTGCTCCAAGAACCTTAACTTTGAAGTTAAGTTCGAAAATATAATATGAAAATTATTGCTATTATTCCTGCTAGATATGACTCTACACGATTAAAAGGGAAGCCTTTAATTCAAATTAATAATAAACCATTAGTGCAGGTAACTTATGAGGCTGTATCACGATCTATGTTGTTCGATTCAATTTTTGTTGCTACAGATTCTGAAAAAATCCAAAAAGTAGTTGCAAATTTTTCAGGAGAAGCCATATTAACTACCAAAAACTGTCAAAATGGNACAGAAAGATGTGCAGCATTAGTGAAACAATTGAATATTAATGATGAAGATATTATTATTAATATCCAATGTGACGAACCCTTTATTCAAGGAATCCATCTAAAAAATATTATAAATTTATTTAGGAAAAACATACAAATTGCAACACTAATCTCTTCAATTACAAAAGATGAAATCGATAATGAATCAATTGTGAAAGTAATCAAGCATAATAATAATATCGCTATTGATTTTAGCAGAAATAAAATACAGCTAGATAATACAAGAAAATTATATAAACATATAGGGATATATGGATATAGAAAAAAAACACTGTTAAAAATATCACAATTAAAAAATACAACAAGAGAACTTAATGAACAGCTTGAACAGTTACGGTGGATTGAGAATGATTATAATATATCTTGTGCATTTATCAAGGATAATTTAATATCGATTAATACAAAAAATGATATAAAAAATTTATAAAAAATACAGATATCGGAATTTTATTTTCTATATTTAATCATTGAGTAATTTATATTTAAAAGTAAATGAAAGCATCCATCGAAAAACACATTTTTGAACTATTGAAGTACAACAATTGTGTTATTATCACAGGTTTTGGTGGATTTATNCTAAATCCTCGAAGTGCTTATTTAAATAAAATAACTCGAAAAATTTATCCGCCTTCAAAAAGAATTGGTTTTAATCAAAACCTATATGAAAATGATGATTTATTAGCCAACTATCTCATGCAGGTGGAGAATATTAGTTATGATCAAGCATGTCTTGAAATTCTTAAATTTAGTAGAAAAACAAAACAAAAATTAAAAAAAGGTCAGTCTGTAATTTTTGATAATATTGGTGAACTTTATTATGCTGATAATAATAAAATTAGATTTAAACCTGCGGGATTATTTAATTTTGATGCTCAATCATATGGNATGAAAGAGTTTCAACTTAATGAAGTGCAAATTCAAAGAAAAAGTTTTAATCAAGGAAATGTCTCCGTTGCTGCCGCGATATTATTGTTGCTTTGTATTTCGCTGATCTCATTAACAACAAATAACTTGAAAAACATGGTTGTTTTTAATTTAAACCCATTAAAAACTAATCATTATACGCCACGAGTCGNNTCTTTTGCGAATGATAGTTTAGGTCAAGAAACCCCAGGAATATATAATGTTCAAGTATCTAAAATTGATCCTGATTTATATAAAATCAATGGCACTAACTACCATATAACCACAAAAAGATGCTTTAAGGAAGGGTTCGGAAGAGATGTNCAAATTAAAATATGGATAGATGAACGAGGAAAAACTAAACGACAAGTTTGTTTTTTAAATGCTGCAGAAACAGAATATAATGATTGTTTTAAAATTGTGAATGTTTATAATCAGATGTCTTCTAATTCTAATAAAATTATGGTCTTAATGAAAAATGGAAAGATGAAAGAAGCATTATTAGTTCTAGAAGAAACATATATTGATCCATATGTGATTGCGAACACTATCCCAGAAGAATATGTTGACAACTATGANAAAGATACTCTTGAAATAAAAGANATTCCTAATAGATTCGTCGATGCTCTTCAAAGTATAGGGTCTCCAGAGAAAAAAGAAAATAAACCTATTAAAATAGTTGCACTTGATGAGTCTCCCTTACAATTAGAGAAAAAAAACACAAAGAACACACATATCATAGTTGGCAGTTTCTCTGACGAAAAAAATGCAAGGGCACTATCAAAACAAATGAAAAATAGAGGTTTTGAAACTGCAAGAATAATTGGNACAAATAACAATGGATTAATTAGAGTCGCCGTGGCTAGCTTCTACACCGAAGAAGAAGCGAAAAAAGCACTTGTAGATGTGAAATTAAAGATATCTAGTGCATGGATTTTAAACCCTGTTAACTAGCTGCCCTAAGATAAATTAAAAAAATTTTCAATTGCTTCTAAGATCATCATACTGTCAATTTCTTTTATACATTCATTCCCTTTAAACCGACAATGACTACCATGCTTAGAGCAAGGTCGTGATGAGGACCTCGCTATAATTTGAATCGATTTATCACTAGTCATATACGGGGAAAATCCTAAACTAGGCTTTGTGCACCCCCAAAATGATATAATAGGTTTTTGAAAGGATGCTGCAATATGCATCAATCCTGTATCATTAGTCAAAACTAATGCACTGTTTTTTATCAAATACGCTGACTGATCTAAAGAAATTTTACCGCAAAAATTATAAATTTTTTTATGAGAACACTCTTGAACAAGAATATCCCCTATAGATATTTCATCCACTCCACCAAGCAATACAATGGGATAAGAAACTTGATTAACCACTTCTAAAATTTGTTGTTTAGAAAGTTTTTTNTAAATAGAACTTCCCCCAATAGACCATGCAATAAAAGTTTGATTGATATTGAAATCAAGACTTGTATTTTCATTGAAAAAATAATCTAATCCATTATTATCATTCACCACATTAAGCTTTTTTACAACCTCGAAATATCTATCTACCACATGATCAATGTTATAATTNCAATTAAAATAAATTAGTAAATACTTTTTCCAATTATACTTTTGAAGATGTCGACTAGACACTAGTAAATTAAATTTAACCCACCAGGATCTGAGGTTATTGTGCANATCAATTATAAAATCATAATTTTCTAACTTTAAATCTGATATCACATAGTTTAAATTATGTTTAACNACAAACACCTTGTCAACATATGGATTAGCAGATAATAATATAGAATACTCGGATTTAGTTAAATAATGAATCTCAAAGTTCTTCTGCATTTTAACACACCGCATGATTGGCGATGTTAAAACAATATCGCCTATTGAACTAAAACGGATGATTAAGATTTTTGTCATAGTTAAAAATAAAACATAAAAAGGATAGTATTGATGTAAATAAAATTATAATTTTATATAATTAATGTTCACAGATTCACACACACACTTATACCTTAAAGAATTTGACAATGATTTAGAAATTGTTATTAGCGACGCATTGAAAAAGAAGGTTAATCGTTTTTTACTTCCAAATATCGACCTCCACACATTACCTGAACTGATATCTGTTCATAAAAAATATAAAGATTTTGTTTTCCCGATGATTGGACTACATCCCTGTAGTGTATCAAAAACATATTTAAAAGATTTAGAAAAGCTCCATAACTATATTGAGAAATTTCCATTTATTGCTATTGGAGAGGTTGGTATAGACCTCTATTGGGAAACAAACATGTTGAATGAACAAAAAATAGCATTTCAAACACAGATTAATTGGGCTAAAATTCATAAACTACCGCTAATTATTCATTCGCGAAATTCTTTTGATGAAATTTATACAATTATGAAGCAAGAAGATATTGGTAATATTACAGGTATTTTCCATTGTTTTTCAGGAAATTATGAGCAAGCTATGAAGATTATTGATATGGGTTTCTATCTCGGCATTGGAGGAGTATTAACATTTAAAAACTCAACGATTAGAGATGTAATAAAAAAAATAGACTTAAAGCATTTAGTCCTTGAAACAGATTCGCCATATTTAGCGCCTCACCCAATGAGAGGAAAAAGAAATGAGCCTAAATTCTTGCCCTTAGTGGCTGAAAAACTTAGTGAAGTTAAAAATGTAAGTATAGAAGAAATTTCTGCAACTACAAATAAAAATATTGACACTATCTTTTTTTAAATCAAAGTACTTCTACATTTCATATTCTAAGATTATAGAAATCTCCATTTATATTACCTAATATTTTTTTTTTTTTGTAATTTCGACTTCGAATGATTCATTGAGGGCGATTGAGGAGAGGTGGCCGAGTGGCTTAAGGCGCATGCTTGGAAAGCATGTATATGTACACCATATCAGGGGTTCGAATCCCTTTCTCTCCGCTGTTGCATAAAGAAAATGGACAACTTAAAAACTAACTTAAAATAAATACAATGACTACTAGANTCTTAATTTTAATTTCCTTACTATTTATGAATTTTAGCACAACCTATGCACAGGCAGAAGGAATAAGTGACACTATGGTAATGGAAACTGCTGATACTACAATCACAGAAGTCGAAACAGAAGAAGTCGAAACAATTAAAGAAGTCGCAACAAATAATGATGTTATTGCTTCATCTCCTTCGTTTCATCAAATTTTAAAAACAAAATTTATTGAAGGAGGTGCAGGATTCATGGGTATTGTATTGCTCACTTTAATCTTAGGATTAGCATTATGTATTGAGCGAATTATTTATCTGCATGCTGCTGGCTCTACTAGTAATGAAGAACTGTTAGAAGCAATAGGAAATGCATTGAAAAAAGGAGGTGTAGACGAAGCAAAAGAGGTGTGTAGAAACACTACTGGTCCAATTGCAAGTATTTTTTACCAAGGTCTTGAAAGATCTAATAAAGGAATTGATGCTGTTGAAAAATCAATTGTATCATATGGGTCCGTTCAAATGGGTCTACTAGAAAGAGGAACTACTTGGATTTCCTTATTTATAGCATTAGCACCTATGCTTGGTTTTATGGGTACAGTAATTGGTATGATTGGAGCTTTTGATGCTATTGAAGCGGCTGGAGACATTTCTCCGTCACTAGTTGCTGGAGGAATTAAGGTAGCATTATTAACAACCGTTTTTGGTTTAATTGTTGCAATTATTTTACAAGTTTTTTATAATTATATTATCTCTAAAATTGATGATATTGTAAATAAAATGGAAGATGCATCAATAGCATTGGTTGATATGTTAGCAAAAAAATAACTAGTGAAAAAAATATAAAACTATGATAGATTTTGGTTTAATTTTAACTTATTGCTTGATTGCTGGAACTATGCTTTTATGCATCGCTTCCCCAATCTTACAAATGAAAAATGACTCAAAAAAAATAAAAGAATTAATAATACCAATTATTAGTTTGATTATGATCCTGATTGTTTCAATCCTTATTGCCTCTAATGACGTCTTGCCTGAATATACAAATGCAAATGGGGCATTAATTTCTTCTACTTTATCCAAAATAGTTGGTGGATCATTAATTACATTTTATGTATTATCACTAATAGCTATTGGGTCTGTTCTATATAGCGAGTTTTTATACAAACTATTTAATAATGGCAAGAAGTAACCGATCAATTCCAGAAATTAATGCTGGATCTATGGCAGATATTGCATTTTTACTATTAATATTTTTTTTAGTAACTACTACAATGGATGTGGACACAGGTATTGCTAGAAAACTTCCTGTACTAGATGAAGAACAAGAGATAGAAGATATGCAAGGAAATGATAGAAATATCTATGAAGTTTATGTAAACAATAAAGATGCATTATTAGTAGAAGAGCAAGAAATGGATATAGATAATTTAAGGGAAGGTGCAAAAGAATTTTTGAATAATAACGGGCGAGATCCTAAATTATCTGACAACCCAGAAAAAGCTATTGTTTCATTGCAAAATAGTAGAGGAACATCATACGAAATGTATATTGCTGTACAGAACGAATTGACAGCAGCATATAATGAATTGCGAGATGAAGCTGCATTAAGAAAATACAGTTTGAATTATTCTGAATTAGCAAAAGATAAAAAGAAAGAAATTCGAAAAATGTATCCAATGAAAATATCGGAAGCTGAACCTTTTAAACAATAATTCATTTTATGTCAAAATTTAAAAAAAATAAAAAAAGTAAATTAGCTCCTATTTCTACAGCATCTTTGCCTGACATTGTCTTTATGCTACTATTCTTTTTTATGGTAACTACAGTCATGCGTGAAACAGAAATGTTAGTGGAAAATATATTACCCCAAGCAACAGAGGTGAAAAAACTAGAACGTAAGTCACTTGTTTCTTATATCTATATTGGCTCTCCTAAAGGAAATAATCGAAAAATGAAATACGGTAAAGAAGCTAAAATTCAGCTAAATGATGCTTACGCGCGTGTTGGAGATATTCAAGCTTTTATTATTGCAGAAAGAGAAACTAGAGCTGAAGAAGAAGTCCCATTATTAACCACATCGATNAAAGCTGATGTTAATGTAAAAATGGGAATTGTATCCGATATTAAACAAGAATTACGAAAAGCTCAAGCTTATAAAATTAACTACTCGACTAGAAAGGAGGATAAATAAACTCTATACTTACATTCCCATCGATAAAATAATATGGTAAAAATAGGAGACCTAGACATTGGAAACTTCCCACTATTATTAGCACCAATGGAAGATGTTAGTGACCCTCCATTTCGACAATTGTGTAAAAGAGGGGGTGCGGATGTAATGTTTACAGAATTNATTTCATCTGAAGGGTTAATTAGAAATGCTAGTAAAAGTGTGCAAAAATTGGATATTTTCGAATTTGAAAGACCTATCGGTATTCAAATATTTGGTAATAATATCGACTCAATGAAAGAAGCTACAGCAATTGCATCACATGCTAACCCTGATATCATAGATATTAATTATGGTTGTCCGGTAAAAAAAATTGCATGTAAAGGAGCTGGTGCAGGCATTTTACAAGACATTCCGAAAATGGTGAAAATGACTGCTGAAATTGTAAAATCAACAAACTTGCCTGTTACAGTTAAAACAAGGTTAGGTTGGGATGATAAGACAAAATATATTGTAGAGGTAGCAGAACGATTACAAGATGTCGGTATTCAAGCAATATCTATACATGGCAGAACAAGAAAGCAAATGTATAAAGGAGAGGCAAATTGGGAATTAATAAGAGATGTTAAAAATAATCCAAGAATGAAAATTCCTGTCTTTGGTAATGGTGATGTAAGTTGTCCTAATAGTGCAAAAGAAAAAAAAGACAAGTATAATGTTGATGGTATTATGATTGGAAGAGGTGCTATTGGAAACCCCTGGATTTTTAAAAAAATAAAAGAATATCTAGACACTGGTCAATTACTTGAAGAGCCTACCATTACTGAAAAAGCTAACATAGCCTTAGAACATTTAAAGTTATCCATAAAATGGAAAGGAGAAAAATTAGGAATCCTAGAAATGAGGCGACATTATACGAACTACTTTAGAGGTTTACCTCAAATTAAAACATATCGATCTCAGTTAGTCGAAAGCATGGATTATCTTGAATTAATAGATTTAATAAATAAAATTAAACATGAATACCGATAATTTTAATAATTATAGAACTGCTCATTTCTAGATACCAAATACGATGTCACAGCACCTAAGAAAAATACTATTAATTGTATCATTAAAATATCTAAGAAATAGACTTTAACAGGATAGGCTTGAAGAAAAGATGAGGATGTCCCTAGTTGAATGATTTCAAATTTATCTTGTAAGTAACAAACCAATCTGCCCAGAGCAGTCCCTATTAACCCTCCTAAAATAGTAACAATAACTCCAATTAAGAAAAAAATATTTTTAATCTTAGACTTGCTTAAACCAAAAGAATATAGTGTATAAATATCTTGCTGCTTTTCCATTAACAATACAACTAAACTAGCTATTAAACTAAGCATAGATACTATTAATATAAAGGAGAATATTATATATACAGCTAACTTCTCTGTTTTAACCATTTTATAAATAAATGGACGTTGATTAAATCTATTCTTAATCAAGAACTTATCTCCTAACAAATATGTCAATTCTTTTTCTATCATTGTGTACTTCTTAGAATGATCTATTTTAATTTCAATACTTGAGCATTCATGCTCTAGAAAAAGAAAATCTCTTAAATCATCTATATCTAAAATAACATATGTATTATCAACTTCTGTGTATGTTTGAAAAACACCTGAGACATAAAAAGCACGAGTCATTTGATCAATGTTTTTCAAACCAAACCCATTCATTTTTTCTTTAAAAAAAGACAACTTTAATGGCTCGTCATAATCTAATAAGTCGACTCCTAATAAATTCGAAAGTTGATTGCCAATAATTATATGATTTTTTTTGTTCTCAAAATAATGTCCTTTCCAAATTATTTCTTCTAAATTATTTACATCACGATAATTTTGACCAACTCCTTTAACATCCACAACTACTAATTCTTGTCCTGAGGATTCTACTAACATTTTATGTTCTATAATTTCAGACCATGACACAATACCTTCAACACCCTGAATCTTATCAAGAAAATCATTACTAACATCAAAAAGTTTACCATCTTTTAATTCTATTTTAAAATCTGTATCAATAGTATTATATAACTTATTGATAATATCATCAAATCCATTAAAAACTGATAAAACAACAACCATGGCCATGGTCCCAAAAAGAACTCCAATTAAAGAAATTAGAGTAATGATATTCGCAACATTTTTGTGCCTAATACCAAATAGGTACTTTAATGCTATGTTAAATAGATAGTTCAATGTTAAATATCTTTCAATATCTGATTAATATTTTCATAATGCTCAAGAGAATTATCAAGAAAAAACAATAAGTCTGGTGTTTTTCTCATCTGATTTTTTAGCTTATAAGACAATTCATGTTTAATGCTATAGTTATGCTTTTTGATATCTTCAAAAACTGCTATTTTATTTTTATCTGGAAATAAGCTTAAATAAATTTTTGCAATCGAAAAATCTTTTGAAATCATTACATGTGTAATGGTAATCATCACACCTTGATAATTGTTTTTAGACTTATGTAGAAAAATTTCTGACAAATCTTTCTGTATTAAGCGAGCAACTTTTTTTTGTCTATTTGATTCCATCAAAACCAAAGATACAATTATAATGTATATTCATATACCATATATACACATCTTCTCGTTATATTTGAACTATGAAAAATACTCTTAAGATTTTAAAATTCTCTTTACCATATTTTAATCTTATTCTCTTAAATACATTATTTAATTTTTTTTCTGTTGTTTTTTCACTGTTTTCAATATCATTAATCATTCCAATACTTGGATTATTATTTGGAACAATTGAAGCTCCTGAAAATCCAATAACTGAACTGTCAAGTACAAATATCAAAGATTATTTTTATAGCTATATGTACAGCATCTTGGAAGATAGAGGCGTAGTCCAAGCTTTGGCTTTTATTTGTTTACTCGTTGGGATTGCAACAATTCTAAAAAACACAACAAGATATTTAGCACTATATTGTTTGACCCCTATTAGAAATAATGTGATTAGAGATATTAGAAAACAATTATATTCTAAATTATTAAAACTCCCATTAAAATTTATAAATCAATTTAAAAAAGGTGATCTTGTGGCAAGAATGACACATGATTTAACTGAAATAGAATGGTCAATTATGGGGGTTTTGGAATTCTTTATCAAAGATCCTATTCATATTATTATATTCTTGCTTAGTCTCATATATATTAGCCCTCAATTAACTATTATTAGCTTAGTTTTTCTTCCTATTACAGCATTTATCATTACACAAGTAAGTCGATCCTTAAAAGGATCATCATTATTAAGTCAAAATAAAATTGGTGAATTAATTTCTTCTGTTGAAGAAGCTATTAGCAATCTGAAAATTATTAAAGGATTAAGTGCTTATCAGATTACTTCTAATAGTTTTAATAATCAAAATGAGGAATTAAAAAATCTTAATAATAAGGTGTTGTGGAGAAAAGATTTAGCTTCTCCAGTAAGTGAAATGCTAAGTACATTGATAATGGTTTTAATTATTTGGATTGGAGGAGGGATAGTCCTAACCACTAATCTTTCACCAGATTCTTTCATTGGATTTTTAGTTATTTTTTCACAAATTATTCCGCCTGCTAAATCTTTAACAACAGCTTTCTATTCTATTCAAAAAGGGGCTGCATCAGTAGAACGAATTTTTACAATTTTGGATTATAAAATAGAAAAATCAGATACGAAATTAACGGTTCCAAAATTTCACAATCATATTATATTTAATAATGTTTCTTTTAAATATAATACTGAGGTGAATCTAAAAAAGATTAATCTCAGTATTAAGCAAGGACAAAAAATAGGAATAGTAGGAGAATCTGGTGCAGGTAAATCAACCCTAATAAATTTGTTATTAAAATTTTATATGCCTGCAAATGGGGAAATTACAATTGATAATAATAAAATTAATTCCATTAATACAGGATCATTATTTACTCTTATTACGCAAGATATTATGCTGTTTAATGATACAGTACTAAATAACCTCCGAATAGCCAATTGTGATGCCACCATGGATGAGATTAAAAAAGTAGCAAAAGAAGCATATATTGATAAAGTAATTGACAAGTTGGATAATAAATATGATACTATTATCGGCCCACAAGGGAATCGTCTTTCTGGTGGAGAAAGACAGCGTCTTGCGATTGCAAGAGCTCTTTTAAGTAAGGCTCCTATTTTAATTTGTGATGAGCCAACATCATCATTAGATGCAGAGTCTGATAATTATATTCAAGAAACTTTTAATAAATTAGATTCTAATACAACATTAATTATGAGTACTCACAAATTACATACTCTTAAAAAATATGACAAAATCATAGTTATGAAAGCTGGGGAAATTGTAGAAGAAGGAAAACATGAGCTTTTATTAAAAAATAATGGAGTATATAAAAAACTTTATGAAATTGAATCTTTAAAAAGAAATGAAAAAAATTGAACACATAGGAATCGCTGTTTCAAGCTTAGAGAAAGCAAATAAATTATATACTAATCTATTGGGGAAACATCCATATAAAACAGAATCTGTCAGTACTGAGGGNGTAATAACTTCTTTTTTTCAATCAGGTAATACAAAAATTGAATTATTAGAAGGGGTCGGTGAAGATAATGCTATTTCAAAATTTATTAAAAATAAGGGCGAAGGAATTCACCATATAGCCTTTGAAGTAGATGATATAATCTTGGAAATAAAAAGATTGAAAAAACTTGGTTTTAAAATTATTAATGAAACCCCTAAAAAAGGAGCTGATAATAAATTAATTTGTTTTATTCATCCAAAATCAACTANTCATGTTCTTATTGAACTTTGTCAAGAAATTAAATAATATATACTATGCAATTTAGAACTAGAAAACTTGTAAAACCTGAAGATTTAAATCCTGGCGGAAGCCTGTTTGGAGGACAGCTACTTAGATGGATAGATGAAGAGGCCGCAATATATGCTATGTGTCAACTGAATAATCAACGTGTAACAACAAAGTTTATGTCTGAAATTGATTTTATATCACCCGCAAAAACAGGTGATGTAATTGAAATTGGATTAGAATTAGTGACAATAGGAGTCACTTCGCTTACATTTAGATGTGAAGCAAGAGTAAAACAAACAGAAAAAACAATCATTACAATTGATAAAATAGTTTTTGTTAATTTAGATGAAAAATTAAGACCAACACCACATAATAAAGGCTAATTGTTTGTTCGATAATGAATCTTTCATTAATATTGCTGTCTCATTTTAGGGCCCATAGCTCAGCTGGTTAGAGCACTTGACTCATAATCAAGGGGTCGCAGGTTCAAGCCCTGCTGGGCCCACTAAAACCTCAGTATTTATCTGAGGCTGGAACTTTGATCATATCATATCTATCCAATCCTAACCAATAATAGTCTTTTGTAATCTTAGTAATCCGAAATCCAAATTTTTGATAAAACTTAAATGTATGTTGAGAGGTATTTAANACTATGTTTAATTCCGGGTATTCTGTTCTAATCTTTTCAATTCTATAATCAGTTAAATAACGGCCATATCCATTATTATGAAATCTACTATCTATCATACCCCAAGTAAGTGTCATTTGTTTTGATTCAATCTCGTATTCATAGCCTCCACATCCTACTAATCTAGTATATTGGTCAAAAAGGATATAATAATTAATATTTGGGCTAGCTAAATATTTCTTAAATAATTTTTCTTCACTAGTAGCAAAAAAAGATNGGACATTAGTATTAAATAAACTCAAACACGGCTTTAAGAACTCTTTAGTATATGGCTGAATTTTATTCAAAACAAATAATACTGTAATGTTTTTTGCCTTTCTGAACTAATAAGTATTTATTATTTAATAAATCATCGCTGGTAATAAGGGAATCTATTGTGCATTTTTTTTTATTAATACTAATTGCATTAGATTGAATAAGTCTTCGAATCTCCCCTTTAGATTGGAATATTTTAGAAATGTCTGTTAATAAAGAAACCGGATCTAGACCTTTTGCTAAATGGGATCGATNCACTTTGTATTGATCAACTCCTTCAAAGACCATTAAAAATTCTTCTTCTGTAATTTCTTTAATTTGATTTTCGGTGTTTTTTCCAAAGAGAATATTAGATACTCGCACTGATTGATTATACGCTTCTTCAGTATGCACTCTACACGTAATTCTTTTTGCTAATTCTTTTTGAAGTAATCTTAAATGTGGTTCTTGGTGATGATTATGATTTAAATTATCTATACTNTCTTGATCAATAGTAGTAAATATCTTTATCCATTTTTCTGCATCTTCATCACTTATATTCATCCAATATTGATAAAATTTATATGGTGAAGTTCTTTTAGGGTCTAGCCATATATTACCCTCTTCTGTTTTNCCAAATTTTGAACCATCTGACTTAGTTAAAAGAGGTGTTGTCAATGCATAAGATTTTTCACCACCTATTTTTTTAATTAACTCTATGCCTGAGGTAATATTTCCCCATTGATCAGATCCACCGATTTGAACTTTGCAATTTTTGGTTTTATGTAAAAAATAAAAATCATATGCTTGAATAAGTTGATACGAAAATTCTGTGAATGAAATCCCTGTCTCCATCCTATTTTGGACAGAGTCTTTAGCNATCATATAATTTAAAGTTAAATGTTTTCCTATATCTCTGAAAAAGGAAATCATATTAATATCTTGAAACCAATCCATATTATTTACAATCTCTGCAGATTGTTTACCATTATCAAAGTCTAGAAATAGCTCCAATTGTGGCTTAATTAATTCAACATTATGATTGATTTCTTCTAATGTTAANAAATTTCTCTCNGCACTTTTACCAGATGGATCTCCAATTAATCCAGTAGCACCACCAACTAAAGCAATTGGTTTATGACCACATCTTTGATAATGAACCAGTAACATAATAGGAACTAAATTNCCAATATGTAGTGATGTTGNGGTGGGATCAAATCCAACATAACCTGAAGTACTACCTGTTTTGAGTATATCGCTTAATCCTGGTGTAGAATCATGAATCATTTCACGCCATTCCATTTCTTTAATAAAATCCATAAGTACTAATTTATGTATTGTAAATTTATTATTAACTAATGGAAAGATATATATTTAATCCATCATAATGAAAACAATGTCCAAAATACTGGTAACAGGTGGCACAGGATTAGTAGGTGCCCATCTTTTGTATTATCTAACCAAAGATGGTTATCATCCTATTGCAATTAAAAGAACCAATTCCAACATATTAAATGTTAAAAAAATATTTAGTTATTATTCAAATGAGCACAATACATTATTTGAGCAAATAACTTGGAAAGAATGTGATATAATTGATGTATTGACATTGGAAGATATTATCAAAGATAGTGTTGAAATATACCATTGTGCTGCATTAATTTCATTTAATAATAATGATAAAAATGAAATGATTAATGTAAATACAACTGGCACAGCAAATGTGATTGATTTAGCACTTAAACATAATATTAAAAGGTTATGTTATGTAAGTTCAATTGCTACACTTGGATCAAATAATAATCTACCTTTAGATGAAAATTGTATTTGGGATTGGACAAATAAATCTGGTTATGCTATATCTAAACATTTAGCAGAAATGGAAGTTTGGCGTGGTTTTGCAGAAGGTTTAAATGGTGTGATTGTAAATCCATCTTTAATTATAGGTCCCGGTTCTTGGGAATCTGGTATTGGTACTATTATAAACAGGAGCCAATCTGGTCTCCCGTTTTATCCTCCTGGAAGTTGTGGTGTCATTGATGTTAAAGATCTGACAGAAATTATGATCAAATTAATGAAAACCAATATATCGAATGAACGCTTTATTATTAATTCTGATCATATAACGTACAAAGATTTAATGAGGATAGTAGCAAAATCATTGAATAAAAAACCACCTTATATAAGGTTAAGGCCATTCATTATGAAATTTTTTATTTTTTTAGATATAATATGGAACACAGTCAGAGGAAAGCGTATTGAATTAAGTACAGATGCTGTTAAGTATACAACACAAGAAATTCGATTAAATTCTAAAAAAATTAATGATAATATTAAGCATCATTATAGAAATATAGAAACAACATTAATAGAGTGTATAAATCTATTTGTTAACGATTAATCTAGCACAGAATCTTCGACTTCATATAAAATATCTAACATAGTAGACGGTTCTTCAGAATAAAATAAAATGGTGTTTTTATACAAGTCATAACTAATGTTATGATTGGCTAATACCGATTCTAAAATAGAAACACTATCTAAGTGGTTTAATTCCATTTTATGAATATCTATCAAAATCTCTTTAAACTGATCTCTAGGAATTACTAATTCCGTTGATTTGTTAGTTAAACAACCAACAAAAAATATACTAATTATTAAAATCCAATTCTTTACCATTTATGTCATCAATAATTTTACCATTTTTATAAACTATATTACCATTAACCAATGTATGTGTGATAGCAAAATCAAAAGAATTACCTTCTAACGGTGACCAGGCACAAGAATATAGAATATTATCTTTATTAACGGTCCATCTAGAATTTGGTTTAGCAATAACTAGATCAGCATAATAACCCTCCCTAATAAAACCCCTCTTTTTTAATTTAAAACATATCGCTGGAGCATGAGACATTTTTTCTACAACACGCTCAATAGATATTCTATTATCTAATGTATGTTGTAACATCATAGGTAACGCATGCTGAACCATAGGAGCTCCAGATGGACAAGAAAAATAAAGATTATTTTTTTCTTCTTTTGTATGTGGAGCATGATCTGTAGCAATAATGTCTAATTTATTGCTTAACAATCCTTCCCATAAAGCATTTTTGTCTTGTTCCGTTTTAACGGCTGGATTCCATTTGATAAATGAACCTCTTTTGTTATAATCATCCTCTATAAACGAAAGATGATGTATACACACTTCTGATGTTATTTTTTTCTTATGTAGAGGAAGGCTATTATTAAACAAATCCAATTCTTTAGCTGTAGAAATATGTAAAACATGAAGCCTACTATCATATTTCTTAGCTAAATCAACCGCAAGAGAACTAGACTTAAAACACGCCTCATGAGATCTAATGTTAGGATGTTCATGTATAGGAACATTCTCACCATATGTTTCTTTTGCTTGTTGAATATTATTTCTAATAGTTTCTTCATCTTCACAATGCACAGCTATTAAGCCTTCTGCATTAGAAAAAATATTATTTAATACTTGAAAATTATCTACCAACATATTGCCTGTAGAAGATCCCATAAAAATTTTCAATCCTGGAACTTTACTAAAATCTGTTTTTAAAACCTCCTCAATATTATCATTCGAAACACCCATAAAAAAAGAAAAATTAGCAATAGAATCTTTCCTTCCAATATTAAATTTATCCTCTAATAAATCTTGTGTTAATACTGATGGCTTTGTATTTGGCATTTCCATAAAAGAAGTAATGCCTCCGGCAATCGCTGCTCTAGATTCAGAATAAATCGTGCCCTTATGAGTTAATCCTGGTTCCCTAAAATGCACTTGGTCATCTATTGCTCCTGGTAATAAAAAGGACCCATCTAAATCAATAACCTTATGATTTTGAACAGAAATAGAAGGTGCGATTTTTTGAATCAATTCGTTNTCTATTAACANATCAACATGCTCTATAGTGCCTTCATTAACTTTTTTACAATTTTTAAGTACTAAGCCCATAGTAATTATTTATAATTTGATGAAAAGATACTTTTTATTTTCATTTTTAAAACTCCGAAAACTGCCTCTTTGATAATACTACTATTTAATTTTGACTCTCCTCTTTCTCTATCTTTAAAAATAATCGGCAATTCCATTATTTTAAATCCCTTTTTCCAAGTTCTAAACTTCATTTCTATTTGAAACGCATACCCAACGAATTCAACATTATCTAATGGTATCGTTTCTAAAACTATTCTTTTGTATAGTTTATATCCAGCAGTNGGGTCTTTAATATTCATTCCTGTTAAACATCTAACATAAAAAGATGCAAAATAAGATAATAATACTCGACTCATTGGCCAATTAACAACATTAATCCCTGAAATATATCTTGATCCAATACATAAATCTAAATTATATTTCAATGTATAATTATATAACCTAACTAAGTCATTTGGATTATGCGAAAAATCACAATCCATTTGAAAAAAATATTGATATGATTTTTCTAGTCCCCATTTAAAGCCTTCAATATATGCAGTCCCGAGTCCTTTTTTTTCTTTTCTTTCTAAAAGGAATAACTGATCGTGATATTCTTCTTGTAATTTTCTTACTCCATCAGCAGTTCCATCNGGAGAAGAGTCATCTACAACTAGAATATGTGATTGCGGTGAAATTGAAAAGACACTCTGTATCATGAGAGTAATATTCTCAAATTCATTGTAAGTCGGAATTACTATTAAACTTTGTTCCATCAAGATGTTTTAAACTAGATTGTAAAAATAATGTTTTAATATGATTATTGTTTTAAATTAGTTTCTGATATTTGCTACAAGTAATGTAAAAACTAACCTTAAAACCCAATCTAACTATGAAACATTTTTTTACTTTCATTTTTTTACTTTCAAGCGCTAATTATATTCAAGCACAATGTACAGACTTGTTTTTTTCAGAATATGTGGAAGGATGGTCTAATAATAAAGCTTTGGAAATTTATAATCCAACACCTAATGCTATAGATTTAGCAGCATATTCTATTTCTAGATACTCTAATGGACTTACCTCTCCATCTACAACGCAGCTAGAAGGCATTATTCTACCGTGTTCAACTTTTGTGGTTGGATTAGATAAGCGTGATGAAGATGGCGTGGATTATGATGCTCCTATGTGGGATGGATTGTATACATATACTGACAGTATCACAGGANAGGAAGTNACAATATATGATGAAAATGATGACTTACAAAGTAAAATTGATTTGTTTGTAAACCCTGATTATAATACAGGTCCCACATCTCTTTACTTTAATGGGAATGATGCTGTAACTTTAGAAATTCTTGGTAGTATTTTTCCTCTTGATTTAATAGGNAANGTTGGTGAAGACCCAGGTGCCGCTTGGACTGATAATGATGGGAACTATTGGACTAAAGATCATACATTAAANAGAAAAGCCTCTATTCTTATGGGTGTAAGTGAAAACCCTAGTGTTTTTGACCCAACACTAGAGTGGGATTCACTACCAGCTAATACATTTATAAATTTAGGAACACATGAATGTGATTGTAATTGTACGGTAAATAGTAATATAGTAGAATATGATGCTAATTTCTCTTTATATCCTAATCCAACAACACAATCAACTGTCAAAATTAATAATGATGTAGAAATTTCTCAGATTACTATTTATAATGCTTTGTCTCAAATCATGATNGAGGAAAAAATTGATAATCTAAAAGAAGTTGAAATTAATCTTCCATCTAAAAAAGGTGTTTACTTTATAGTGCTAAAAGATTCCAAAACAATTAAAACAAAGTCAGTTATATTCAAATAATGAATAAATTATTTTATGTTTTTATATTGTGTTCTTGTATCCTAACAGCACAAAACACAATAAAAGGAGTAGTTCAAGATTTAGATTCAAAAGAAACTTTAATTGGTGCAAACATCGTCCTTATTGATAATACTAAATCTAAGCAAGATGTTGGTACTGCAACCGATCTAAATGGAGAATTTGAGTTTAAGAATTTAGAATCTCTTAACTATACATTAAACGTTTCTTACATCGGATATGAGACAAGAACCCTGCCTGTTTCTTTTGANAAAGAAAATGTAGTCANTCTATCCATTGAATTAAACCCAGATGTGGTCTTAAATGTAATAAACTTAACCGGCGATCAAGCTGAATTCAGAAAAACACCTGTATCATTGAGCAATGTAAAACTAGAAAAAATTGAGAAAGAGTTAGCGGGTCAAGAGATACCTATGCTCCTTAACTCAACTCCTGGTGTATATGCAACACAACAAGGAGGAGGTGATGGCGATGTCAGAATTAATATTAGAGGTTTTAATCAAAAAAATGTAGCTGTGATGATTGATGGCGTCCCTATGAATGATATGGAGAATGGGTGGGTCTATTGGTCTAATTGGTTTGGATTGGGATTACTTACGAGATCTATTCAAGTTCAACGTGGATTAGGTGCATCTAAATTAGCATTACCATCTGTTGGCGGAACTATAAATATTATCACAAAGGGATTAGAAGAAAAGCAAGGAGGTGCTATTAAACAAGATATTGGTAGTGGAGGACATTTACGAACATCCTTTGCATATACTACTAAAAAATATAAAATTGGAAAATTTAATTTTGCGGGAGCAGTTAAAAAATCAAATGGTGTAATTGATGGAACAGAATCGAGAGGATTATTTTACTACCTCAAGTGGCAAAAAGAATTCAATAATCATTTATTTTCTTTGTCAGCTTTTGGCGCCCCACAAGAACATAATCAAAGAAAATACGATACAGACATCGCATCTATTGATAAGGATTATGCAGAAGCGCTAGGTATAGACATCACTGACGTAACTGATGGTGATTACGGATTATCATATAATTCAAGTTGGGGTGAATATAACAATTATGAAATAGTACATGAAACAGGTGATACTATATGGGGTGAAAACATCCGAATTAATCAACATAAAAATTATTACCATAAACCTAATTTAAATTTTCAACATCTTTGGAATATTAATGATCGCAGTTCATTAACTAATGTAGTCTATTATTCAGTAGGTCAAGGAGGAGGCACCACATTACAACCTACTCCTCCAGGTGAATATGAGCTAGATGAAAATGGACAAGCTAATTTTCAACATTTTTACGATATTAATAGTGGAAATATATGGAGTCCATTTGCTAATCCCGAGGGGCCATCTATAGATACTACTTATAGTTATACTGAAAAAAAATCTGATTATATATTATCTGCATCAATAAATAATCACTATTGGGCTGGATTATTGTCTACATTTAATTATAAAATTCACAATCAACTTACTTTAGCTTCTGGTATTGATATCCGAACATATCGTGGAGAACATTATAGAGAAGTTTATGATTTATTGGGAGGTGATTATTATGGAGGCTCAATAGGTCCACCGGGATCTAAAAGTTCAATTGGATTAAATTCAAATAACCAAATGGTTCGGGAAGGGGATAAAATTTACTATCATAATGATGGGCTAATTCGTTGGTTTGGGGGATTTAGTCAGCTTGAATATGATAACAATAATATCACGGCGTTTATTAATTTAACAGGATCTCAAAGTTCATATAAAAGAATTGACTATTTCCATAAAAAAGATCTTGTGTTTGGAGATACAATTATGACCCAAGTTATTGGTATCAATGACACAATAATACATAATGGACAGCAATATACCATTGATTCGGAAGAAGCTCGATTTACAGAAACTAATTGGGAAAATTTTCCCGGATTTACAATAAAAATGGGATCCAATTGGAACATCGATGAACTGAATAACATATTTATAAATACTGGATTTTTATCGAAAGCTCCTAAATTTAACTATGTGTTTAATCGAGATAATCAACTATACTCTAATGTAACAAATGAAATTATCAAAGCCATAGAATTAGGATATGGATATAGGTCCTCCATATTTGCATTAAACTTTAATGCCTATCACACAATTTGGGAAAACAAACCTCAATCGGGATCCATTGAAATTGGTGGCGATAGAGTTCCTTTTTATATACCTGATATGGATGCTTTACACCAAGGAATAGAGCTTGATTTTGCATGGAAAATATCAAATGCATTTAAATATGAATTTTTTACGTCAATTGGTAACTGGAAATGGACTTCTGAAGGAAATGTTACTATTGAATTAGCTGATACTATTGAAACAAGATCAGTCAATGCAAAAGGATTATATGTAGGTGACTCTCCACAAACACAAGTAGGTTCAAGCATTAGCTATAATTTGGATTTCTCTAAAGACCATACCGCTTACATTACTTTGAAAGGTGTTTATTATGATCGTTTCTTTGCAGATTTTAATCCATTCGATCAAACAAATCAAACAAGTCAAGTATGGCAAATACCGAAATATACTTTATTTAGCTTACATTGTGGAAATACTATCAAGATTAATGAAAATAGTCTCAATGTAAACTTTAACATTTTAAATTTATTTAATAACCAATATATCAGTGATGCTGATAATAATGACATCTACAACACTCTAACTGACACTCCAAATTCTGATGCTGCTTCAGCAAATGTTTTTTTTGGATTAGGGAGAAGATTTTTAGTATCAATGCAATATAAATTTTGACAATTATGAAAAACATATTTTTTTACATTTTACTTATGCTAAGTATTATTGCTATAGGTCAACCTAATAATTATTATGAAAGCTGTATTGGCTTAAGTGGTGAAGAATTAAAAGAAGAATTACATAATATTATTAAAGATCACACTTCTTTTTCATATACAACCACCAAATCTATTTTACGAGAGGCTGATGAAGATCCTAATAACACTGATAATATTATATTAGTCTACAGTGGTAACTCTATTGATAAATTTGATTTTGCATCTAATTTTGAACCTGACTTTTGGAATAGAGAACATGTTTGGCCTAAATCTCATGGAGATTTTGATGCAGGAGACCCATTTGAAGTCCCTCTGTATACAGATGCTCACAATTTAAAACCTGTAGATCACAGCATGAATACATTGAGGGGAGAAAAAGATTTTGACTCTGGCGGTGATGTTGCTTTCAACGGTAGTGTAGCGACAACATGTTTCACAACCAGTTCTACATTTGAACCACGAGACGAAGTAAAAGGAGATATTGCTAGAATNATTTTATATATGGATGTTCGATATGAAGGTGGNAGTGGTGAACCTAACTTGGTCCCTGTCGATGGATTAACAACATATCCAAATCCACAAATTGGAGTATTATCTACTCTACTTGCATGGCACGAACAAGATCCACCAGATGCCTTTGAAAAAAGAAGAAATGATGTGATTTATGAATGGCAAGGCAATCGAAATCCATTTATTGACTATCCTGAATTTGTAGATTATATATATAATGGAATGCCTGCTGGTGCTGTCGAAATTTCCAATGTTCAAATACCAAATCCTATTACTGGAGGAGAAAGTTTTACAATAACTGCTAATACTTTCAGTATGATTAATTGTCCCTTTGAGTCAGTTATTCTAAACTATGGAAATAGCTGGAGTGATCTTTCTAATAGTATCACTATGTCATTAAATGATAATGGGGAATATGAATGTGAGATACCTGCTCAAATTTATAATACTATGTTTTGCTATTCCATTACAGCNACAATTTGTGAAGAAGCATCTGGAACTTTTTTTGGGTCTGAAATTATTCCACCTTTCCCATTTGAAGGTACTATAACACCAATCTCTGAGATTCAAGGTCAACAAGAATTTTCACCTTATGAAGGGCAAACAGTAAATACTACAGGTATTGTCACTGGCGCATTTGCAAATAGTTTTTATATTCAAAATGGTTCTGAGCCATGGTCCGGAATATATATATATAGTAGCGGTGGGCTAGTATCAATGGGAGACAGTGTGATTGTTTCAGGTGAGGTAAGTGAATTTTGTTGGGACGGCAGTCCATGTAGTTGCAGTACTTGTGGAGGTGCAGGAGTAACAGAATTCTATCAACCCGAAGATATTTATATTATAAGTAATAATAATCCATTACCTGAACCAATAATAGTACCAAGTGGAGAAGCCTTATCTGAGCAGTATGAAGGTGTTCTTGTAAGAATGGAGGATGTTGAATGCACCTCTTTACCTGGAGGGTTTGGAGTCTGGCAAGTTAATGATGGAAGTGGTGAATGTGGTATACATAATACTCCTGATGGATATGAATTTAATCCGCAAGTGGGAGAAGTTTATAACATAACTGGAATTGTAACATCAACATTTAATGAATGGAAGGTTGATTTAAGAATTCCATCTGATGTTGAAGCTGGGGCCGATGTATTACCCCCATTTGTTTTAACACATTCTTGTTTTCAAGTAGTTGATGATTATTATGTTTATTTATATTTTAATGAACCTATTGATCCATCGTTTGTAAATATTAATAATTTTTTAATGACAAATGCCTCAATAGAAAATGTTGCAACTGATATTTTTGATCCAACTAAAATTACATTAACAATAAGTGATATTGTTGCTAACTCTATGGGATTACTCATTTATGAAATGGGCGATATAAATGGGAATACTGGACAAAACCTAACTTATTCTATTGATTGTGATTTTGACATTACAAATATCAATGAGTTGAATAATGAATTTAATTTATTTCCGAATCCAAATAACGGGAATTTTACTATTGAACTTTATAACACTCTAAACTATGTGGCTATTTATGATTTAAAGGGTCAATTGATATTTTCTCAAAAATTACCAAAAGGGACTCACTCCATAAATTTAGATAATTCTGGATTTTATTATTTAAAAATCAATGAATATCAATATAGTCCATTAATCATTGAATAGCTAAGAGGCAAACTGCATTAATATACCGCAAAGCCAGGCAGCATATGTTCCAAGCGCATATCCAAGTACTGCTAGCAAAACACCTACTGGTGCTAATGAGGGATGAAACGCAGAAGCTACAACAGGCGCAGAAGCTGCTCCACCAACATTAGCTTGACTTCCTACAGCAACAAAAAAGAAAGGCGCTCTTATTATTTTAGCAACAAATAATAAAAGAAACACATGGATTAGCATCCAAATTATACCTAATAAGAATACACCGGGAGAATCTAAAATCGCTAACGCATTCATTTTCATACCGATAGTCGCAACTAAAATATATAAGAAAATAGAACCAATAGTAGATGCTCCTACTCCTTCATATTTTCTGAATTTCGTAAAAGACAGGATTAATCCCCCTGTTGTTGCAATAACAATTAACCAAAAGAATTTAGATGTTAAGCTAAACTTACTTAAAAAGGGGAAATTGTTTTGAATATATGGAGCAATAACATCCGCACAAGCGTGAGAAAGACCAGTAAGTCCAAAAGCAATCGATAGAATAATCATATAGTCAATGAAATTTGGAATTTTCTGATTGTCTTTTTTGTACTGTATAAGTTTATTCTTTAAATCTTCAATAGCCGATGAATCTGCTTTGAGCCAATTATCCAGTCTATTATTAATACCAGCACCATATAACAAAAATCCCATCCATATATTAGCAACTATGACATCAACTGTAATCATAGAGCTGAAAATAGTGTCATTAACATTAAACATCTCTTTCATTGCAGCTTGATTCGCACCCCCACCTATCCAACTACCAGCTACTGTACTTAATCCTCTCCATAATTCATCAGAATCTATAGGTATCATATTTGGAAAAAAATGAGATACAAACAACAAACTCAATGGACCTCCTATTAAGATTCCTAATGTCCCAGTTAAAAACATAATAATAGCTTTAGGTCCAAGACTAATTATTTTTTTGAGATCAATACTTAATGTTAGTAATACCAAACTGGCTGGCAATAAATATCTAGATGCAATAAAATATAAATTTGATTCTTTTCCTGATATCACTCCTAAACTATTAAAAATAGATGGGATAAAATAACACAATAATAAAGCTGGCACATATTTAAAAAAACTTTTACAATATTTATTTTGGCTTTTTTCCAGCACAAATATTGCTGTTAACATGATTATTAAAAATCCTAAAACTGTAGCATCATTGTTAAAAACTGTCAGATAATTCATAATTATTATTTTAAAATTTTATTAATTGTATTTACAAAGTACTCTTTTTGATCAACATGTATCCAATGCCCAGCATTTTTAATATTAACAATTTCATATACAGGAAAAATTTGAGCAATGGATTGAGAGTCCGCATCATTAATATAATCAGATTTTGAACCAGATAAAAAATATACCACTTTATTAAAAGTTGATTGAAGTGCTACAAATCCCAGTAAATCCTTAATACTTCTTTCAAGAATAGGGAGGTTGAATTTTAATTGAGCTTTATTATTCTCTGAAAAATAGAGCCCTTTTAATAAAAAATTTGTCATGACCGAATCGTCAACATAATTCATGAAAATTGAATAAGCTTCTTTTCTAGAGTGGGAATTTTTTATTACGTCATTCAAACCTTTAAATATCTGAGAATGATCATCTTGATAAGATTTAGGTGCAATATCTATAATAATTAATTTACTCAATAAATCTGGATATATACAGGCAAAATTCATGGCTGTTTTTCCTCCCATAGAATGGCCAATTATAGATACATTAGTTAATTCTTTTGCTTTTATATAATTATATAAATCTTCTGCTAACACTAAATAATTATGTTCAAAATGATGAAAAGAATTTCCATGATTTCTTTGATCAATTAAATGTACTTCGAAATTTGATTGCAATTCATTCGCAACACTTAACCAGTTTCTCCCCTCACCAAATAATCCATGTAATATAATCACTACAGGACCTTGTCCTATAATTTTAGAAGAGATGATCATCCTAATATTTTTTTATACTTATTAATAGTTTCTTGTAATCCAAAAAATAAAGATTCAGAAATTAATGCATGACCTATGGAAACCTCATCTAAAAACGGTATTTTTTTAATAAATAATGGAAGATTATTTAAATCTAAATCATGGCCAGCATTAACACCGAGACCAATTTTATTAGCATATTTACTACAATTAATATAGGATTCAATTGTACTCTTATCATCGGCATATATCCCGGTAAATAATTCAATTCTATCTGCATTAATCATAGCCGCCCCTTCTACCATATCAATATTAGGGTGAATAAATACTGACACTCTGATTCCATGCTGCCTTAACTCTTCAATAATATCGGTTAACATAATTTGATCTTTAATTGTATCCCAACCCTCTAGTGAGGTTAGCACATTAGGTTTATCTGGTACTAAAGTAACCTGATGAGGTTTAACCTTTAATACTAAATCGATAAATTCTTTTGAAGGATAACCCTCAATATTAAATTCTACTCTATTTTTCACAATTTTAGAAAGTGAAAACACATCCTTTTCTGTTATATGTCTTTGATCTGGTCTTGGATGAATCGTAATACTATCAGCACCAAAATCAAGAATAGATGATGTTACAAATTCTAAATTTGGTATGTTGTTTCCTCTAGCATTTCGTAAAGTTGCTATTTTATTTACATTGACGCTTAACTTAGTCATAATATGAAGAATTAATGTATAAATTAATAACATAAAAATAGTAAGTTTGTTGTATATAGACAGGATATGATTACCAATATTATTAGAAAAGACTTTGTACCACCTAGATTAGAAAATAGTGCAATAAATATCCTTGCAACTATGGAAGAGTTNAAAGTTTCTGAGATTCCTATTGTAAATTCTGATTATCAATTTTTAGGATTGATTGAAGAAAAAACTATTCTCAACATGGAAAACTTACAAGAACCTTTACAATTCATGCAGAATCAGTTAAAAAATATTTTTATTTTCTCTGAAACGAACCTTTTTCAAACTATACGCGTGTTTCGTGAACATCAACTTTCTTTACTTCCTGTAATAGATGTGGACAAGACCTATTTGGGCTATATTCAACCTGCAGATATTATNGCNGAAATCGGATCTGTAAATTNTGATNCCACCACCACTATNACAATTATTGTTGAAAAAAAAGATTATAATCTTCANGAAATCTCAAGATTAATTCAAGAAAATAATGGGACTATTTTATCATTTTTTTCTCAAATAAAACAAGACAAATTACATTTAACGATCTTAATTAACTGTAATAACTCTCAAAGTATTATACGCGCACTAAAAAGATATGACTATCAAATCATTGAACAATTTTCTGCACAATTAAAGACAGGTGCGCTAGATGATAGATTTGAATCTTTTATAAAATATTTGAATATATAAATTATGATCTTTTTATTACATGGAAAGAAAATTTTAAAAGAATTTAGCAATGAAATAAAATGCTTTATTGAAGAACTGAGACATAATAATTGTACAATTTTATCTACTACATCATTTTATAGTCATTTACAAAAACTAAACTCTGAATACAATAACAAAACTATTACAACGATATCTAATATAGAGGTGGTCAATAACAAAATTGATTATTTAATTTGTTTTGGTGGAGATGGCACAATACTACAAGCCGCTACCATCGTAAAAGATAGTGAAGTGCCTATTGTAGGCATTAACACAGGAAGACTTGGTTTTTTAGCTACCATTTCCAAAGAGAAATTATCCACCCTATTAAAAAATTTAATTAATAAAAACTACAAGTTGAGTAATCGTTCATTATTGCGCATTAAATCTAATAATCATGTGATTAAACATCCTTTTGCATTAAATGAAATTTCTGTTTGTTCAAAAGAAAACACATCCATGATTAATATCAAAGTATTTTTAAATAAAGAATACTTAAATACATATTGGGCAGATGGATTAATTGTGTCTACACCGACTGGATCAACCGGATATTCATTAAGTTGTGGAGGACCAATTGTAATGCCTGAATCTAATAATTTTATTATTACACCGATTGCACCACATAATTTAAATGTTCGACCATTAGTGATTTCTGATAAGAACACCATAGAACTTGAAATTATAGATAGAAATACTCGAAAATTTCTTTTATCCATGGACTCAAGAAATGAGTATATAAAAAATAGCTGCTCTATAAAAATAGAAAAAGCAAGATATTCTATTAAATTAGTAGAGATAGAATCAATAAACTATTCAAAAACATTAAGAGAAAAAATGCTTTGGGGCTTAGATAGGCGAAATTATGAATAACAATAAAAAATGCTATTTATATATATATTCTCTATTAATTATGCTATTTGTTTCAAATAGTATGATTAGTCAAACATACGAAGCTGGTGTTTTTGTCGGAGGATCAATATTCCATGGAGATATTGGATATGATAATGCTGAATATGCAGTATTAAACACGCAGCCTGTCGCAGGAATTCAATTTAAACGAAATCTCAATCATCATTTTAGTATCAATCTGTCTGTTTACAAAGGCAATCTATATGCAGACGACTCTTATAGTTCCGATATTTTTTCATTAGAAAGAAATTTGCATTTTAAATCAAAAATAACTGAGTTAGGATTAATAACTGAATTTAATTTTCGGCCATATTTAAGTCGTGATTCTGAATACAATCATACACCTTTTATTTTTTCAGGTATTACTAAATTTTTTTTCAATCCGCAAGCTCAACATTCTGATGGGAATTGGTATAGTTTAAGACCATTAGGAACAGAAGGTCAAGGTTCTGATGAAGAGCCATCGAGAGCACTATATGAGCTAGATGGAATTTCAATTCCATTTGGAATTGGGTATAAATTTAATATTTATGAATTTATAACATTGAATTTTAATATAGGTTGGCGAATTACATTCACTGATTATATAGATGATGTGAGTAAAACATATGTGAATGAATCGAACTTCAATCAATTAGCTAATGAATTGGCGAATCAATCTGAAACTGAATTTCCACATGGATTTCAAAGAGGAAACCCTTATAATAATGATAAATATGGTTTTTTTGGTTTAAGTATAATCTATAGTATTAAAGACCCTGCTAAAGGATGTAGTAACATGACAGTAAATGAGTAATTTTAATAAATTAGATAAATCCAATATCCCTGAACATATTGCTATTATTATGGATGGTAATGGAAGGTGGGCAAAAGAACAAGGAAAAAAAAGATTCTTTGGCCATCTAGAAGGTGTAAAAGTTGTCAAAAAAATTGTAAAATGTGCAATCAATATTAAAATTAAACACTTAACATTATTTGCATTTTCAAAAGAAAATTGGCAAAGGCCAAAAACAGAAGTAAAAATGTTAATGAATCTATTTGTGTCAACAATTAAAGAAAATCAAAATCATTTTTTAAAAAATAAAATTAAAATTAATATAATTGGGTCTATTGAAGATTTGCCAAAAAAATGTCAATATGCATTAAATGAAATGGTGGAAGCAACAACTAATAATAATACTTTAACTCTAACGTTAGCCCTAAGTTATAGTTCCCGAAATGAAATAATGGAAGCAATCAATAAGATTATATCGTCAGAAACACTAGATCCTCAGAAACCTTTAACTGAAAAAATATTTATTAAATACTTACAAACTTTCAATTTGCCAGATCCTGAACTACTCATCCGAACAAGTGGTGAAAAACGTATTAGTAATTTCCTTTTATGGCAAATTGCATTTTCAGAATTATATTTTAGTGAAAAAAAATGGCCTGATTTTGATGAAGAAGAGTTATATATAGCTATTTTTGAATACCAGAAAAGAGAACGTCGATTTGGAAAAACAACAGAACAAATTAATAATGAACTTTTATAAAATACTTTTTATATTATTATTGACCTCTTTTATGGTCTTTGGACAAGAACAACCAACACTTCAAACCAATAACCAACAACAATATATATTAGGAGGTATTGAATTATCTGGAGACCACACTATAGATAAGAAATCTATACTAAAACTCATGGACTTATCAATAGGCCAAAAAATTAATCTCGGTGGAGAAGATATTAAAAAGGGTTTAAAAACACTATGGGGACAAGGGCTATTTTCAGACATTCAGATATCGAAAAAACACAAAGATGAAAAAGCAATCATTCTTGATATATACTTGGAAACTGCTAATAGTTTATTGAAATTTAAATTTAACGGTATTAAAAAAGGCGAAGAAGAAAATATTAGGAAAGAAATAGCTTTCTATCCTGGTATGACTATCACTCCGAATGTAATCCTAATTAGTACACAAAAAATAGAAAATTACTTTATTAACAAAGGGTTTCCGAATATTTATTGCGATGTTCAATCTATCCCTGATTCAATTAATCACAGAAAAGTAACATTAGAATTTAATGTTAATAAAAATACTAGAGTCAAAATCAAAGAAATTAATTTTATAGGTAATGAAAGTATCAAATCATCGAAACTAAAAAAAGTAATGAAAGAGACGCGAGAAACAGGTTTAAGATATTTGTTATCAACATCAAAATTAATAGCAGATAATTATCAACAAGACTTAGATAATGTTGTTGGTTTGTATAAACAAAAAGGTTATCGAGATGCCTTTATAGTAAAAGAAGATGTGGAAATAATTGAAGAAGATAGAATTGTCTTAAATATTGAAATCAGCGAAGGTGAACAATACTTTTTTGGAGATATTCAATGGCTTGGCAATACTAAATATGATTCCAACACATTATCTGAAATACTTGGAATTCAATATGGAGANATATTTGATGAAACGCTCCTTGATTCAAGATTAAACATGAGTCAAAATGGTGATGATATTAGTGCATTATATATGGATGATGGATATTTATTTTTTCAAGTAAATCCCGTTGAAATAAAAATAGATGATNACAATTTTATTCATCTTGAAATGCAAATGCGTGAAGGAACGCAAGCAACAATCAAAAATGTTACAATTACAGGAAACACAAAAACAAATGATCACGTAATTATTAGAGAAGTTCGGTCATTACCAGGACAATTATTTAAACGTTCTGATATTATTCGAACACAAGAAGAACTTAATAGGTTAGGTTTCTTTAATCCAGAGGCACTAGGAGTAAACCCTGTTCCAGATTCAAAAACAGGAAATGTGGATATTGAGTATGTTGTCGAAGAAAAACCTGCGGATCAAATTGAAATGTCAGGAGGTTATGGTGCTGGAAGATTTGTTGGACAAGTAGGTGTTACTTTTAATAACTTCTCTACAAAAGGTATCAAAGATAAAAGCACTTGGTCGCCTTTACCAACGGGAGATGGACAAAAAGTTCAATTAAACGCACAGTTTTATGGTACGGCATACCAAACTTATAGAGCACTTTTCCAAGAGCCATGGCTAGGGGGCAAAANGCCTAATTCATTTACAACATCTTTATCATATTCTCAAAGTACACCAAGTGAATTTTCAGTAGTTGTAGATGATTCTAATTTATTAACCTATGCAGAAGAAAATTATCTAATTGGTGACACTATCATATTAGAAGAAAAAATGGAAATNATTGGATTTAGTATCGGNTTAGGTAAACGGCTAAAATGGCCAGATGATTATTTTACAATTCATAATAGCTTTAATATCGACCGATATAATATCGAAAATTGGAGGCGTGGAGGCGTGCCGGATGAATTAGAAGGAGTTACAACAGACATTAATTTCTCTACNATTATAAAAAGAAGTTCTGTTTTTAATCCAATTTACCCAAGATCTGGATCAACATTTTCATTTGGATTAGAATTTACTCCTCCCTATTCTTTATTCAATAATAAAGACTATTCAAATATGGATATTAATGAGAAGTTTGACCTTTTAGAATATTATAAAATTAAAACAAGTGGAGAATGGTATAGTTCAATTGTCGGGAATTTGGTTTTAAAAACACGATTTGAATTTGGATTCATATCAGCATACAACGATGATATTGGCGATCCTCCATTTGGTAAGTTTTTTGTGGGAGGAGATATGCTGCAACAAAGCTATTCATTATTCGGTAGAGACAACATAGGTGTCCGTGGATACGATAATGAATACTTACTAAGTTATCCAAACTCATATAGTGGAGGCAGTTATCCTGGTATGCCTGTATATAGTAAATATGTTGCAGAGCTAAGGTATCCTATCTCATTGAATCCAACAACCACAATATATGCATTGTGCTTTGCAGAAGCTGCAAATGCATGGGAGAGCATTGATTATTTTAAACCTTTCGAAGTGAAAAGATCAGCAGGAGTTGGAGTTCGTATTTTTATGCCAATGTTTGGTCTTATAGGGGTGGATTTTGGCTATGGGTTTGATTATTTAGATCAAAAAGGGGACGTCAGCGGACTAGTGACACAATTAACAATTGGTCAACAATTTTAATTTATTAAATTTGAAAAAATTATGAAAAAATTATTTATCATTTTAATCTTCATGAGCCTATTTGCCCGTGCTCAAAATATAGCATATGTAGATAGTCGATATATTTTAGAAAATATTCCTGAATTTACAACTGCGCAAGAAGAATTAAATAATCTATCATTAGAATGGGAAGAAGAAATTAATATATTAAAAGAGGAGGTCGAAAGATTATATCAAAAATATCAAGCTGAACAATATCTGCTACCAGAAGAAACAAAAAGAAATAGGGAAGAGGTGATCATTCAAAAAGAACAAGAAATCAAATCACTAACTAAAAAAAGATTTGGCCCAGATGGCGAATTATATAAAAAACAAAATCAGTTGATTAGGCCTATTCAAGATTTAATTTATGGAGCTGTTGCTGACTTTTCAGAAGAAGGAAAGTACGATATCATCTTTGATAAATCTTCTGATTTAATTATGTTATTTGCAAATCCTGAACTAAATAAAAGTGAAGAGATATTAGAAAAACTAGGTTATTAATTATTAAAAAAACAATACAAATGAAAATTAAATTTATTACAACACTAATATGTCTATTTGTTTCAATTTTAACATTTGGACAACAATTATTTGGACATGTCAACTCTCAAGATATTCTATCTGTAATGCCTGAAGCAGGAACTGCACAATTAGCACTACAAGCAGAATTAGAGGGACTGCAAGAACAGGGTCAGATTATGATGCAAGAATTTGAAGCACAACAAAAAGAATTTCAAATTAATCAAGAAAGCATGAATGATGCTGTCAGGAATGATAAACTTAAAAGTCTTGAAAATCTGCAAGAACGTATTGTACTATTTGAACAATCCGCGGAACAAAGTATTCAAATGAAACAAGCTGAATTATTTGAACCGATATTAACAAAAATTCAAAATGCTATTGATCAGGTTGCAAAAGAAAAAGGCTATTCATATATTTTTGATATTGTAGGTCTCCAAGGGGGAGTTGTATATAAGGATGATTCTCATGACATCACGCAATTAGTTAAATCAAAATTGAATTTATAGAATTTTTAATATCACTTGAATTCTGAAAGTCCTATAGGAGTATTTGATTCTGGTATTGGTGGCTTAACTGTTGCTCATGCAATTAATCAAAGTCTTCCTCAAGAAAAAATTATTTATTTTGGAGACACGCAACATCTTCCTTATGGGAATAAATCATCTAATAAGATAATTTATTATTCAGAAAAGATTACTGATTTTCTTTTAATGAAAAAATGCAAAGCGATTGTGATTGCATGTAATAGTGCATCATCAATCGCTTTCAAAAAATTAGTGAAGAANACTAATCAGAAGTGCTTATTATTTAATGTNATAAACCCTGTTGTCAATGCTGTAANTGANAANAAACTNATAAAAAANGTAGGTGTGATTGGAACCAATGCTACTATATCTACTGATATTTATAAAGAAAGTATCATTAAAAAAAGAGCCGACATAACTGTATCATCATTACCTACCCCATTGTTAGCTAGTTTAATTGAAGAGGGCAATAACGAATTATATGAAAAAGGCATACTCGATTCTTATTTAAAAAATGAAAAACTAAAAAACATTGACACACTAATTTTAGGATGCACACATTACCCATTAATCAAAGAACAAATTTTAAAATATTATAAAAAAAATATCAACCTTCTTAGCGTGTTAAAATATATTGGAGGTGATNTAAAAGAAAAATTGGAANTTAATAATTTACTAAATAAAAAAACAACAAGGCCTCAACATCATTTCTATGTGTCTGATTATACTCATCATTTTCAAGAAAAAACAAAATTATTTTTTCCATCTGGGATAATTCTAAAAGAAGAAAATATCTTTTCATAAAATTATTGTTATCTTAACAATAGATATTTATAAATCCTATTTTTAAGTACNAAATGAGTGATAAAATTCCTTTTATAATTTATGCAGAATCTACACCGAATCCATCTGTTATGAAATTTGTTTCGAATAAAATCTTAACCGAAATAACCAAAGAAATTACTAATATTCAAGAAGCATCGGGATGGCCATTGTTACAACAAATATTTGAGTTTCCATTTGTAAAAGAAATCTTTATATCAAATAATTATATATCGATAAAAAAACATGATACTGCTGAGTGGACCCATATAACGAACCAAATAAGGATATTCATTCAAGATAAGTTAAATTCCGACATACTTATTTGTGAAAATAAGCAACTTGAAAAGGAAAGTGTTAATATTAAAAAAAATAAGTCAAAACTTGAAAGACAGATAGAAGACGTTATAAATACGAACATTAAGCCTAATATTCAAATGGATGGTGGAGATATTGAGTTGGTTTCATGTGTCAATAAAACAGTGAAAGTTTTTTTAAAAGGAGCCTGTAGTGGATGTCCTTCGTCACAAATGACATTAAAGCATGGTATAGAAACTTTATTGAAAGAAAGGTTTCCAAATAAAATCAATGAAGTCATTGCGATTAACACCTAATTAAAAAATGAAAAAAGTTAAAAAAATACTTATATCTCTTTATAATAAAGATTGTATATCACCACTAATTAAATTAGTTGAGAAATATAACATCGAAATTATATCAACCGGTGGCACACAAAAAGCATTAGAAGAGTATGGTGTTAAGGTAACATCTGTAGAAAACTTAACAGACTATCCATCAATTTTAGGTGGAAGAGTCAAAACCTTGCATCCAAAAATTTTCGGAGGAATTTTGAATAGGTCTAATAATGAAAAAGATGAGGAAGATTTAACAAAATTAAAAATATCAAAAATTGATATGGTAGTTGTAGACCTCTATCCATTTCAAGAAACTGTAGAGTCTGGTGGAACACATGAGGAAGTTATTGAAAAAATTGACATTGGTGGAGTCTCATTAATACGTGCTGCAGCGAAAAATTATAAAAACACACTTGTAGTACCAAAAATAACTGAATTAGATTCTGCAATTAATTTAATATTATCTAAACATGGTTCTACTGAAATCAATGATCGACTATTATTTGCAAAAAAAGCATTTAACCTAACTTTAAGCTATGAAGCTTCTATTGCTAAATATTTTAATACTAATACTGAACTAATACCAAACACATTTAGTCAACATATTGAAATAGGAAAACCATTGAGATATGGAGAAAATCCACATCAAGAAGGGATGTATTATGGTGATCTGGACAAATTATTTGAACAGCTAAATGGTAAAGAATTATCTTATAATAATTTATTAGATATTGATTCTGCTATAAATTTAATGAATGAATTTAAAACCCCTTCTTTTGGTATATTAAAACATAATAATGCATGTGGGTTTGCATCAAATAATAATTTAAATACAGCCTGGAAGCAAGCATTAGCTGGAGACCCAATTTCTGCATTTGGAGGAGTATTAATTACAAATCAAAATATTGATGTAATGACAGCAAAAAATATAAATAAGTTATTTTTTGAGATCTTAATTGCTCCATCTTTTTCAGAAGAAGCTGTTGAATTATTAAAAATTAAAAAGAACCGTATTATTTTAAGAAAAAAAAATGTTAACTTAGAAAGAATGTCATTTCGAACAGTTTTAAATGGAGTTCTTTGTCAACAAAAGGATTTTGTAACTGANNANGATAATGTAACTGTAGTATCTAATTTAAATGTTTCANCTAAACAAATGAATGATNTAATATTTGCTAGTAAAATTTGTAAACATACTAAATCNAATGCAATTGTATTAGCAAAGAATNATCAGTTATTAGGTTCNGGTTGTGGACAAACATCAAGAGTAGATGCATTAAAACAAGCGATATTAAAAGCAAAACATTTTGGCTTCTCGTTAGAAGGTGCTGTTATGGCATCAGATGCGTTTTTTCCTTTTCCAGATTGTGTGGAAATTGCAGGTGAGCAAGGGATAAACGCTGTTATTCAGCCTGGAGGCTCAAAAAATGATCAATTATCTATAGATTATTGCAATGAACATGACATGGCTATGGTATTCACTGGAAATAGACACTTTAAACATTAAGTATTTTGGGATTTTTTGATTTTTTTACAGAAGATATTGCTATTGATTTAGGAACAGCCAACACTTTAATTATTCACAATGATAAAGTCATTGTCGATGAACCATCGATAGTGGCCACTGAACTAAGAAGTGGTAAGGTTATTGCTGTGGGTAGTAAGGCTCAACAAATGCATGGTAAAGCTCACAAGGGTATTGAAACTAATCGGCCCTTAAAAGATGGTGTAATTGCTGATTTTGATGCTGCAGAACAAATGATTAAAGAGTTTATAAAAAGTATTCCTTCTTTGCAAAATAAATTATGGTCACCTTCTTTAAGAATGGTTATTTGTATCCCCTCTGGAATTACAGAAGTTGAAAAAAGAGCAGTTCGAGACTCTGCAGAAATTTCAGGTGCTAAAGAAGTCTATTTAATTCACGAACCAATGGCCGCAGCAATTGGTATGGGTATAGAGGTGCAAGAACCACGTGGAAATATGATTATTGATATTGGTGGTGGAACAACTGAAATTGCTGTATTGTCATTAGGAGGAATTGTAAAAGATAAATCGATTAAAGTTGCTGGTGATATTTTCACTTCAGATATTGAATACTTTATGCGAAAAAGTCACAACTTAGTTATCGGTGAGCGATCAGCTGAAAGAATTAAAATTGAAGTTGGTTCCGCACTAGAAAACTTAGAAGAAACAGATAAAGAAATACCCGCCAACTGGGAAGTTCAAGGGCGAGATCAAACAACAGGTAAACCAAAAGCTGTAGAGGTTTCTTATAAAGAAATTGCGCGAGCATTAGATGCATCTATCAAGCAAATTGAAGACGCTATTATGCAAGCATTAGCAATGACACCTCCTGAATTAGCGGCAGATATTTATAATAGTGGTATTTATCTTGCTGGAGGAGGAGCAATGTTAAGAGGATTAGATGCTCGAATAAAAAATAAAACGGACTTGCCTGTTTATGTTGGAGAAGATCCCTTAAGAGCGGTTGTTAGAGGAACTGGGATTGCATTAAAAAATATTGAACAATATGATGGTGTCTTAATGCGATAAATAATATGAGTAGAATTATTCAAATACTGATACGCAATCATGTATTTTTTCTATTCATTTTTCTTGAATGCGTTTCTTTTAGAATATTTATATCTCACCATTTTGTCGGTGAATCCAATTTAGCTAAAAAAATGACTGCAATAAGATCAAAAGTTTTTGATAGAGAAAAAAAAATAAAAGAGTACTTCTTTTTAAAAGAGTCAAATAAAAACTTATTAGAATCGAATAAAAAACTTATCAAGAGAAATTTACTTCTAACTAAACAGTTAGAAGCTAATCAATATAAAACTTTAAATACTCCAACCGATTCTAATATTATAGTTCAGACAAAAATTCTAAGAAACTCCTGGAATAAAAAACAAAATTTTATGACCATTAATTCTGGTGAATTCAATAATTTAAAATCAAATATGGGGGTTGTTAGTACTGATAACAGCTTAGTGGGGATAACGCATACTACTATCAATCATTTTGCAACAGTTATTACCCTAATTAATATAGATCTGATGATTAGTGCTAAAATAAAAAACTCCGGTCATTATGGAAGCTTAAATTGGGATGGTAAAAGTCCAAATATTATGCAACTATATGATATCCCTAAACATGCAATGATTAAAATTGGAGATACTATTGTAACGAGCGGATACTCTAATATACTCCCAGCAAATATTCAGATTGGTACAATAGCTGAATATAAACCTGACCAGAATACGAATTTTTTAAACATATCTATTGATTTATTTGTAGACTTTACAAATATCGAATCTGTATACATTATAGATTATGAATTTAAGAGTGAAAGACAATCAATTGAAAAATCATTATAATCAGTGAATAGAATAACATTATTTTTTTGGGCCATATTTGTACAAATTTTTATATTAAATAATATCCAACTAAGTGGATATATAAACCCTTATTACTATCTGATTTTTATTTTATATACATCTAGTAAAAATTCTAAAGCATCAATACTTCTATCAAGTTTTTTCATCGGCTTTATTATTGATATTTTTTCAAACTCATATGGTTTACATGCTTTTGCTAGTGTTTTGACAGCTTATTTAAAAATTATTTGGACAATGAAAATGACGAAAAATAAAGATAGTGAAGAATCTATTGAGATTGAGAATTTTTCAATAAGTGAATTTTTAATATTTTCATTATATTTTATAACTATACACCATTTCACTTTATTCTTTCTAGAGAGGTTTAATTTCTCTGAAATTTTATCTGTTTTAGGTGTTACAGTAACAAGCACAACTTTTACATTATTTTTATTTTTTATACATAAACTTTCTACTAGTAAAAGGATATGAGAAGATATGACTTTTATTCACATCGAAGATATGCAATAATGATACTAATATGCATATCCTTCTTATTTATTATAATTAAGTTATTTTCCATACAGATTATTAATAATACGTATAAATTGTCTGCTGAAAATAATGTAGTAAGGAAAATAATTCAATACCCTGAAAGAGGTTGGGTTTATGACAGAAATAATAAATTGCTGATTTCAAATCAAAGAGGACATGATATTATGATTGTTCCATACCAAGTGGAAAAAAATATAGACACATTACTATTTTGTAATATTTTTAATATCTCTCAGAGAGAGTTTGAACAAAAGACTAAACAAGCAAGAAGTTTCTCAAATTATAAACCATCCTCATTCCTTAAAGGAATCCAAAAAGAGGAGTTTGCTGAAATTCAAGAAAATTTACACTTCTTTAAAGGATTCTATGCACAACCAAAATATATTCGAGAATATAACACAAATGTTGGTGGAAATATTTTTGGATATATTAGTCAAATTACAAATAAATTATTGCAAGAAAATCGACAATATAACCGAGAAGACTTAATAGGATTTACAGGGATAGAAAAAATGTATGAAAAGTACTTAAAAGGAGATAAGGGGGTGGAAAGAAGAGTTGTTGATGTATTTGGTAAATATCAAGGAAAGTTTGAAGAAGGTCGATATGATACGCTTTCCAGGGCTGGTAAAGATATTCAGATTACAATTGATATAGAATTACAAGAGTATGCGGAAAAAATCATGCAAAACAAACGAGGTAGTATTGTAGCAATTGAGCCCGCTAGTGGTGAAATTTTATGTTTAGTTTCTTCACCTAGTTATAATCCTAACATGTTTGTAGGAAAAAAAAGAGCAGGTAATTTTAGAAAATTGTATTTAGATCCAGGTAAACCACTATATGACAGAGCTATTTCCGCTGCTTATCCACCTGGATCAATATTTAAATTAATCAATGCTTTAATTGCTTTAGATGAAAAGGTTATTCATGCTGGCACATTGTTTAAATGCAATAATGGTTGGAACTATAAAAATATTTTAAATATTGGATGCCATTCGCATAAATCACCCTTAAATCTTAGACAAGCTATTGCTCAATCCTGTAACGCCTATTTCTGTTCAACATTTGATAAAATTATTAACAAAAAGCATAAGTCTTCTGAAGGATTAAAGAATTGGCACACCCATGTCAGATCATTTGGTTTAAATAAACGATTTAATCATGATTTCTATATTAGAAAAAGTGGTTTTATTCCTAATGAAGAATATTATAATCAACTATATGGTCAAAATAGATGGGGAGCATCTACTTGTATTTCACTAGCTATTGGCCAAGATGCTTTACTAATGACACCTCTTCAGATGGCAAACGTTGCTGCTATAATAAGTAATCGTGGATACTATAAAACTCCTCATATTATCAAACAAATTAATAACTCTATTGAAGATATTGATTCATTATTTTTTAAAAAAATATATTGCTCTATTGATTCAAGCTATTTTAATCCTGTAATTTATGGTATGCAAACAGCGGTTGAAGGAAAATTTGGGACAGCAAAATCAGGAAAATTAAAGGATTTTATAATTTGTGGAAAAACTGGTACAGCACAAAATCCACATGGAGAAGATCATTCAATATTTATTGCGTTTGCTCCAAAAATAAATCCAGAAATAGCGATTGCTATTTATGTCGAAAATGGTGGATGGGGAAGTGAGATGGCTGTTCCTATAGGGAGATTATGTATAGAAAAATACTTGACAAAAAATATAACCCGAACAGATTTAGAGGAAAAAATATTAAATACAGTTATTAGTTATTAAGTGAGTGTAATGAAAACATACAAGATAGATTGGTTAAGTATTGTTATATACTTATTATTAATGATGCTAGGATGTTTGAGTATATATTCTAGTAGTTATAGTCCTGATGGTAACACCTCTTTAATCTCATTAAATACAATAGTAGGTAAGCAAATATTTTTTGCAATTATTTCATTAATAATCGGCATGTTTATAATATTAATGGATATTAAAATTATTATTCGATTATCCTATGTTATATATTTTTTATCAATCATATCATTAATTTTAGTTTTATTTATTGGGAAGGAAGTTGGGGGAGCAAAAGCATGGTTTGATTTTGGCAAATTTGGACTACAGCCGGCTGAGTTTGCTAAGTTTGGAACCATTTTAGGAATAGCAAAATTTATTCATGATAAAGATATCTATATTAATAAATTCAAAGAATTAGCTATCATTAGCTGTTTGATTTTTATTCCATGTTTACTTATATTGAAACAACCAGATGCTGGTTCTGCATTAATTTATGGATCATTAATAATAATGTTTTTTAGAGAAGGTTTACCCTTGAGATATATTTTAATTATTATAATAATCTTTATACTCTCATTATCTACAATGATCATAGGAGTTAACTATACTATTATTTTTTTAATTTTTTTGACGTTAATTTTTGCATATATATTACGTAGAAATAAAAAAACATTTATCCCGGCATTAATTTTTTGTATTCTAGGTGCTTCAATAATAAGTAGTGTTAATTATAGTTATGAAAATATCTTACAGCCTCACCAAAAAGAAAGAATCGACATTATCCTTGGTAAAGAAAAAAATGATTTAGGCTCTGGCTATAATCTAAATCAATCACTAATTGCAATTGGATCTGGGGGATTGAATGGTAAAGGATATTTAAAAGGAACACAAACAAAATTTAATTTTGTCCCAGAACAAAATACTGACTTTATATTTTGTACCATTGGCGAAGAATTTGGATTTTTAGGAAGCTTAACTATAATTGCTTTATTTACAATCCTAATTTTACGAATTCTAATTTTAAGTGAAAAACAAACATCTAGATTTAGTAGAATTGTAGGATATTCATTAAGCTCAATACTCTTTGCGCATATTTTAATCAATATCAGTATGACAATTGGGTTAATGCCAGTTATTGGTATTCCACTACCATTTTTTAGCTATGGAGGTTCTGCATTATTATCGTTTTCTATATTGCTCTTTGTGTTTATAAAACTTGACACATATAGAATTGAACGTTTTTAATAAAAATTAAACCTATTATCCGTAATTTTTTTATTCTCTTTAAGAGCATCTACCAATAACTCATCAACCTTCGAATGGTAATCATTAACTATAACTTTTTTATATCGATTAAAGTTAGTGTTAGTTGCTGTATTTTGTTCCAATTTTTGGAATATAAAAACACCTCTTTTTGAAATATGTGGATCGGATATTTCTCCGCTTTCAGATCCCAAAAATAGGCCAACAACTTCAGGATTATATCCATCACTACCAAAAATATCTGAATCAATATTTAATCCATCAATAGTTTTAACTTTTGTTTTAAATACGTTTGCGATATCTGACAAACTGTTATAATCAAGATTATTTATTTTTTTAGCAATCAAGTCTCCTTTCTTTTTATTTTCCAGTATTAACCTAATGTCATTTTCAACTAAAGCAAGTGGCTTGATTTCATCCTCTAGAACATTCGACAGAACACCAATAATATATTTATTTTCTAAATCGAAGAATGAAGGCTCGTCTAAATTAGTTTCTGCATTAAATGCCCAACGAACTATTTGCCGGCTAGATCCTAAACCAGGCACTACTTGATCCATCTTCTCTAAAGTAACTGTTCTAGGTTGAATATTATTGTCTTTAGCAAAGGTGGTTAAATTCTCTATTTGTTTATTATTATTAATCAATTCATAAACTTGCGAATAAATCTCATTTAATGTTTGATCACTTGCATAAATTTCTCTAGTTAAATATGCAACCTCTATACTATCAGTGTTTGAATTTACAATCCTTCCCATTTTACATAGATTTTTATCTAAATATGGTTGAATAATTTTATTTTTAACATTTTTACTCTCTATAGATTCTTCAAATTCAGATTTTGACATAGTAATTAATTTATACTTACTATCACTATATTGATTAATAAAACTTTCAAGATTATTAGTATTCTCAAAGCCTAAATCAATTTCTTCTAAATTGGTTCGCTTATTAAAAATCTTTTTATCTAATAGAAGATTTCGCATCTCATTCATAATTTGATTTTTATCAGCATTACTAGCTGTTAAATTAAACACAAAATATGTAATTTCTCTATTAGGCTTATTTCTAAAATCTTCTGTATTTTCTTTATAATACTTTTTAATTTCTTTTTCTGAGATCTCTGAAGTTAATTGTTCAGTATTCGATGGAATGAATATATATTTTCCAGCAGCTAATATTGATTGATTTTGAGAATGTGCTTTTGCATCATATTGTGTAGCATATAGCCCCTGCTTAATAGCAGTATAGTACTTTAAAAAAGACCTTTCACGAATAGTATTATCTCTAAAAAAAAGATATCTAAACCACTGCGGATTATCTACACCCATTTCAATCCAACTCTGAATCATCTCAGGATTGTATTGATTCCATTCACCTGTGTCTGTTTGATCTCGAAAAAAATAACCGAATAATTGAGCCTGATTTCCAGTGATTTCACCTGATATTAAATCCCAAGATTCTTTATCTCCAACCATAATTCCAGAATTCGCAAATTTCTCGTCAAATAATATTTCTTCTATTTGCTGATCCCATAATAAATCTCTTTCATTATTACGTTGAGCGTCATTAATATTCACCGAGCCAAGATTATTAGCAAATTTTACATTAATACTTCTTTCTAATTCTTTTTCGAAATTTGTAAATGTAACTTCTGTATCATCTACTTTGAGTAATAGGTTCTGACTTTTCTGAAATAATGATGTTCCTGAATTCATTAAATCGGTAAGAATAAAACCTAGCATTGCTACACCGATAACTAGAATAAGTAGACCAGACCTATTTCTTATATCATTTAATGTCATATTATTAAAATTTGGAATACGAATATACGATTATTCTTCTAAAGAGACACCAAGAATAACTTCCTCTATAAAATTATCATCGATTTTTAAAATTTTAAATTCATATTGATCTAATTTAATCACTTCCTGATTTTTAGGAATTCTACCAATATTGCTAATAATCAAACCGCTCAAAGTATCATATTCTTCTGAGTCAATAAATGTAAACCCATATTCCTTAGTTAAATCTTCTAACTTATGCTTACCTAATAAATGATATTTGCTTTTGCTTATTTGTCTGCCTGAAAATAGAGTTTCATCATGCTCATCTTCTATTTCTCCTACTAACTCTTCAATAATATCTTCTACACAAACTAATCCTGATGTTCCACCATATTCATCTACAATCAAAGCAACACTTCGTCGCTCCTTAATTAATTTATCTAATGCATCTTGAGCTAATACACTCTCCGGTATCAATGATATAGGTAGTAATATATCTTTAATTTCTATTGGNTTTTTGAATAATTCATACGAATGTACATAGGCAATAACATTATCTAAATTCTCTTTATAGACTAAGATTTTAGAGTGTCCTGTTTGAATAAACTTGTTTCGTAAATTTTTGATACTATCATTAATATTAATCCCTATTATGTCTGTTCTAGGAATCATACAATCCCTAACTTTAATATTAGAGAAATCTAATGCATTTTTCAATATTTCAACTTCTGTATCTATACCCCTAACTGATTGCTTAGCAATTGCATTATGTTCTTCTAAATATTGATCTAAATCTACTCTGTTAAAAACTGGTTTTTCATCTAAAGTCAATTTAGAAAAAATTAACTTAATTAAAAAATTGGAAATTATTTTAATCAAACTAGAAAATGGGGAAAGAAGCTTAATCACAATCATTGCAGGAAAAGCAAATAATTTTAACAATCTATTAGGAAATAGAGAAAAAATAACTTTTGGTAAAAATTCTGCGACTAATAAAACTAACAATGAAGATATAATCACCTGGATAAGTAGTACTAGAAATGGTATAGAAATAATATGATTTTCAATCACAGGCTCTAACAAATATGACATGTAAATACCATATATCACTAAAGCTACATTATTACCTATTAACATAGCAATAATAAAGTCAGTCGGATTTTCTGTAAATTTTNAAACAATATTATTAGTAAGGTTTCCTTGCTCCTTATCAAGATAAATTTTTAATTTATTAGAAGAAACAAATGCGATTTCCATTCCAGAAAAAAATGCAGAAAGAATTAAAGTAATAATAATAATATATCCTATNGACATATGTTAATTAACATTNTATNAANGTAAATATATAACTATTTAAGAATAATGTATNCTCATTAATTANTTTNAGCATATATCTTANAATTAAAAAANTACTAATTATAAGTATATTGTTCCTGTAATATCNGATAAGGAATATGAAGAAAATGATTCATCTGTTACAAAGCCATATCCCATAATAATTTCATTCTCTGTTTTAATAGTTACAAAATCATCTGTATAAATCGTTTTTGCATTTCCATCCCAAAATAATTTTTCGGTATTTAANTGTTCATTNTTTGAATTACGTAGTATNACATTATTANAAGCTTCTACTAATTGCTCATTTTTTTTTTGTATCGCAAATTCTGAAGACATAATTGCAGTTGTATCTGAATTTTGATTATATACTATAACTTTAATACCTTTTGGGAAAATATTTTTTTCACCTGCTCCTCTGATTTTTTTCATCTCTTCTGCAAGTAATTTAAACTCTAATTGACCTTTTAAATAATAATTTGTCTCTATATTTAAACCAAAATCATAATCAACTGACTCTTTATATAATAATTTAATATCCTGTATATTATTGGAACATCCGAAAAACATGATAGATATTGAAATTATCACTAATCTAATTGTCTTAATGTACATTGTGGTTTCGTTAATTTGAAGAATATGGATTCTTGACTAATTCTATATACCAACATTCAATTTTATATTCATTTTGATCCAAGCCAATTATTTGAAAAGTCGATGTTTTATCAGGAGCTTGTTCACTATATTTTTTGATTTTTTGATTAGCTTCTTCTGTTAATAATGGGTCTATTTGTTTAGCATATTGATATTTTTCAATTGCCGCCCAATAACCCACTCGTTTACTAAATTCATCATTTGTTATATTTCCTGTATTCTGGCCACAAGATCTAGATGTTTGCGCATATAAATCTCCGATTAACATAAATGGATCCCCCCAGCCAGACCTCTGTCTATTTGCTTCTAAAGCGTGCTTTTTAGCCTTGCTATTACTCCCCATTGCAGCATATGTTTTTGCTAGATATAACAAATAATCTGATTTCTTAATGCTATCATCTTCACCTTGAACCGCTTGATTAAAATAATCAACTGCTGCTACATAATCTTCTTGTTTTAAGGATAAATAGCCCATATAAAATGCTGACTTCGGCGTAGGATTTAATTCATATAATTTTCCAGCAATTTGAAAATATATTTGAGTCTCTATACAGTCCCCCTTTTTTAATAATTGTGCGGCACGCTCTAACCAACTTGAATCTTCTTGCTTTATCTCAAATTTTTCTTGATATAATGTTTGTAATTTTTCACAAGACACATGTGGGGCTAGTATCTTTTCCATATTTGACCGAACATCATTCAATTTTTCTAATTCATTTTGATTTTTTTTAAGCTTTTTAGACTCTTTAGAATTCAATTGACTTTTTTGATTTAAATCAAAATTAACTTGATTAATTGCAGCGTCCTTATAATCTACAACATTTGACACCTCAGAAAATAAGTCAATTAAATCTTCTTTTGTAAGAATTCCATTTTGATAGCATTTTGCAGCAGAAGAAAAATAATAATTTAAAGTTCGAGCAGTTGATTTTTCATTTTCAATGTTAAAAGATTTTTTTAATAAATCATATGATTGTTTAGCTGCATCTACATTGGACTTTCTATATCTATATAAGTCTGCCCCTTTATAGCCCATCACTAATCCTTCTTGGCCAGGATAAAACATATTTCTTTGATCATAAATTTTTAATAAATTATCTATAAGTATTTCTCTCTTTATACTATCCTCTTCATTCTTAATGAAACTCTTATACATTGTTGCTCCATGAATATATATGTTTTTTGTTCGCTTTGGAGCATGTATAAATAAATAAAACCATGAATTCAAAGCCGAACTATAACTTTTCTGTTTATAAAATTCATTATAGATAGTCAAATTTTCTTCACACTGCAATGTGTCAAGACCATACTTACCAATATTCAAATTAGTTTCATTTTGAGGAAAAGAATCGAATGGATCTAAGTCCTGAAAATTTAATCTCCCTGTATCTTGAGAATATGTAATGTCCGAAATAATTATTAATAAAATGATGATTTTTTTCATTATTGAATTTTTCTTTTACTAAACCATTTTTCATTTAATGTCATTGACATATATAAATTAAAATAATTTTCTTGTATAACATTTGTTTGAGAATTATTTCCTAAAATACCATACTCAAAACCAATATTTGCAATTGAAAATTTCTTGTTCATAGGCAATCCAAATCCAAATGTAAAGGAAATATCTTTTAGCTTATCTGAGACATTATCAGTAATGCTACCAATATCCATATAGCCTGAAGAATATGAAATACCAAACCTATATTGCACCTTATTGAAATAATTATATATATCTGATTTATTAGGTGTAAAAAATCCCCCAATAACATATTCTGTATAATTTCTCATAATATCACTAGATAAATTATATTCTGATTGTGTTGAAGAATAAGCAGAAGTAGCATTATAATCTAATCCTATAAGCCATTTTTCTTGATTCTTATCTTGTACGCTAAAGCCAAGTCCATACGAAGTTGGGAAATCATCATTATAAATAGTCCCTGGGTCATCTAACAAAATCTGAGTATCACTACTATTCAAATTATATGAAGGTCCTGTATACATTGATTGTAATGTCTTAATCTTATAATTCATCGTACTATTAGGTTGGATTTGAGCACCAATATTAATTATGTAGTCCCCTATATCTTCAAGGTATACTGAGTATAGAACGCCTAATTGAATATTTAATCCATTCATAATTTTATCACTTTTATCTCTGAAATAAACAGGTGAATTATTAGAAAAAATAGTTGTTTGTCGTTCAATAGAGCCAAACAAATAGTTGAAATTCAAACCAAAAGCTAAATTACTATTTTGAGAATCTATAGCTTTCCAAGAAAGTCCAAATAAGAGCCTGTTTAAACCACCTGAACCATAATAATTATAAGTTGACTCAATAGTCTCATTCATTTCATTAGTAATTAAATCAGTAGTTGTTAAATCATACCCAACACTACTATAAGGTGATAAAGAAATAGCAACACCTATTTTTTTAGAAATTGGAAAACCTAGGCCTATTATTGAAAGTCCACTAATAAAATTCCGTTGAACTAAAGAATCTTGAGACATTTTAATAAACGATGATTTCACACCCACCTCAAAAGATGTTTGATCTAAAAAAGAGTAGGTAGCTGGATTTAAATAATTTATATCATTATTATCCATCAAACTGATTCCTAAGCCTCCCATCGAAACACTAGCTATATTACTTGTTTCACTCAGAATACCATAGCCAAAATATGAGTATGGTGAATACGTATTAATCTGGCCTTTAACAAAAGGCGATATGAACAATACTAAAAAAAATAATAATCTATAATGATTCATTGGATGCAATAATATAATTTAAACCGTGCATTAACAAATATGAATCAATAAAATTAATATTTTGTAGTTTTTCTT
>PAVX01000015.1:0-953 GCA_002713285.1 Flavobacteriales bacterium
TGTAATGGCTTTTAAATATTTTGAATGTAATAATGTTGATTTGGCTATTATTGAAGTTGGTTTAGGTGGTCGATTAGACTCCACTAATGTCATAACTCCAGTATTATCGATTATAACTAACATTTCTTTCGATCATCAAGATTTACTAGGAGATTCACTTACTTTAATTGCAAAAGAAAAAGCAGGTATTATAAAAAAAGAGACCCCTATTTTAATTGGTAAAAAATCCCCACATACTCATGTTTTTGAGGAGAAAGCTCAAAATTTACAAGCACCGATATTTTATTCAAAACAAGCTCCATATAAATCTGATTTAAAAGGTGATTATCAAGTTAATAACATTAATACTTCAGCTACAGCCATTAAAATTTTAAATAATTTGGATTATAAAATTTCCAAGAATCATATTATTAATGGCTTAAATCATATAATTAAAAATACTGGTTTACGTGGACGATGGGAAGTTATTTCAAAAGAGCCATTAGTTATTTGTGATGTTGCTCATAATATAGGAGCATTTAATTATATAGTATCAGAATTAAATATATCCAAACTCAATAAACATATCATTCTTGGCTTTTCAAGAGATAAAGATTTTAAGAGTATCTTGAAAATTTTACCAAAGGATTATCAGTATTATATATGTGGAAGTTTAAATGAAAGAATTATTAATCCAAATGAATTATCAAGTTATTTTGATAACTATAATTTGAGTTATAAAATATTTGATTTGTCATATAATGCGTATACTGATTTAGTTTCAAAATCAAATAAAAATGATTTAATTATGATTACTGGTAGTACATTTATTGTGTCAGATATATTAAAATATTTAGATAATATTGAATAGATTTATATATTTGCATTCTTTAGTNAGGGCGATTAGCTCAGTTGGTTCAGAGCACCTGCCTTACAAGCAGGGGGTCACTGGTTCGAATCCAGTATCGCCCACT
>PAVX01000015.1:959-26831 GCA_002713285.1 Flavobacteriales bacterium
AANNNCTATGTNTTTCTTNGNNNTTTTNNATTAGTTNAGGACCATTAACTCAGTTGGTTTAGAGTGTTACCTTGACAGGGTAGAAGTCACTGGTTCGAATCCAGTATGGTCCACCAAGTACGGTGGGTACTGCCGTCTATCTATTTATAAAACTGATTTAATTGATTCTTTACACCGCCATAATCTGCCCATTCCCAAATGCCTTCAATTTTTCCATCTTTCAAATTGATTGTTCGATAGCCTGAGAATTCAATAATATTTGTGTCGATAGCCATAGTTGCTCCATAATATACACGTACACTACCATCTAAATCATAAGATATTTCATTAATACCTGGCAAATAAATACAATGACCAATGTTAATTGACATATTCATTTTCTTCATCTCATCCAAATTATTAATGTAATCGAATTTAGATGTTTTAATTCCTTTTTTGTAACCAGCTGGGTAGGAATAAAAAATAAAATCATCTGTATAGTATGTATTTATATTAATCTTTGTTTTTGAATCATCAAGAAAGTATTCATTTATATCAGCAATAGCCGATTGAACTATTTTTAGGTTNGAGTTATAATTATCGATATTGTTCCTCTTATTACAAGNAAAGATNATACTCATAAATAAAACAAANGATATTATTTTAGTGATTTNATTTCTCATTATTAATTTTAATAGAGTTTTTATTTTAGACATTCGTATTGGTATTTTAAAAATAGTAATTTCACAATACGTATTTACTATACATTATAATTATATTTAATTTTAAATTAAAATTATGTATCGAATAATTCTTATTTTTTTNCCCATTGTTTTATGGTCTCAAAATCCAACAGATTTCAATCATTTAAATGAATTGCCAAACGAAATTAAATGGGTGACGCAGTCGAAAGAGTATGTAAAATTATGTCAACAAATTTATCAAACCGCTATAATAGCTGTTAGACAACAATCTCAAGGAAACATAAACCCTTTCATTGTAATGGATTTAGATGAAACTGTTTTAGATAATTCAAAATATCAAATCGAATTACATTTAAATAAAGAAAGTTATAATTTAGATAGTTGGAATAANTGGGTTGAAACAGAAGTGTCAGAATTAGTTCCAGGNGCAAAAGAATTTATTATAGAATATAAGAAAAATCCACATGCTCGCATTATATATCTTAGTAATCGAGATCATAAAACATTAGATGCAACAAAGAGTAATATGAAAAAATTAGGACTTGACATTAAGGATGATATTTTTTTATTAAGAAAAAATAAAGAAGACACAAAAGTTGTTAGAAGAAAAGAAATATCTGATGGAACAAAGAGAATGAAAGCATATGGNCCTCAAAAAGTCATTGCTTATTTTGGTGATGCTATTGGAGATTTTTCAGAAAATGAAGAATATAGATTTGGAAGGAACAAGTTTATTTTTCCAAACCCTATGTATGGAAAATGGTAACATATTTATAATTTAAAAAACAGATTAATGGAAACGTCTAAAAATCTTACGGTCTTACATTGTATATTTTATATATATCATACGTTTGCTTTTAGTTCAGATGGTAATTTAACTCCAGAAGAAAAGAAAACAATTAGCAATTTTATGTATAGATGGGTTGGTAAAGATNAAGAAAAAATGACTAAAATAATCAATGAAACTCTTATGTGGTCGAAAAGTAATATTAAAAGTATTAATGATCAAATTGGTGCAATGATATCTATGGTTGACTTTTTGAAAACACAAACCGANTTTAGCATTGATAGAAGAGAGTATTTTTTAATGGATATCAGAAATATTGCTAGATCAGATGGNAATTTCTTAGATCAACAAAAAAAATGGCATGATATGTTAGCAAATACTTTAGAGTTGAATATTAGAATNTCTCAAGCAAGCCACGAAGACATTAATGGTGCAGTTAAAAAAGTAGAAAAAAGAAAAATTGGATTTCGAAGATGACTTTTACATCCCTTCTCGAATTACTTTATCAATAGTGTCATATTTCCAATTAAATCCAAGATTTTTCATTCTGTTTACGCATAATTTTATATTATTAAACAATAATACATTTTTTTTAGGCATTAAACATTGGATAATTACTTTAGGTATATGTAATAAAAAAGATTTTGGATATTTAATTAATTGAAATTTTTTAATAAAATCATAATGAGAAATTGATTGAGGACTAGCTATGTTAAACACACCTTTAGCATTATTATTTTCAACAATTAATTTAATAAATCTACATGCGTCTTCAATATGTATCCATTCAAATTGTTGTTTACCAGATCCAAAAATTAATCCACAACCAAATTTAAATCCAGTATTGGTTTTTTTTATGATTTCCGATTCCTCTCCTAGTATTAAGCTAAATCTTAATTTACAAATTCGTGCACCCATTGATTGGAAATTGTTTGCGACACTTTCCCATTGCACACATAATTCTGACATCCAATCAATTCCNGCTGGATCATCTTCCTTNTTGATTCCTTTTTGATTAAAGCCATAATANCNCATNGCAGATGCAGTNATAAATGTTTTTAATTTAATGTTCAAGTTCAGACATTCAGTGTAAATTATTTTGCTCGCTTTCACTCTGCTATCAAACATGATTTTTTTATTTTTTTTTGTCCATGCATTTGATATACTAAAACCAGCTAGATGAATTACATGCTTTGTATTCATGAGAGCGTTTCGGTCAATATATCCATCATTGATATTCCAATAAAATATATGTTTACTACATAGATTTTTTTTGGTTGTCAAGTAATTTAATTGGTATCTATTTGGATCTAGTACTTTATCTANTTGTTTAGCTAAAGCACCATTAAAACCTGTAATTAATACTTTATCTTTCACTTGTTAATGTACAATGATTTTATTAGTATAGACAAAATCAGGGAATAATAATCGGAGGCCATATATGCCAATTGGATAATTATCCAGTGATATAATATTAGTTGTATTAATTTNAGAGTCTAATATCTTCTTNCCATTTAAATCAAATATTTGAACTTGAATCTTTTCATTTTGATCAAAGAGATTAATGATTAAATTATTATTTAGATCAGTGTATATATTAGGTGCTAGATTTTCTTCAATATTGATGAAGCTACAACTATCTGTTACCGTAATTTCAATAGAATCTTCATAACCTGAATATGCTGGACAGGAGCTGTTTGCATATGCAAGGAATTCATATACACCTTCAGCATGAAAAATTAGTGTTATTTGACTCCATCCAGGAAATTCAGATGAGTCTATAATATTCACACACCAGTCTCCATCAGAACACAAACCAGATTCATAATCTCCAACATCATTAGGAATAGCATCCCACCAAAGCTCTGAAGAATTAGTCGCTATCCAAAGTTCTAATATTCCCATACAGCTTGAATTCAGTGTTTCCATTTCGACACTATATGTTTCAGGTGCAGGTGTAAAAGTCGGACCTATTATATCNTCATCGGATATGATCAACAGTTCTTCAAAATCAGNATTCTCAATATCAAAATATAGTGTATCTATACATACTGTGTCACTCACTATAACAGAATAAGAGCCTGCAGATAAATTAAATATATCTTGTGTTGTTTCGCCGTTACTCCATAAATAATTTTGAATTANGCTATCCGCTGGATTGACTATTAAGTCAATCCAGCCATTATTATTAGATTCACATTCGTTTTGAATATCGACATCATCTATCATTGTGCCATCTGGAACATTAATCTCCTGTTGTATTTCACAACCATCAGGATGTATAATGGTTGCAGTATATGTCCCTGCCTCGATATTAAATAAATATTTATATGTTTCTTCGGCCGTACTGCCATCTCCTTGTGCAATTGTATCACCATTTAATTCCCAAATCCATTGACAAAAACTTGAGTTACAGTCACAACCTGTAGAATTAAAATATACCAGACCATCANTACCATCAGGACAACTTGGTGCTTGGTAGAATGAAATAATCTCGTATTCATTAACTTCTCTACTAATTGTATCACAGATACCATTAGCATCTGTTACTGAAACTGAATAAAGCCCAGGTCCTATATTTTCTAAATCTTCTGTTGTTTCTCCATTGGACCATAAATATGTATATGGTGGAGTACCAGCTGATGGATATAAATTCAGCATTGCATTATTTTCACCAGGACATGCAGCACTTGGAAATGCAAATAAACCCAGATCACCCCATTCACAACCATTATTATATATTCCATCAAAATTAGTTCCCATATAACTTCCCCAGGATATATTATTTTCTNACAATGTATATTCTGTTAAAATCCGCATAGTATTTATTCCGTTTGGATAGGATATTCCATCACCAAATGGATTGGTGCTGTCTGCCCTTACTGAAAAAATTATATCTAAGAATCCATCATTATCTACATCGCTAATTTGAGGTGTGCATGCTACATTACCTCCAGATATTGGTCCAGTTAAGCTTGTTTGTGAATCATTCACAAAATCAATTAAAATTAATTCACTCTCAAAATAACTACCATTATGATTAATTATTGAAATTAGCACTTCATCTTTTCCATCAAGATTCGAATCAAATGCAATGGGAGTAGAAAAATTTATGTCTCCTATACTGTCTATCCATAATTGATTNCCAGTTTCTCCGTCTATTAATACTTGATAGTAATCAGAATACTGAGAGGAAGCCCCAGAAAACAGAGTAGCAAAAACATCTAAACCATAATTATTGTTTGAAAATTTACCTAAGATAGGAGACGCCTGTGATTCTGTATTTGTATAAGCAATTTCATATTGCCAAAGTATGCTTAAATCAATACCACTTATTGCTGTTAATTTGCCATCAAAACCTTGTGTAACAATATCTTTCACTCCGTCTGAATTTAGATCACCAATAGATGGTGGTGCTAGATAGCCAAGTTGAGAATTTGAAATAAGAGGTGTAGCATTAGATAAATCCTCATCTATTAATTCATTTAAGTCAGCTATCCATAAGTTCCCTTGTATAGTTTCCCCACCTGTCCCAAAAATAATTGATTGATTTCCATCATTGTTTAAGTCACAAATCACAGGAGATAAATAAGTTTCATTTGAATCGGGAACGACTGCTGTTTTAAACACAGATCCATTAGAACCGTTAATTATCATTATATGTCCAGGAGGTCGATTAATTTCAGAGTCATCTAATGAGTGATCTCCTCCATTAGCAGCGAGAATTTCATGTATACCATCACCATTTAGATCATCTATTATTTGTGATGTGTAGAAATTGTACCATCCATCGTCATTAGGATTTGATTCACTTGTCCAAAATTCCCAAATTACTTCACCATTACTACCATTAATTAGTCTTAATTCCGCATCTCTACCACCTATCAATATATCATCAATATTATCACCATTAACATCAAAAAATTGCGGACTCGTAAACATTTCATTGCTAGTAGAGGTAGTCCAAATTAGATTACCATTTAATCCATCAATCGCATTTACTCCGTGAGCTGAAGGTAGNCCATCTACGCCTCCACCTATAACAACATCTTTTATGTTGTCGTTGTTTAAATCTGTTGTTCTTGGAGAAGAGTAACTCCTAATAGTTTCTATATTATTTACCCACGCTATATCTTGAGCAATTAATTGAAATGATAATAGAATAAAGAATAAAAGTCGCATGTATATTGTTCTAATATGTGATTATTATTACAAAGATAGTTGTTTCAAGTGATTTTATCACAAGATAAATCATGTTCATTCTCTTTAATTCTGTTATATTTGCGCTCAAATTACATGAATATTTTAAATGAAAATAACAGACAAAAAAATAGACAATAGCAATATTGTATTAGAAATAAAAATAAAGGAATCGGATTATATTGATACGGTTAATTCACAATTATCTGATTATCAGAAAAAAATGACTCTTCCAGGTTTTAGGGTAGGGAAAGTTCCAATGGGATTGGTAAAGAAAAAATATGAATTATCTATAAAAGTAGAGGAGATTAATAAACTGATTTCAAATGGGATACAAAAGTACATAACAGAAAAAAAAATATCAATTCTTGGAGGACCTATTCCTGTAGACAAGGCTATTGATTTTAAAAAAGATGTTGATTATGTATTTGAATATGAACTAGGTCTTCAGCCAGTATTAGATTTATCATTAGCTGAAAAGTCGAAACTGGATTATTGGTTAATTAGTCCTGCTGATAAAGAAGTTAAAGATCATATAGCTAATATTACAAAAAGATATGGTCAGGTCATTCATCCAGAGAAAATTGATTTAGAAGATATGCTCAATGTGTCATTTCAAGAATTAGACAACAATAATCCAAAAAAAGATGGTGTGTCCAACACCTCTTCATTATTAGTTGATAAGATCAGTGACACTAGTATCAGAAAGAAGTTTATGAAACTTAAGAAATCAGATAGTATTATTATTCCAATTCATAAGGCTTTTAGCAATAAAATAGATCTTGCTTCTATGTTAAATATTTCTAAAGAATCCGCAGAAAGTTTGAATGCAGATTTTTCATGTACGATAAATAACATTAATCGTTTAGTTCCAGCTGAAATCAACGATGATTTATTTAAAAAAGTATATCCAGAAAAAACTATAAAAAACAAAAAAGATTTTGAAAAATATATCAAAGAAGAGTTAAGTCAAAGGTACGTAAAGGAATCAGATCGAAAACTATTTAACGATGGTTCTTTGCTTTTTATGAAAAAAACAAAAATAGAATTGCCTAACGAATTTTTAAAGAAATGGTTAAAAATGAATGCTAAAAAAGAGTTTCAAGAATCAGAATTTAAAAAAGAATATGAAAATTATGTAAAGTATCTTTCTTGGCAATTAATAGAGAATAAAATATGTGAAGAGAATAATATTCAAATTACAAATGAAGCATTACATGCTTTCACAAAAAAACATGTGCTAGAACAGATGAGGAGTTATGGTAATGTTCAGATGGATGATAAAGAAATAGAAGGTATTGTTGGAAATGTTTTAAAAAATAAGCAAGAGGCAGAAAAAATGACAAATGAATTAGTCTTAATGGAGCTTGTAAAATATTTTAAGAGTACAATGAAAATCAAGACAAGCACCATTACTTTGGATGAATTTATTAAATTAGCTAATAATCAAAAATAATTTTATCGTGGATAGTTCAAAAGAATTCAAAAAATATGCGAATAAACATATAGGGATTAGTAGTACAACATTGCATAACTATACATCTGCCTATGGTAATTATATTAATCCAACAATTACAGAGGAAATCACAGAAAATAGAAGGCAAGTTACTATGGATGTTTTTTCTCGTCTTATGCAGGATCGAATTATTTTTTTAGGTGTTCCGATCAATGATACAGTGGCGAATATTATACAAGCACAATTATTATTTTTAGAGTCTGTGGGTCCAAAAGATGATATTGAAATTTATTTAAATACTCCTGGAGGACAAGTATATGCCGGATTAGGGATATATGACACAATACAGTTTATATCTTCCTCGGTTTCTACTATATGTACTGGTATGGCAGCATCGATGGGTGCNGTATTGTTATGTGCTGGTGAAAAAGGAAAAAGGTCAGCNTTACAACATTCACGTGTAATGATTCATCAACCACTTGGTGGCACGCATGGACAGGCTTCAGATATTCAAATTGCAGCAAGAGAAATTGAAAAATTAAAAAAAGAATTGTATGATATTATTGCTAAGCATTCTAATAAAACATATGATGAAGTTTCAATGGATGGTGATCGAGATTTTTGGATGACTTCAAAAGAGGCTTTAGCTTATGGAATGATTGATGAAGTTTTACAACCTAATAGAAAAAAATAGCATTCTATTTATGGATAAAAATCAAACTCAAATGTGTGCTTTTTGCAATAAGCAAAAATCAGATGTCAATATTTTAATCACTGGAAATACTGGAAATATTTGTGATCGTTGTGTTTCACAAGCAAACAATATTATTCAAGAAGAACGCAATCAAATTAGTCACAAAAAAATAAAAAAAGATTTAGAATTATTTAAGCCTATTGAAATTAAATCATATTTGGATGAGTATATCATTGGTCAAGATCAAGCAAAAAAAATTTTATCAGTTGCCGTATATAATCATTATAAACGTATTCTATATTCTAAAAAATCAGAAGATGATCTAGAGTTAGATAAGTCTAATATTTTAATAATAGGAGATACGGGTACTGGTAAGACATTATTTGCTCGTGTCATTGCTAAAATGTTGAATGTCCCTTTTTGTATTGTAGATGCTACATCTATGACAGAAGCTGGTTATGTCGGAGAAGATGTGGAATCATTATTAACTCGATTATTACAAGTTGCGAATTATGATGTTGAAAGTGCAGAAAAAGGTATAGTATTTATTGATGAAATTGATAAGATTGCAAGAAAGTCAGATAATCCATCTATTACTCGAGATGTTTCTGGAGAAGGAGTTCAGCAAGCTTTATTAAAACTCATGGAAGGATCTATTGTTAATGTGCCTCCACAGGGTGGCAGAAAACATCCAGATCAACAATATATAAAAATTAATACTACTAATATTTTATTTATATGTGGAGGAGCTTTCTCCGGTATTAATAATATTATTAATAGTAGAGTAGGTAAACTTCCTTTAGGTTTTTCTAGAAAGGAAACACAGCAAAAAAAATCAAATACTTTACATTATATTTTGCCTCAAGATGTGAAAAAGTATGGTTTAATTCCAGAACTGATAGGTAGATTACCAGTTTTAACTTCTTTAGAACCATTAAATCAGGATATTTTATTAAAAATTTTAATAGAGCCTAAAAACTCTATTATTAAGCAATATGAAAAATTATTTAAAATGGATAATTGTTCTCTTTCGATAGATCCCAAGGTTTATGATTTAATTGTTGAATATGCATATAATTTTAAGCTAGGTGCTAGAGGCTTACGATCCATTTGCGAGAAATTATTTTTAGATAAACTATATACTAGCCCTAGCAGTACTGATCAGCGGTCTAAAAAAATTAAAATAGATTTAAAGTATGCGCATCATGCTTTAAAAGGAATTGAATTAAATAAGCTGCGTGAGGCTAGTTAGCATTTTTCTAATTTAAAAAATGTAAAATCATATTTATGACGAGAGTCTTTTCGATGAAACTGTTCTTCTGTCACTCTCCATTTNTTCATATCTAATTCTGGAAAGAATACATCTCCTTTAATCTGCGCATGTATTCGTGTTAAATATATTATGTCAATCAATCCCTGTGTTAAGGCATCCTTGTAAACCATTCCTCCTCCAATAATAAATATATTTTTCTTAGCTTTCTTTGCTAATTTAATAGCTGCTTTTAAATCATTAGCAATCAGACATTCTTTAGCATTAAATGATGTATTCCTTGTTAAGATAATGTTGATTCTATTTTTTAGTGGTCGGAATTTTTTAGGAATGGAGAGAAAATTATTTTTTCCCATAATAACAGAACTATGGATAGTTTTTTTCTTAAAAAAATCCATATCATCAGGTAAATGCCAAGGTAAATCGTTTTTAACACCAATGACATTGTTTTCTGATACTGCAACTATTAATTTTATTTTCAAAATCGATTTTTTATACTGCTATTGGTGCTTTTATATGTGGATGTGGATTATATCCAACGAGTTCAAAGTCCTCAAAAATAAAATCAAAAATACTATTTCGAGATTTAATTATCATTTTAGGTAATTTCTTAGGAGTTCTTTCTAGTTGTAGTTTAGCTTGTTCAATGTGGTTTAAATATAGATGTGCATCACCCAGTGTATGCACAAATTTACCAGGTTTTAAATTACAAACATTTGCAATCATCATTGTTAATAAAGCATATGATGCAATATTAAAAGGGACACCCAAAAACACATCAGCACTTCTTTGATATAGTTGACATGATAGTTGATTATTAGCAACATAAAATTGAAAAAACGCGTGACATGGTGGAAGAGCCATATCTGATATTTGTCCAACATTCCATGCACTTACTATTAGCCGTCTTGAGTTAGGATTTTCTTTAATGTTATCTATTATATTTTGTATCTGATCAATATGTTTACCGTCATAACTTGGCCACGATCTCCATTGATAACCATATACAGGTCCTAAGTCACCATTGTTATCAGCCCAGTCATCCCAAATCTTTACATTATTTTCTTTTAGGTATTTAATATTAGTTTCCCCCTTTAAAAACCATAGTAATTCATGAATAATAGATTTTAAATGTGTTTTTTTTGTTGTTACTAAAGGAAATGATTTTTCTAAATTATATATGCTTTGGTGGCCAAAAATACTTAATGTGCCAGTACCAGTTCTATCTATTTTTTTTGTTCCTTTTGATAGAACCTCTTCCATAAGTTTCAAGTATGCTTTCATATTAATATACCTACTATTACTGCTGTTAATAATGATGCGACTGTCCCTGCTATTAATGCTTTGAAACCAAGTCTTGATAAGTCAATTCTTCTACTAGGGGCTATAGCTCCAATTCCTCCAATTTGAATNCCAATGGATAAAAAATTAGCAAATCCACATAAAAAATATGTTGCCATGATAGTAGTTTTTTCTGTTAATTGATTGTTTTTAATCATGTTNCCTAAGGATTCATAAGCTATAAATTCATTTGCTACCGTTTTCTCACCTAGTAATTGACCTGCTAGTAATATATCTTCAAAAGGAATACCAATTAACCAAGCAATTGGTGAAAACAGATAGCCAAAAATCATTTCCAATGATAAATTATTATATATATTATTTTGTTGAGTTATTAATTCATTTAATCCACTGTAATAACCCAAAAGGTTCANTAATTGNTTAATAAGAGAAATAAATGCTACAAAAACTAATATCATTGCTCCAACATTAACTGCTAGTTTTACACCTTGAATTGTNCCNATAGCAATTGAGTCAAATACATTTGAACCTAAACAATCNCCTTTTACTATNGTCATTTTTTTATTAACCTTTTCTGTNTCAGGAATTAAAATTTTACATGCTACAATCGCTGCAGGTGCGGACATTACCGATGCCGCTAATAAGTGTGGTGCATATTCTTCACCTAACATCGCTGTAAAAGCAATAAAAACACCACCTGCAATNGTTGCCATTCCTCCACCCATAAGGCATAGTAATTCTGATTGTGTCATTTTTTGAATATAAGGCCTCACTAATAGAGGNGATTCAGTTTGTCCTAAAAATATNTTTCCAGANGCGGCAAGACTTTCTGCNCCGGAAAGATTCATTATTTTTTTCATCATAATAGCGAAAAAGTATACAATCTTTTGTAGTATNCCTAAGTAAAANAANACACTTGTTAATGCTGAAAAAAACACAATTGTAGGTAAGATTTGGAAAGCAAATATTGCGCCAAAAGANGTGTTATTTACAAGTGTTTCACCAAATAAAAATACAGATCCATCTTTTGTAAAATCTAATATAGCTAGAAAGATATTACTAATGCCTTGAAATAAGTTTTCGATAATGGAGANCTTTAATATGCATATTGCAAATAATAATTGTATTAATAGTCCTTTGAATACAAGAGACCAATCAATTTTGTGTTTATTAACAGAAAANAAATAGCAAATAGCNAGCAAGCTAATAATTCCTATAGCACCTCTTATGATAGCTTCCATATTATTTGTTTATTTTTTTAATTTGATCCCTAATTTTTGCTGCTAATTCATAATCTTCATTTTGTATTGCATTTGCAAGTTTTTTTTCTAATTCTTCAAGATGAATTATAGCAGTTTGTTTAATTTTAGTGTTTTCAACTCCTAACTCTGTATGCGTATTTTTTTCTTCACTTTCTTTCTTATCTTCTTTTAAATAATCATTAGCCTTTTCAAGAATTGTTTTATATGTATATATTGGAGCATTAAATCTAATAGCAATAGCAATAGCATCAGATGTTCTAGCATCAACAAGAAAGCTTTTGTTAGATGTTTTATTAAAAAAAGTTATAGATGAAAAAAAAATACCTTTTTCTAACTTATGGATAATAACTTTATCTAAGAGTAAATCTGATTTGTCTGCTATTGATGAAAATAAGTCATGTGTTAATGGTCTGGGTGAAATTATATTTTTATCAAGTCCAATTGCAATAGCCTGTGCTTCGCACGCACCTATTACAATAGATAATTTTTTCAAGCCATTATCTTCTTCTAGAAATAAGGCATATGCCCCTGATTTAAATTGACTGTATGAAAGCCCAATTATATTCAGCTTGATTAAATTCATTTTTTAATTCTTGTACTTTTTTAACTCTTCAATTAATTTAGGAACAACATCAAAGGCATCACCTACAATCCCATAATTAGCTGATTTAAAAAAGGGTGCTTCAGGGTCAGTATTTATTACTACAATATTTTTAGAACTACTTACTCCAGCTAAATGTTGAATAGCGCCGGATATTCCTATAGCAATATATAATTCTGGATTAATTGCTAATCCAGTTTGACCAACATGCTCAGAGTGGGGTCGCCATCCCATATCAGACACTGGTTTTGAGCATGCCGTGCCTGCTCCAAGTAATTCCGCTAATTCTTCTATCATATTCCAGTTTTCACTAGCTTTTAATCCTCTACCTGCTGAAACAACAATATCGGCATCACCTAAAGATATTTTACCTGACAATTTATGTCGACTTTTAATTTTCAATTGATTCTCATGGACAATATTATCTAATTCACTATCTATTATTTCTCCTTCTCCTTCTATTTTGATTATATCACCGATGGAATTTGGTAAAATATTAATAATATTTGTTTGATAATGCGACTCATAGTGTGCATATGCTTTGCTAGAAAAAGCTTTACATTTAATTGTTAACGGTTCATAACTATTTGGACAATCAACAGCATTTGTGATTAATCCTGCATCTAAAACAGAGGCAAGTAATGGTGAAATAGATTTGCCCATATTTGTATTAGAGATTACAATTGTGTTACATGCATGATGTTTAATTAAAGCTGCAGCTGTTCTAGCAATACTAATATTCGATGTTTCTTCCAAATTCATATTTGGAATATTTAAAATTTTATCAGCCCCATAAGATTTGATTGCATCAAAATCTGTTTTACCAAATGTGAGAACAAATAATTTTGTGTCTAACTTTTCAGCAATTTTCTTTCCATAAGCTATGGCTTCAAAAGAAGTTTTTTTCAAATTACCATCCCAATTTTCAACTAGTGTTAATATAGACATATTACTTATTTTTAAATAACTTTCGCTTCATTAGCTAATAGATCAATTAATTTTTCAACTTGATCATGATTAATAAATGTACATTCTGACCTACCTTTAGGTTTCTCAAAATTTACAATTTTCATATTTTCTTTAAATTCTTCATTGGGCTCAATGACTTCTAAAGGCTTAGTTCTTGCTGTCATAATGCCTCGCATTGATGGAATTCTTAAGTCTTTTTCTTCTACCAGACCTTTTTGTCCAGCAATTAATGAAGGTAATGAGCTTTCACAAATTTCATACCCATTGTCAATTTCTCGTTTTAATTCCAATATCTCACCATTCACTTCCATACCAATACAGCCATTGACAAATGGTATGTTTAATTTTTCGGCTACAAACCCAGGAACTTTACCTCCGTTATAGTCAATAGATTCTCTTCCACAAAATATCAAATCAAACGAATTTTTCAAACAATAATCGGAAATGCAATTTGCAACTATTCTACTATTTTTTGGTTTTTGATTAATGCGAACAGCTTTGTCTGCGCCAATTGCTAATGCTTTTCGTAGTACAGCATCATTTGTTGATTCACCAATATTCAGCACTGTTATGGATGCACCTAATTTTTCTTTGATAAATATTGCTTTTGTAAGACAAAACTCATCATAAGGATTAATGATAAAAGTAATACCATTTGTGTCAAAAGAACGGTTCTCATTGTTAAAATTAATTGGCGATGTTGTATCAGGGACACTACTTATACATACTAAAATATTCATATTAAGTCTATAGTTTAGGATTTTGACAAATTTAATCAAAAAAGCATTAATAATTATAAACTATTTCAACTAGATATTCGTTTTTCTTCTTGTAAGACAAAAAAAATAAATAAATTTGGAAAAATAATTTTGAAATTATGAGAGAGATTCAATTTAGGCAAGCAATAGCCGAAGCTATGAGTGAAGAAATGGAGTTAGATACTAATGTCTTTTTAATGGGTGAAGAAGTAGCAGAATATAATGGAGCATATAAAGCATCGAAGGGATTATTAGAGAAATTCGGACCTAAACGTGTAATAGACACCCCAATTGCTGAAGGAGGTTTTTCGGGTATTGGTGTCGGTGCAGCTATGAATGGATTGCGCCCGATTATTGAATTTATGACATTTAATTTTTCGTTGGTTGCTATTGATCAAATTATTAATAATGCTGCTAAAATGAAACAAATGTCAGGTGGTCAATTTAATATTCCTATTGTATTTCGTGGGCCTACTGGTTCAGCAGGGCAATTAGCAGCCACCCATTCTCAATCTTTTGATAATTGGTATGCAAATTGTCCAGGGTTAAAAGTTATAGTACCATCCAACCCATATGATGCAAAAGGATTATTAAAGTCATCTATTAGAGATAATAACCCTGTTATTTTTATGGAATCGGAGCAAATGTATGGGGATAAAGGTATGATTCCTAATGAAGAATATGTTATTCCAATTGGGAAAGCTAATATTGTTAAAGAGGGATCAGATGTGACAATTGTATCTTATGGTAAGATGATGAAAGTTATTTTAGATGCAGCCATAGACTTAAATCAAGAAAATATATTTCCAGAATTGATTGATTTGAGAACTCTTCGACCAATGGATTATAATTTAATTATTGAGTCTGTCAAAAAAACTAATAGATTAATTATAGTCGAAGAAAGTTGGCCACTTGGATCCATATCCTCAGATATAAGCTATAGAATACAGAAAGATGCATTTGATTATTTAGATGCACCTATTCAGAGAATTTGTGGAGCAGATACGCCTATGGCTTATTCACCTACTTTAGTTGATGAATTTTTACCAAATAAAAAAGATTTGATCTTAAAAGTGAAAGAAGTTATGTATTTATAACTATTTTTTAAATAAGCCACTTAGATTAGAATCTACCTTCTCAATGATTAATCCTAGATCATGTTTATTATTTTGAAAATCAATCTCATTAGCTTGGATTACTAAGTGATTATGTTGATAATTTGTAAAAAACGCTTCATATCTTTCGTTCAATCGTTTTAGATAGTCTATGCGGATACCTTCTTCATATTCACGTCCTCTACTTTGTATTTTTTCAACCAATGATGAAATGTCAGATCTTAAATAAATCAATAAATCAGGTGGTGATACAAATGACTCCATTAATCTAAATAAATCTAAATAGTTGTCATAATCCCTTAGTGTCATAAGACCCATAGCTTGTAAATTAGGTGCAAAAATATATGCATCTTCATAAATAGTTCTATCCTGAATAATTGTTTTTTTAGATTTTGCGATATCTTGAACCTGTCGAAATCTGCTATTAAGAAAAAATACTTGTAGATTAAAAGACCATCTTTGCATATCATCATAAAAATTATCTAAATATGGGTTGTTGTCTACTGCTTCAAATAAAGGTGTCCATTTGTAATTTTTCGCCAGCATTTTGGTTAGTGTTGTCTTACCTACACCTATGTTTCCAGCTATTGCTATGTGCATATAATTTATTTATAGATTATAAACTTTTAATATACATATAAAAAAAATAATTATTTCAGAATTATAATTTTTTAATTAATTCGTCTAAAAAAATACGGTTATTGTGGAGCCTTTGAATTTTATTTTGTCCCCCTATTTTATTTTTTCTTTTTAGAGAAATATAGAAAAAATTCTTTTCCACTATTTTAACAATTGGAGTTTTTAGGAGTATGTCATTACTTCTTTTTGCGTCATAATCAGAATTGAGAATTTTTAATTTTTTGTCTAATAGATGAATAAATTTTTCCAGGTTATTTGGTTTTTTTTGAAATTCAATTAACCATTCATGAGCTCCTGTTTTATTAGAAAATAATAAAGGTCCAGCCGTATATTCACTTACAATACTATTGGTCTTATTAGATGCATATTCAATTGCTAAATTAGCAACATCCTCATTAAGCTCTTCGCCAAATGCATTGATAAAGCTTTGTGTTCGCCCACTAATTTTAATTTTATATGGTTTTATTGATGTAAATCTAATAGTGTCACCAATTTTATATCTCCATAGACCACCATTTGTTGTAATGACCATAGCATATATTTTATTGATTTGAACATTTTCTAATGATACTATATCTTCTTCTTTTTCTTGTCCATTTTCAATAGGTATAAATTCATAAAAAATGCCGTGATCAATCAATAATAGAAGGTCGGATTTTTCTTTCTGATTTTGTATACCAAAAAAACCTTCAGAGGCATTGTATAATTCCATATAGTTAATTTCCCTCTTATTTATATAATTTTCAAATGATTTTCTATAGTTNTNAAAANNNANNCCNCCATGCATATATAATTCTANATTTGGCCAAATATCTGTCAAACATTTCACATCCATTTTATCCATTAATTGATTAATAATTACNGCCATCCATGATGGTACACCTGANATNTTTGTTATATTTTGATTGCAACTCTCTTCTATNATATTTGTTATTTTTTTTTCCCAGTCTTCTANAAGAGCAGTTTTTATAGATGGTAATCTTTTTAGTTGAACCCAAATAGGTAAATTTTTTATAATGATTGCTGATAAATCTCCCGAATATGAGTATTTAATTTTATTTATGTTCGTGCTTCCCCCAATCATTAAACTTTTTCCTTTCAAAATTTTTGAATTAGGATTATTNTGTAAGTATANTGACAGCATATCTTTACCAGCCTTAAAGTGGCATGATTTTAATGACTCATTTGTAATTGGAATAAACTTACTTTTATTATTAGTTGTGCCTGATGATTTTGCAAACCATTTTATTTTTCCTGGCCATAAAATATCATGTTTATGTTTTATAGCTAATTCAATGTACTGTTTGAGCTTCTCGTAATCTGACAAGGGTACTTGGTCTTTAAAATCATTATAGTTTTTTATTTTATTAAAATTGTGTTTGTCCCCAAATAATGTTGTTTTCGAGTATTCTATATTTTTTATTAAAATTTTATTTTGATATTCAATAGGGTTTTTAATAGCTCTTTCAATTAATTTAATTCTATTCTTTATTTTTATAGCAATTAAATTATTTAACATAGCAAGGTTTTTATTTGGTTTGAAATATAATAAATCTCAATTTTATTTTTAATGTATCAAGGAATTATTCATAAAATGTCTACTCAATATTTGAATCCAATTCAATATAATTTTGTGGTTGGGGACAATAATTTTTCTATTAATAAATTTATTAATCAAAGAATCTGTTTAAAATGGCATGGTCAAGTTCAATGTATATGTGGTAAACGATCTAATCAATTTTACAGACAAAATTTTTGTTACAAATGTTATTGGAATGCTCCTGAAGCATCGCCAAGTATTTTTAAACCTGAGCTATGTACTGCNGATTTAGGAATTGAAGAAAGGGATTTAGAATGGGAGAAAAANTTNCAATTANCACCCCATTANATTTATCTAGCAAATTCTAGTGGATTAAAAGTTGGTATTACGAGGAAAAATAATGAATTAACAAGATGGATAGATCAAGGGGCAGTTCAAGGCATGGTTATTGCAGAAGTGCCAAACAGAAGATTATCNGGTGTAATAGAATTAGAATTAAAAAAAGTTATTTCAGATAGAACAAATTGGAGAAAAATGTTATCAGGTTCTCCGCAATCAATTAATTTGTTAGAACAGCAATTACAATGTGTAAAATATATTCCAGATGAATTAAAGAAGTTCCTTATTGCGGACAATAAGGTAACAGAAATTAACTATCCAGTTTCAATTTATCCAAAAAAAATAGTGTCAATCAATTTTCAAAAAACCAGTACTATCGAAGGNAAATTGTTAGGNATCAAAGGTCAGTATCTTTTATTGGATGATGACAGGGTGTTCAATGTAAGAGCACATCAAGGTTATATAGTTGACGTTTTATTGTAATTCTTCTCCAATAGAGAGATTAAATTTCTTTCTTAAGTAGAATACACATAAGTATATAATGGGTGTGTCTATTATTGCNATTATGATTTTAAAAAGAAAGCCTTGTATAAATAATATTACAAATTTATCCCATGGAATAGCACCTCCAAGACATAGTAGTAATAAGATTAAANAAGTGTCTAGGAATTGAGATGGTATTGTAGATAAATTATTTCTTANCCATAAATGTTTTCCATGAGTTATTTTTTTCCAAAAGTGATAAATTCTAATATCAATCAATTGAGCACATAAATATGCAAACATAGATGCTCCGACGGCTAATGATGTATTACCGAATACTAAATTAAAAGTTGTATTATCGACAGGAGACCATTCTGTAGCAGGAAGATAATTCGCTAAATAAATAACAAAAAGACAGAATACAGTTGATATAATACCGCTAAAGACCATCTGTTTTGCTTTTTGTTTTCCAAATATTTCAGAAACAACGTCTGTTACTAGAAAGGTGATGGGGTAAAAAATAATACCAACTGACAACTCAAGATTAAATCCAAATAAGTTGAAATAAAAAAATTTTTGAAAAATTAAATTTGAAATAATTAACGAGGTTATGAAAATACCCACTAGTATTAAATAAGTATAATTATCGTTTTTTGTCATTTTTATTTCAAATCATATTTAATTGGCAATAATGCTTGTATNCCTTGCATGTTAAGAAATTCTTTTTTTATTNTCTCTAAATAGAGTGCGTCGATTTTTTGATTACTAAGATGTTTTGTTTCTTCTATACTATTTAAAAATGCTTCTATTCCATTGTTTGTTTTTGGAAATTCTTCAATTTGAAAATCATTTATTTCTGCTAGTTTGGAAGCTAATTGTATGGCATCTGACAATCCACCCATTTCATCAACAAGACCTATTTCTTTTGCTCGAATACCTGTCCATACTCTACCTTGCCCTATCATATCTACCTCTTCTGTGTCCATGTTTCTAGCATGTGCTACATGTGTAATAAATTCTTGATAAGTATTTTTGACAGAAATTTGAAGAGATTCTCGTTCTTCATTAGATAAACTTCTATGTAGACTGCCCATATTCGAAAATTTATTTGTTTTCACATTATCAAAATGGAGTTTCATTTTTTCAGTTAGTAATTCTTCTGCCGTGAAAAATAAACCAAAAACACCGATTGATCCAGTAATTGTGTTTGGTGATGCTAATATTTTATCAGCAGCACAAGAGATATAATATCCNCCAGATGCAGCATAATTCCCCATTGAAACTACTATCGGCTTTTCTTTTTTAGCTAATTTCATTTGGCTTAATATTTCATCTGAAATTAGTGCCGATCCTCCTGGTGAATTTANTCTAAAAACAACAGCATTAACATCATCATCTTTTAATACTTTTTTAATTGTTTTTGTATAGCCGGAATGGATATTTTTTTGATCTCCATCAATATTTCCTTCAGCATAAATAATAGCAATCTTATTTTTTGACTTGTTCTTTTTTTCTTTTAAATCTCCAATAGTAACAAAATTAATATCATCTATTTTTTTAATATTTATTTTTTCTGCTAATAATGCTTTGAATTCATCGGGATATAACAACTTATCTATTAATCCAGTTTCCAATGGCTTCGTAGGTAACATTGNTAAAATAATATTATCAGCAATGTTATTGAGGCTGTCTATTGATAAATTACGTTCTTCNGAAATATCTTGCAACATATTTAACCAAAGATCATTGAGTAGCATTTCTGTTTGTTCTCGATTTTCCGAGCTCATTTCTGTTAGCATAAACGGTTCAATAGCAGCTTTAAATTTACCATGTCTAATGATTTCAGGCTTGACACCAATTTCTTGCATAGTTTCTGTGAAAAAAGGAATTGTGGAGCTTAATCCACTTAATTCNAGTGCNCCAGTTGGGTACATAAAAATAGAGTCAGATATTGATGCTAAATAATATGCTGTTTTACCAAAGTAATTAGCATACGAATAAATAAACTTTCCACTTTCTTTAAATAGTTTTAAGGCATCTCTAATTTCTTTGACAGATGCTTGTCCAGGAGATTGAAATGATGTTAAATCAAGAAAAATACCAGCAACATTATTGTTATGGGTTGCTANTTTAATAGAGTTCAAGATTTTATATAAATTTTGACTATTATTTGGTTCAAATTCNCCAAAAGGACTAAAGTTCATAAATGGGTCTGTATTTGCTTTATCATAAATAGGATAATCAAATTTTATTTTCACTATACTATTTTCNTCTATTTTACCATCTTCATTAAATAAAGTATTNANTAATCCACTAATAACTATTAATATTATAATTGTTCCAATTANCATNAAACTCGCGAGAATTACACCTAGTGCAGATGATAGTACATTTTTTATAAAACCTTTCATAATATATTATTTAATTTTAGTTAATAAATGTAATCATAATTTTATATATGAAGCACATATCATACATTTCGATTGGNAGTAATTTAGGAGATAGAATTAATAATTGNATTATTGCGATTGCTAAACTTNGTGCGTTTTCTAAAGTATTAAGGCAATCTTCTTTCTATGAGACAGAATCATGGGGATATTATGACGTAAACCTATATATTAATGCTGTATTAAAAATAGAAACCGAACTTAGTCCNGANGACTTATTAAATCAATTGCAATTAATTGAAAAACAAATGGGTAGAATTCATGCTNAATTAAATGATGTGTATGAATCTCGAATTATTGACTTAGATATATTATTTTTCGATACAGTTTTATTAAAAACTCATCAATTAACTATACCGCATATACACTTGTATGATCGTAATTATGTTTTGATACCATTTCATGAAATAGAACCAAATTTCAAGTGTCCAGTTAAAAAAGATACAATATGCAATCTTCTAAAATTATGTCAAGACAAAAGTAAAGTCAATCTATATCCACACTAAATAGTTAACAAGTAACTTAAATATCTATATAAAACTTNCNATTATAATTATAAATTTGTTTATATATTTAAATTATAGTTTTTTTTAAACACTTATAGATTATGAAACATCTTCTCACTACACTCTTATTTATTTCAATTTTTTCTTATGGCCAAGATAAGTATAANACCATAGGGTTTGGTTTGTCTTCTGGTATTATTTCTGAAATGGGATCAATACACGGTTATAGTATGCCTGTNTTTAATATCGATGTATCTAAGCAATTAACACCTAGTGTATCACTTTCAACAGATTTCATGTTTGGTTTTGCAGATGGATCGGGTTGGCATGGTAATGATGAAGATTTTTGGTATGATGTGAGTTTTCAGAGTATTTCTGCATTACTGTCACTTAATATTTTGAATATTGGTGATGTTCCAAGAGATAATAGAAGAGTAGCGTTAAGTTTAAAAAGTGGGGTTGGCCTTATGGGTATTAGTGGCGATAACACACATGGAGAAATTGATCAGTCTATGTTTAGTACATCTGCTGTATCTATTCCTGCAGGAATAGAATTAAAGTATAAAATTTCTTCTAATATTCAAGCTCGTGCTTCATTTTCACAAGTGTTTCCTATGGGACCGGGTTTAGACGGAATTGCATTAAAAGATGAAAATTCTGGTTGGGATTTTGGCTTTAAAACAGCTAATTTAGGTTTTACATATACTTTTGGAAAAAATGAGAATAGTATGGAGTGGATAAATCCACTTGATGTAGTTTCTAAAAAAATGAATGTAGTTGAAAAAGAAATGTCATCTTTAAGTATTGATAGTGATGGTGATGGTGTCTCGGATAAATTCGATCAGAATAATAACACCCCACTAGGAGTCGCAGTTGATGGTAGTGGAAAAGCGTTGGATGTNGATGCAGACGGTGTTCCGGATTATAAGGATGTTGACCCTTTCACATCTCCTGGTGTGTCTGTTGATGCTAATGGTAGTGAATTAGATGACGATAAGGATGGTGTCCCTAATAGNATGGATGAAGAGCCTAATTCGCCTGCTGGATGTACAGTGAATTTTCAAGGTCGACAAATTGTAGGAAAAGGAGCATTTTTGCCTACTGTTTATTTTGATGTTGCATCATCAGAGGTTAGTTATTCAAACTATCAAAGATTAGCAACAGTTGCAAGTGTTTTAAAAGCAAATCCGGGATATAAGTTGAGAGTTATTGGCTTTGCAGATTCTGTTGGCTCAACAGACTCAAATTATAAATTAGGCTTAAAAAGAGCAAATGCTGTGATAGAGTCTTTAGTTAACACATTTGGAATTGATTTAGATAGAATGATTGCTGATTCTCAAGGTGAGAATAATTTATTAGCGAATGAGGATCAGAAAATGCAATTTAAGGTAACATCAGATGGTTTAACTCAAACTAAAAATTTCAAATCTCTTAATAGAAGGGTCCAATTTATTATAGAGTAATGATTAGTTATTAGGCACATTATTTATTTGTAATACTCCATAAGACTATACCAGTCACAACTGAAACATTCATGGATTGTTTAACACCATATTGCCTGATTTGTATACACGTGTCAGCAATTATTATACTTTCTTTAGAGACTCCTTTTACTTCATTACCAAAAATTAATGCTATTTTTTTAGCATTGGTATGAAATGAGTTTAATGAAACACTGTTTTTAGTTTGTTCAACGGCTATAATTTGATACCCTTCATTTTTCAGAACACTTAATCCCTCTTTTACATTTTTAAAATATGTCCACTTAACAGATTCAGTTGCGCCTAATGCAGTTTTATAAATTTGTTTATGAGGAGGTTTTGCACAGATACCACATAAGAATACTTTACAGTTACCAATAGCGTCACAGGTTCTAAAAATAGATCCAATATTATGTGTGCTTCTAATATTATCTAATACTACAACAATTTCTATTTTATTTTTTTTTAACATATATTCATAATGATATTCTACTAATTAAGTAGAATTTACTTTATTTTATTCAATCTATAATTGTTTTGAAAGAAAATACCAAAAGAAAAGAGACGCCATTAATGAAGCAGTATTTTTCTATTAAGAAAAAACACCCAGATTCATTATTATTATTTAGGGTCGGGGATTTCTATGAAACGTTTGGTAATGATGCAATTGAAACTGCGAAATTACTAGGTATAATCTTAACTAATAGATCTAATGGTAGCTCAAAGATAGAATTAGCAGGATTTCCACATCACTCATTAAACACCTATTTACCAAAATTAGTGAAGGCTGGTAAACGGGTAGCTATTTGTGAGCAATTAGAAGACCCAAAACAAACAAAAAATATTGTTAAACGTGGTGTTACAGAACTAATTACGCCAGGTTTAGCATTAAATGATGAAGTTTTGGATAAGTCAAATAATAATTTTTTAGCATCTGTCTTTTTTGGAAATAAGACAGGTGTGTCTTTTCTTGATATTTCTACAGGAGAATTTTTAATTGCAGAAGGATCTTTAAGTTTTGTTCGAAAGCTAATTAATAGTTTTATACCTACTGAAATTTTACATTCTAAGTCTGAAAAGCCAGATATTAAAAATAAAGTGCCAGGAGAGTTTTATTTTTATCCAATTGATGATTGGATTTTTGAAAAAGAATATTGCATTGAAAAAATTTTAAAACATTTTAGTGTGAATTCATTAAAAGGTTTTGGTATTAATCATATGTCTGAAGGCCTGATTAGTGCAGGTAGTATTTTACATTATTTAGGCCAAAATAAACATCATGAGTTAAACCATATTAATTCAATTCAAAGAATTGATGAAGGAGATTATGTCTGGATGGATAAGTTTACCATTAAAAATCTGGAACTTTTGTACCCATCAAATGAAAATGGTGTTAGTTTAATAGATATTATATGTAAAACCTGTACCCCTATGGGTGCACGTATGCTTAAACGATGGTTACTGTTTCCACTTAAAAATATTGATAATATTCAGGCTCGTATCAATGTTGTAGATTTTTTTATTAAAAAAGAAGATATTTTAAATGAGGTGATTAATGTTTTAAAAGATATTGGTGATGTAGAGCGTATGTTAGCAAAAATATCTACATTACGAATTTCCCCTAGAGAATTAAATAAATTTAAAGAATCTCTTATTTTATCAGATATTATAAAGAATTGTATATTCAAAAAAACACAGTCAAAAGATATTTTGAAGTTATTTAATCAATATAATAATCTTCAGTCATTAATAAATGATTTAAATAATCATATACATCCAGATGCTCCTGTCCTTTTATCAAAAGGTAATGTTATTAATTATGGTGTGAACAAAGAACTTGATTCTTATCGAGAGCTTGCAACATCTGCCGAAAAAATATTAGATGATATCAAAACAAGAGAAATTGAAAGAACAGGAATTCCTTCATTAAAGATTTCGTATAATAATGTATTTGGTTATTATTTAGAAGTGAGAAATACACATAAAGATAAGGTTCCAGTAGAATGGATTAGAAAGCAAACTTTAGTGAATGCAGAACGCTATATTACAGAAGAACTTAAAGAATTAGAAGTTCAAATTATAACTGCAAAAGATAATATTCAACATCTTGAGTCTGAAATTTATCACAATCTAGTTTCTTCAATAATTCCTTCTATTCCTAACGTTCAACATAATGCTAGTATTCTTTCAAGAATAGATTGTTTAACTTCTTTTAGTTTTATATCTATTCAAAATAATTATAATAAACCAAATATAAATGAGAGTTATAAGATTGATATTAAAGAGGGTCGGCATCCAGTGATTGAGTCTCAATTAGAACATAATTCTGATTACATTCCCAATGATGTTTATTTAGATAACTCTCAACAGCAATTAATTATGATTACTGGGCCTAATATGTCAGGGAAATCTGCCATATTACGTCAAACTGCCCTCATTGTATTAATGACACAAATTGGGTGTTTTGTGCCAGCGTCTAGCGCATCAATAGGTGTAATCGATAAATTATTTACTAGAGTAGGAGCTTCTGATAATATCTCACAAGGTGAATCAACTTTTATGGTAGAAATGAATGAGACTGCAAGTATTTTAAATAATCTTTCTAGCAGAAGTTTAATTTTGTTAGATGAAATCGGTCGTGGAACAAGTACATTTGATGGAGTTTCAATTGCTTGGGCAATTGCTGAGTATTTACATCAATCAGAGAAAAAGCCTAAGACTTTGTTTGCTACTCATTACCATGAATTAAATAAAATGTCAGAACAATTTCAGGGTATAAAGAATTTTAATGTTTCTGTGCAGGAAATGAATAATGAAATTGTCTTTTTAAGAAAACTAGAAAAAGGCGGTGTAGAACATAGTTTTGGAATTCATGTAGCACGTATGGCAGGTATGCCGAAACCTTTATTAAAAAGAGCGAAAGAAGTATTGCTTGCTCTTGAGTCTTCACGAAGTTCAGTTCAACAACATAATTCAAAAAATGAATACCAATTAAGTTTTATTCAACTAGATGANCCCATAATAGATGAAATTAAAATGGAGTTAATGGATATNAATATTGATAATTTAACTCCAATAGATGCATTAATGAAATTAAATGAGATTAAGAGAAAAATAGGATTAAAGAAATGAAATTGATTAATTTTTTTCTCTTGAGAAAAAAGTCATTATATTTGCCATCTTAAGCGAGTGTAGCTCAGGGGTAGAGCATCACCTTGCCAAGGTGAGGGTCGAGGGTTCAAATCCCTTCACTCGCTCTTTTTTTCTTGCCCAGGTGGTGGAATTGGTAGACACGCGGGACTTAAAATCCCGTGGGCAGTAATGTCCGTGCGGGTTCAAG
>PAVX01000016.1 GCA_002713285.1 Flavobacteriales bacterium
CCCCATTAGTAGTCTCGGGCAGACTTGAACTGCCGACCTCTACATTATCAGTGTAGCGCTCTAACCAGCTGAGCTACGAGACTTTAATACTACACTACAAGATATTAAAGAACTATAAAATCGATGGCAAATATACAATCAACTTTTATATTTCACAACTTATTTATGGTGTTGTCAAAGAAACAGGAATTACCTGTCCATTAAAATATTTAGGTCCATTAAGAAAAAAGTCCCCTATAAACTGACCCATTTCATTAGAATTAACNGGNGCANTATAACCTGGAAAAGCCTTGCTTAACATCTCTGTTTGCACAGCTCCTAATGCTAAACAATTAAAATGAAAATCAGTCATTTTAAACTCTTCTGCTAAACATTCTGTCAATGTTATTAACGTAGCTTTACTAGTACTATAAACTGAAAGCCCTGGGAATTTTTTACTTCCTTGTAATCCGCCCATACTACTTATTGATAGTATGTGTGCTTTTTTAGTAAAAAAAGGCACTAATTGTTGNGTTAACCTAAAGGGCGCAAAACAATTAACTTGAAAAGAATTTTCTAATTCTTCATTACTAATATCAGTAAAAGTTTTTTTTATTAAAAATCCTGCATTATGAATTATTCCNTCTAATGACCCATTAAAATCTTTTTTCACAAATTCAACAATTAAAGAAATAGATTTTAAATCTAACAAATCTAATGAGAGAAGCGTTAGNTTACAATCTTTATTGATTTGGANACATTCTTTTTGTAAGCGAGAAAGACCTGACTTGTCTCTTGAAACAGCTAATACATTAATATCATTATCCATAGCAAATGTTTTAACTATTTCGAAACCAATCCCTCGACTACATCCTGTTACTAATACATTTTTCATAATATAATGTTTAAGCCATCCATAACTAATTTTTCATNTTCTGGATATAATTTAATTATCTTCATCAAGTGATTATAACAAATANTATAAATATCTACATCTTTATTTTTAACTAATTCACATATTTCTACCATTAAAAGCCAATCAGTATCAAACTCATTAATTAAGCAATGGACAATATCCTGAATATTTCTAGTATCAATATGCTTAGCAGTCCTCATCTCTCTTATTCTTGCATATAATCTATGAAGTTTTTTTGTTGATTCTGAAATCTCTGGATGTATTGTATGACTGGATAAATGGATTTTTTCAATAGGAAATGAATCTCTATCAGCAGCATTTGGATAAGTAGATGTAACTTTTTCACCAATCGCTAAATCAAAAACACCCCAAGANGGGTCAAAAAGGACTATTGGATTCTCTCGATCCAATATCACGGCACATTCTTTAAATGAAAGAATCATAATATCCCCAGANTCGTTCTCAATAANATCAAATAAATATCCTTTTACTATCACCCCTGATTCATATTGGATTTCTACATATTGGTCTATTTTATTTTTAAGAATATTAATATCTGATATNTCTTTTATATTACCGATAGGCGACCCAAAACCATCACTATGATATTTCGTTCCGTGATTTAGAATCTCTTTATTTTTATATGCTAGTGCTGTAGGGCCTGCTGTTTTAATATAAACACCTTGGTCTTCCACTTTAATTAATTCAGAAAAAACACCAGATATTTGAAGGCCCGAATTTAATTCACAAGTTGCAAGACTCTTTGAATCAATAGCTAAATCAACACCATAATCACCACCCCTTTTTAAAGCCATTGTTTCTGAAAAATCATCTAATACTTCATTAAGATTTTGGAAGTCTTTAGCTACAAATAACTGTGGCTGCTCTTGTGTTATATCAAAAACCATCTCTGCTGCATCAATGTCATATGGTATTTTTTTTACCTTATCACTTAAACAATTCACACTTTCTGATATTGATGATAATAATCCTGCACCATATATTTTAGGAGTATCTAATTCGCCAATTAATCCGTATTCGACAGTCCACCAATGTAAATTTCTAATTCTAGCCATTTCTGATAAATTATTTATATCAGACTGTAATGCTAAAACCTTATCTTCTGACTCTTGAATTTTGTTTGCATCGATATTAGGAGCTTCCTTTAGAATAGATAATTCACGAATTGCATCAAAAAGTTCTAAATCTTTCGAAGAAGAAAATGCTTTAGACCCTATTTCTCCAAACCTTTTTAAATAATTAGAATACTCCTTATCTGCAATAATAGGTGCATGTCCTGCTGCTTCATGTAGAATATCAGGAGCTGGAGTATATCCAATATGATTAATTTGACGAATATCGGCAGCAATAACAAGTGTATTATAAGCTTGGAATTCCATAAAAACGGTGGGAGGAATAAAACCATCGACTGCTACTGCAAACCATCCAATCTCTTTTAAAATTCTGGTCATACCATACATACTAGGTATAGACTCTATAGATAATCCTGCTTTTTCTAAGCCATCCATATATGAACCATGGCAGACTGAAGGAAGATAATGTGCATTCTGTCGCATCACATATCGCCAAACAGCTTGATCAATTGGTGTATAGTGATCATAATTTTGGTCTACGACATATTCTAAAAGATGTTTGGGTAAATGAGGAACATGTTGATTATATGATTTTTCCATTAAAATATTTTTAACAAAACATCATTAAAGGTGACTCTAACATATCCTTTAAAGTACTGAGAAATTTTGAACCAACAACACCATCTACCACCCTATGATCACATGATAAAGTTAATCGCATAATATTCCCTGGAACAACAACTCCCTCTTTGACAATCGCTCTTTCTTTAATCGCACCAACAGCAAGAATACATGCATCATTAGGATTAATAATAGCGGTGAAATCATCAATACCAAACATACCTAAGTTTGAGATAGTAAATGTATTTGACTCCCAATCAGCAGGTTGAAGTTTGTTGTCCTTGGCTTTTGAAGCAAACATTGTTGTTTCACTAGAAATCTCTGAAAAAGACTTAGAATCTGCATTTCTAATCACTGGAACAACTAAGCCATTATCTACTGCAACCGCAACACCAATATTAATGTCCTGATGAAACTTAATATGTGTACCAAGCCATGAAGAATTAATGTCAGGATGTTTTCTAATAGCCATAGCAACAGCCTTGACTAAAATATCATTAAAGGATATTTTGACATTATTTTTTTGATTGATTATCTTTCGATTTTCTATTAAACTATCCATTTCAACTTCCATATTTAAGTAGAAATGTGGAGCTGTAAATTTAGATTCTGATAACCGATCTGCGATTGTTTTACGCATTTGCGAAACTGGAACCTCTTTCGCAGATAATGAAGTTTTAATTTGATGACTCAATTCTATATCTTGATTACTTGAACTATCAACATCTCGTTTTATAATTCTACCACCATCACCAGTCCCTTGAATAGAAGAAATGTCAAGATTTTTTTCTTTCGCAATTCTTTTTGCTAATGGTGAAATTTTAATCGGTCTATCTGATGATTTATCAATTTTAGACAATGATTTATCCGTAACAATTTCTTCAACTTTAACATCTTGATTATTATTATCTTCAATATTATTGTTAGTGTCAGCCTGAGGAACAGATTCAGAATTTAATAGATCACTAATATCTTCATTCTTATCACCTAATATCGCCAATATAGCATCTACTTGAGCAGTTTCATTTTCTTTAACTCCAATATATAATAATGTCCCTTCTTGAAAAGACTCAAATTCCATAGTAGCTTTATCAGTTTCTATGTCAGCTAACAAATCCCCTTCCTGTATATTATCTCCTACTTTTTTATGCCATTTTGCTACCACTCCATCAGTCATGGTATCACTCAATCTCGGCATTTTAANTACTTCAGCCATAACTAATCCCTTATAAAGTTATATGGTCCATCATACACATCTTCATATAAATCTTCCGGCTTTGGAAATGGTGAAGATTCTGCAAATTCAACAGATTCTTTTACTACATCTTTGACCTGCTGTTCGATAGACTCTATTTCTTTTAAAGAAGCATATTTCTTGTTTTTAATTACACCCAAAACATAATCAATAGGATCTATTTTTTTATAATCTTCTATTTCTTCTTTCGTTCTATACTGCTGAGCATCCGACATTGAATGCCCTTTGTATCTATATGTTTTTATTTCTAAAAAAGTAGGACCTTTTNCTTCTCTTGCTCGTTTAACAGCAGTATCCATAGCGTCAGATACAGTTTCTGGCTTCATACCATCAACAGGCGAACAAGGCATTTCATACCCTAAGCCTAGCTTCCAAATATCCGTATGATTAGCTGTTCGATCTACGGAAGTACCCATCGCATAACCATTATTCTCACAAACAAAGACAACTGGTAATAACCAATTCATAGCCATATTAAATGTTTCATGTAAGACCCCCTGGCGAACAGCACCATCTCCCATAAAACAAATAGTTACCGCATCAGTTTCATTATATTTGTCTGCAAAAGCTATTCCAGCTCCTAATGGAATCTGCCCGCCCACAATACCATGACCACCAAAACAATTAAATTCCTTTGAAAACATATGCATAGACCCTCCTTTACCATTAGAAGAGCCTGTTGATTTACCTAACAATTCGGCCATTACATATTTTGGGTGTAAACCCATAGCAATTGGAAGAACATGACATCTATATGCAGTAATTACTTTATCTTTCTTTGGATCAATAGAATTAAGAACACCTGACAAAACCGCTTCTTGACCATTATATAAATGCAGAAAACCCCGAATTTTTTGTTGAATATATAATGCTGCACACTTCTCTTCAAACTTTCGCCAAAGCAACATGTCATAAAAACTTTTCAGATAAGCCTGTTTGTCAAATTTCTTCTTCATCTAAAATAATTATAAAATGATACGCAAATCTAAGCAAAATAGACTATAAATGATAGTATTATAATAGCATTTATACTTTTTCAATTAAAACAATCGCATAACAAGCAATTCCCTTACCTTCTCCAACAAAACTCATGCCTTCACTTGTAGTAGCCTTAATATTAATATTGTCAATTTTAATTTTTAAATAATTTGATATCGATTCTTTAATCTGAGGAATAATTAATTGAAGTTTTGGCTTTTCCAATACAATAGTAAGATCTATATTAACAATATGATATGAAAGATTTTTTAATTTTATCATCACATCTGACAAAATTATAGAACTATCCAGATTTTTATACCTAATGTCAGTGTCAGGAAAAAAGCAACCTATATCACCTAATCCAGCTGCACCCAATAATGCATCAGAAAGAGCATGAAAAACAATATCACCATCAGAATGTGCTACAATACCTTTGGGATAATCTATATTAACACCTCCAAGCAAGAAAGGAAGATTGTTATCTAATTGATGAACATCATACCCCATTCCAACTCTGATATTAGTCATAGTTTTATATCATTAAATTAAAATTTTATTTAGCTCCTTCAACATCACTACCAAAGGTAGAACTAAACGATCCTATATCAAATATCAGACTAAACCGCATTGTATTTTCTAAAGGACTTCTTACACCCTGATTTGCAGGAACAAGGTAAGCAAAATCAATAGTAAATACATTCATTTTTAAGCCTGCGCCAAGAGTAAAATATTTTCTATTTCCTTTTGTAGCATGTTCATGAAAATAACCTGCTCTCAATCCAAATTGTTCTTGATACCAATATTCAAAGCCTAATGAATACATTAACTCTCTCCACTCCTCTCGAATTCCACCTGGCGCATCACCAAAAGATTGAAATATACCTTGTACAACAGACACATTATTATCCATTCCCCCAATAATACTATCGCGTACTGTTTGATCATAGACAGGCGGAGTAGGCACTAATAATTTATTAATATCGATAGCTACTGAAAAATCATTATACTCATCGATTTTCATAGAATATCTACCACCTAATCTTAAATTCATGGGTAAAAAATCTTTATCTTCATTTTCAGTGTAAGAAATTTTTGTTCCAATATTAGAGATGTTTAATCCAACAGCCCATTGATTATTATCCACAAAATCTGATTCATAATAAGTAGATAAATCCACAGCAAATGCTCTACCTGCTTCTGTTTGTAACTCACCAACATATTGACCCCCTGTTAAATTAGAATATATATACCGCATGGCTATCCCTCCAGAAAGATTATTGTTAAATTTCATAGCATAACCAAAATCAAAAGTGTATTCATTTGGATCATATTGACCTAAATCTTCACCATTTTCATTAGTAAACGTAATATCTCCTAAAGAAAAATATCTCATAGCTGCTGACCATGTACTATTATCATTAATTTTAGAGTAACCTGTAAGATAAGCTAATGATATATCTGGAACTAGCTTACTTAACCAAGGAGTATATGAAATTGCTATTCCTGAGTTATTTTCTATGAAAGCCAATTTAGCCGGATTCCAATGTAGAGAATGTATATCCGCAGTAGTAGCTGCTCCGACATCTCCCATCGCTCCTGCTCGTGAATCAGGTGTGATGGTTAAAAAAGGAACTGCTGATGTAATAGTATTTAAATTTTCTCCAAAAGATGTTTGTATATCATTTTGTCCCATTGAAAAATTTACTAACATTAAACATGCTGTAAAAAAAGTCAATTGTAATCTCATAATAGTAATTATTTTAATTTCTTTACACAAACTAACGAAAAAACTATCTGACTATTATAAGTTTTTCTGTTTTTTGTGAAATAGAGTTATCATCACCTGATTGAACAGATAGCCTATATATATATATGCCTCTACTAATACTACTATCAATATTCCATGTTATTGATTGATCTCTAAATCCAGTAGATAGTATGTTTGTCGATAATGTCTTAACTAATTCGCCGTTCAATCCAAAAATATCTAATCTAACATCTAAAATCTCACCTGGACGATTATGTTCAAAAACAAAATTTGTGAATGAGGAAGCTGGGTTTGGATAGTTAAAGAGATGTTCAATGGCTAACTCTGATGATGATGTTACAAAAAAACTAAGATCCACACTATTTGAATTATTATGAACATCCCACGCTTTAAATGTTAAAGTATGGTCACCATCCATTAAATCAAAAAAGGGATACCTCACCTGACCTGACTGAAAACTATTTAAATCCGATTCATAATAATCATTAAGAATATATTGATTCCATGAATCATCATCTAATACAGCGGTTAAATTATGACCAATGCCGGTACCTATAGTATTGATACCTGATACATCAAACAATAACGCTAGTAGTTCAGGACTACTGTTAGTATATCCACCAGAAACAAAATTAGTATCATTCATAAATAATTGAATAGTGGGTCCATCTACATCCATGATAGCATAATCACTAAATCCACCAATAATAATATCTTCATCTACACCACTAGCATCACCAATAATACTATCTGTAGCATAATAACTGATTTTTCCATTTCCATATTGATAGCTAATATCCTTCGGTACAATAAATTCAAAAGACCATAATCCATCAGCAACATCTACTTTACCATTATAAATTTTATTATTCTGTAAAAAATAATTGAAAGGCTCTGTCAAAAAACCATCATTATTAAGAGTTGAGAATAAAGAGGGCTTATCAAATACTGTCATATATAAAACACCTGTGAAATCTGTTAATAGATAATTAGAATCATTTACAATCTCTCCACTAATCTTTACATGACTAAGGGAGTTAATTGTATCTGAGACAAATGGTATAATCTGACCTAAAGAATCTATTAATTCAATAGATGTTGTATTAATATTAAAAGTAGGTTGGGCTAATTTTAAATTTGGATCCCCAAAAAAAGAAAATTTTCTTTTAACTACATTAAATCCTGCTGAAGGATCATTCTTACATAAAGTAAGTGCTTCTCCAAAGGTGTAATCTGAATCGTGATTGGGAAAATAATTATATAATGCATTTACTAACGAATACGTAGGTGATTCTGCTACAGTTCTGGAAGTGCTGTATAAACCAATTGCTCCTCCATTCGGATTTAATATTAAGTATTCCCCAGCTGAAATACGCGTTGGGTCATCATATCGTGTAAACTCACAAGTGGCTGTAATAAAAACTGGTAATTTATTTATATTCTCAAAATTATTAATGTCCGATAATTCTAAAATTCTCTCCGAAGCCCATCCAACTTCTCCTCCATGGCCAACATAATTAACAATTAATGCACCATCGTTAATTAATTTGATTAAATCTTCTTGCGCATCAGGATAACGCTGAGAACCTAAAGACAGTGATTGCTGATATGAGTCAAGATAAATTTTTTGGACATTAAATTTTGGGTGTAAAGTGTCAAGTTTCTCTGCTAATGCATCTGCATGTAAGATTAAGTTAGATTCCCATGCTGCATCTGCGTCATCAGCAACAAAACAAATCTCATTTTTCCATTTCCCTCTGGAGGCTAAACTATGATAATTTAATATCTTATCTACAAATTTATCTGCATCTTCTAAATTGGTGACTGGGATTCTTCCAATCCCAATATCTATCATATCATTATTAATGGAACTACTTAAACCCCCATTCCAGAATCCTTCACTATCATCAAGAACTCCAAAATAATCATCAGTACAATACGAGGATTCTATACTGCTTGAAACAAATGACTGATATGTAGGAACGAAATTACTAGTACCATATAATTTATTTTTATAATCAAATGATGCATCTCCAAATAATAATACATTTTTTGGTATTTCATNAATTGTGCCTGCCCGNTCATAAAACATTTTGAGTAAGCTTCTTATTGCACCAATATCTTGTGATCCTGTACTAAACTCGTTATATACTTGATCAGTGGTAACTAATAGNACATTATCACCATTATTAATATGATAACTGGATAACCTATTAGCTGCATTAAAAAAATCCGGGTGTGTAACAATAATGTAGCTTGGTAATGATGAACCATGTATATTTTGATTGGGAATCAACCCTACCGGATGTGGAATGAATGCATTATTATAATTTGCAATCACTAAAAACTCTTGCAGAGATGGAGTATTAGTTTTAAAAAAACAATTCAAACCATCAATAGCTAATAATTGTCGCTTCGTATTTATAGGGTCTGTCACATTCCAAACAATACACGCATGGTTATTTGATGATTTAGATAATTTAAAATTCGTTGATATAGCATCCGAAACAGATTCGATATCACGAAATAAAAAATGTGATGTCGCATTAACATTAAGGCTCGCTCTGCCTTGCAAAGAAAAATAATCTAACCATGCTAATGCAGAGCCGTTACCATTACTGTTATAATTAATTGAAATAGTTGAATAGTCTAAGTTGGGCAAAAATGATTGCACAAGTATAGAAGAATTATAATATGTGTTTGATGAAGATGATACAGAGGAAATTGANACATTTCCAATGTTAGTTGATCCACTACTAAATTCAAACATAGATGTAACAGAAGATCTTGCTGCTAAATTTGCTTTCAATATAACTGTATCATTTAACCAATTTTGAATTGGAGTTTCAAAGTTTTGATTAGCATCAAAAGCGAAAGATTCTCCGAACCATTGGCGACCAGTATTGACTAAGTTTATGTCATCTTGTTCATGAATAAAATAAGTGTCATAACTTGTGACTGGGTCAGCTTCTGTTGGATCACCTAATGTATAGTTGTGAGGTAGATTATCGATTCGCTTACCTAAACCTGAATCAAAAGAAATAAAATAATAGGTAGTGTCTGTATATATATTTTTTTTATAAACAAATTGATTGTCATCATAATCCCAAACATGTGGTCCTTGCCCAAAGAAAATTATATAATCATCATTATCAAAAGAATTGTCATCAGCACCAACAACGTCGATAGATAGCTCTAATAAATCATCTATTTCTATCATTCCTTCGCTTAACATACCAGCTTTATTACCATATATTTTAATCTCATTTGGATTAATATTCGCAACGTTTACACCCATTGAACTTAAAAAATATGCATCTAACTTATGTAANCCCGTTTCTGTTACACCAATTTTATACCAATTACCTGTGCTTAAAATAGAGCTGTTGACTGGCTCTATTTTTTGCGATAATCTAGTAATCTTATTTTGATGAATTTGAATATCAAAGCTGGAGACTTTTTTTATAGAATTACCCCTTTTTGAAAAAGGAATTAAATAAAAAATTAAATAATGTTGTTTCTTCTCAGTACTAATATAGTAGTTATATGCAACATTTTCTGTTAATTCCTGNGTCATGACTTTATCNAATTCAGAGTCTAATAAATCTGTATAAATTATATTTGAAATACTTAATTCTACATTATTATTATTAATAGGTATTTTATCAAAATAAATCTTATTTAAACTAATTGTTGAATCATAGATAGAATTATCAAAATCTAACACATTAAACACTGAATCGTTATGGGAAACTGTTTTTACACCGGACCAAGATATTGTATGCGATTCTTGAGTATTTCCAATGCNACATCCTAAATAGATAAGAATAAAAAGGACAATATATTTATTCATAATTATAAATTTATGATAATTCAAAGTAATATTTAAACGTTCAGTATTATATTAAATTGTCAGCAGACAATTAAAAATAGAAATATCACATTTTTGTTAGTGTTTTTATTAAAAAATTATTGTATAATTGTTAGTTCTGTTCAAAGAATAAATATGAAGTCATTTATCCAATTATTTCTCACTTTATTTTTGTTGCTGTTTAGCATGAAGTCTATAGCACAGGATCCACATTTTTCTCAATTTTATGCTAATCCAATGTATTTAAATCCTGCTTATACTGGAATTAACTACTGTCCTACGTGGGTTTTAAATTATCGAAATCAATGGCCAGCACTACCCGGAGATTATGTTACCTATAGCACAACTGTTGACTTTGGTGTACAAGAAATACATGGAGGATTAGGTTTAATTGCTCTACATGACAATGCTGGTAGTGGAGTATTAAAAACAACTAATATTTCTTTACTATATTCATATCATAATTATCTTTCAAGTAGCACCTTATTAACAGCTGGATTTCAATTTAGTTATTTACAACGAACACTAGATACAAATCATTTTTTTGGAGACCAAATTGATGAGCTTTATGGATTTATCTATCCTACTTTTGATCCATTGGCTAATAATGACTATTTAAATGCTGGTTATGCTGATTTATCTGCTGGTCTTGCACTAACTATGGATAAATATTGGGTCGGATTAGCTTTACACCATTTAACCGAACCTAATTATTCATTTTTAGAAGCTAATAATACAGGTAAATTGCCGATGAAAATAACATTACATGGAGGATCTAGTGTTGGAATCAAAGATTTAGGATGGTTTAATAATACCTTTATGTCTAGATTTAAAGTATTTAAGCCACATTTAATAATTCAAAAACAAGCCGTTTCTTCACAAATTAATATTGGAGGTAATCTGGAAAGTGATAAGATGGCTTTAGGATTAGCATATAGAAGAGGTTTNAATAATTCCGATGCTATTATTATACTGATGGGGTATGAACTAACTCAATCTGCTTCTGCTGCATTTTTTCAAAGAATAAGAATTGGATATAGTTATGATTTAACTGTTTCAAAATTAGGAATATCGTCAGGTGGTTCTCATGAAATATCAATCCGCATGCAACTTCCTTGTATTTATAAAGTCCCTGGCCAAAAAGCTATTCCTTGTCCACAATTTTAATCCGAAAATACTATTACGTATCTAAAATTTTAATATATTAGTTAAAAATTATTATTGGCTACATAGCTGTAAACTGTTAAAATCAAATAAACATCTTTTATTATCATGAATCTAACATCAAATTTGAAATCTATTTTTTATGTTTCTCTAACATTAATTTTGTTAGCAGGATGTGTAAAACTACCTCCAGCTGAAGATTATTCAGTTACAACTGGTTGGGGTATGAATCGTCACCAATGGGGTGGCTTTGAAGCTAAATTAAAAAATAGTAATGATAAAGACCAATATCCTCAATTTCAATGGAATGGAACTAAAATGCCGTCTAATATGGTTTTTGTTCAAGGAGGAACTTTTGTCATGGGGAGAACACAAGAAGATATTATGCAAGATGGAAATAATTTTCCAAAAGAAGCAACTGTATCATCTTTTTGGATGGACCAAACAGAAATAACAAACCTCCAATATAGAGAATACACTTACTGGATGAAACGAGTCTTTTGGGAAGATGGAGAAGGAGAGTTTTCATATCTATACGCGCATGCCTTACCAGATAGCACAGTNTGGAGATCTGAATTAAGTTATAATGAACCTATGGTGACACAATATTTTAGACACCCTGCATATCAAGATTACCCTGTAGTTGGTGTAAGTTGGCAACANGCTGTAGATTATTGTGATTGGAGAACAGACAGAGTAAATGAAAGAAGATTAGTTGAATCTGGTGCTTTAAGTAAAGGTCCTGTNATGAAAAATAGACAAGATCAAAAAAGGATNGATAAAACTTGGGCCAGAAAAATGAAACAAGATGAGTTTGATCGTGGAGATGTTGTCGGCTTTTTTAANACACAGAAATATCTTCAATATTCTGAATATGATTTAGACAATTGGGACACACCAGATGAATTTAAAAAAGGATTGCAAGATTTAGGTGCTATTGGAAATGATGGTGAAACTAACTGGAGAAAAAAGAAACGTAAAGTTAGAATTGAAGATGGAATTTTTACTTCGCCGTATAGACTACCTACAGAAGCTGAGTGGGAGTTTGCTGCGATTGGTGGAAATAATAGTATTACTGTAGATGGCAATCAACATGGAAAGTTTTATCCATGGAGAACTGTAGATGCTGATTCACGTGGTCTTGANAATAATCCTTACACTATCGCAGGAAGAAACCATTTAAGGATGCCTTATGACGGTGTTGAAAGTGATGTNAAAAGACANCAATATGGATTNCTAAGAGGTGATAATGAACAAGCAGCATTTATTCAATCTATCACAGATGGTGGAGAAGGTGAACGTAAAAATAGACAAGGAGGATATAATGGTGGNATAGAATATGCTAATTATAACATGACGCCTACTAAAAGAGGTAATCAAAATTATAAATTTGAAGAAATGAGACAGGGTCAATTCTTAGCAAATTTTAGACATGGACGAGGTGATTATGCCGGTGTATCTCCATTTAATAATGATTTAGGAACGATGACAATGCCTGTTGGTTCATTTCCTCCTAACGATTGGGGATTATATGATATGGCTGGAAACGTAAGTGAATGGGTAATGGATGTNTATAGNCCGNTAACTCCTTTTGTTTCAAATGATTTAAATCCTTTTAGAGGAAATTTATTTAAAGAGGTNGCTAGAGATGANGATGGTTATGCAAAAACNTTGCAAGATTTAGACTCAGACAATAATGACATTCAAGCAAGATCACTTGGTCTGATGGATGAAAATGGAGAATATATTTTTCCAGCTAACCCAGGAACTATGCTTATGATTAATGAGCAAATAGATGGTAACGATGACCCAATCGACAATAAAACAGGTGACAGACAAGACAATCCAAGATATAATTGGAATGATGAAACACCATATACTATATATAAGGGTCGTGANGGAGANATAGGGTATAATTATGAAAATCCTAACTCAACCCATAGTAATGAAAATTATGATAATCTGGATGGTCGTCCTTATAATAGGGATGCTTATGACTATCAAAATGTTGGTAATCAACAGTCCCGATCAACNAACCCAAGACATAGTCCTAAAAGACAATATCAAAGAGCTAACAATATTGATTATCGTGATGGAGAAGGACAAACTTCATTAGGACCAGACTATAGTGGTTGGGGAGTTTATGACTATGGTACAACAACTTTAATTAATAATTATAGTAGAATTTATAAAGGTGGATCATGGCAAGATGATTCATATTGGTTAAGTCCAGGAACAAAAAGATTCCTAAATGAAGATTTAGCTAGAAATGATATTGGTTTTAGATGTGTTATTGATCATCTTGGATATGTTTCAGGAGGTGAATATGAGGGAAGAACTAATGATGAAAGAAGCAAAGACACCCACAATTATAATCTTTGGAAGTATAAGTATCATGATAATACTGATAAAAAACTTAGACCATAATTCTAAATTATTTATGTANAATAAAAAGACCCGATNNAACTCGGGTCTTTTTATATATAGCAAGTTACTAAATGAATCCTTCTGAAATNTATAAATTATATATAACTAAAAAATGTACAATTTGTATAGATTCAAGATCTAATCAAATTAAAGGGTCTATTTTTTTTGCGATTCAAGGAACGGAATTTAATGGAAATGATTTTGCAGAAGATGCTATAGCTAAAGGTGCTATAGTTGCTATAGTTGACGATATAAAGAAAAAAAATAAATCGTTTATAATTGTTAAAGATGTGTTAAAAACACTTCAGTCAATAGCACGTATACATAGAGAGAAACATAATATTCCTATTATTGCAATCACTGGATCTAATGGTAAAACAACTACAAAAGACATTTTAAGCAAAATAATAGCATCTAAATATAAAACTTTAAGTACACAAGGTAATTTTAATAATCATCTAGGATTACCTCTTACCATTTTATCTTTAAAAAATGATCATGATATTGCTATTGTTGAAATGGGTGCTAACCANGTAGGTGAAATTAAAACACTATGTGAAATTGCAAAACCAACACATGGTATTATTACTAATATAGGATCCGCTCATATAGGTGAATTTGGAGGTGTTCAAAATATTATAGCAGCAAAAAATGAGTTATTTGATTATCTTAAGAGTGAAGAGAAATGGATTATATATAACGAATCTGATGCTATAATTAAAAAATTAGTTAATAATTATCCTAAATCTTATACCTATAACTCTCCTTTGCTTCCAATAAATAAAAATAATAATTCAATAGAATCTTGTGAATATAAATGTGACCCATTTATTAGTATAAATTACAATAACATATTAACTATAAAAACGAAAATACTAGGTAAGTATAATATTAACAATATCATAGCCTCAATTAAAATAGCGACCCTTTTTAATATCAGTAATCAACAAATAAAAAAAAGCTTGGAAAATATTGAGTTGAAAAATAATCGATCTGAATTCATCAATACAAATAAAAATAATATACTATTAGATGCNTATAATGCNAACCCCACTAGCATGTCAATAGGTATATTAAATTTTATAGAAATTGCTGAGTTTTTAAAATATAAAAACACCCTGTTTATATTAGGAGATATGCTTGAATTAGGACATAAAGAAATTGAATACCATCAAGAGATAGTAAATCTATTAGAAAAAAATAATGTCAAAGAATGCATATTAGTTGGTGAAAGATTTAACCAAACAAATTGTAGCTCTAATTATCAGAAAGTTATATCCATTAAAGCATGTATTACATTATTATCAAAATCTAATATCAAGAAAAAATCTATTTTCATTAAAGGTTCAAGACAATTAACATTAGAGGAAACAATTGAATTTTTATAGATTTAGCCTCTTCTCATTTTTCTTTCTTGAGCTCTTCGTTGTCTTCTACTAAGTTGAGGCTGATTGTTTTGACTTTGAGATANTCTTGTAGAATTACTAAGTGTTTCTTCTTGCCCCCTAGATGCTTTTCCTTCAATTTTTCTTTGAACTGGAGTATTTTTCAATTCTTTTGGATCTCTTTGTGGTAAATTCGCTTTAAATAGAAATGAAAGNACATCCTTATTTACATCTTCTAGNAACGTNCTAAATAAGTTNAAAGATTCAAATTTATATATAAGTAATGGGTCTTTTTGTTCGTAAACTGCTCCCTGAACAGATTGTTTTAGCTCATCCATAGACTTTAAATGTTCTTTCCAAGCCTTATCAATAGAAGAAAGAATTATTCCTTTTTCAAAGGAACTAATAATAGATGCGCCATTATCATTAATAGCATCTTCTAAATTGCATATAATATTAATATTGTTGATTCCATCTGAGAAAGGAATCAAAATATTTTTATAACTATTATCTTTGGATTTGTATATTCTCTGAATCACAGGAAAAGCTTCATCTTTAATCCTTAATAATTTTTGCTTATAATGATGTTCGATTTCTAGTGTCATTTCACTAGCTAATTGATCAATAGAGTGTTCAATCTTCTGAAGATTAATATTATTAACTAAATTTTCATTTGAAAATGTCATAATAATATCCGATTCTAGTTCTTGTAAATTTTGATTATCTATTTGTTTTTCTAAAATAGTATAGACAGTATCATAAATCATATTTGAAATATCCAAACTTAATCTTTCACCTAATAAAGCATTTTTTCTTCTCTTATAAATTACTTCCCTTTGTGAATTCATCACATCATCGTACTCTAGTAATCTTTTACGAATACCATAATTATTTTCTTCTATTTTCTTTTGGGCTCTTTCAATCGATTTTGTAACCATACCATGTTGAATCACTTCACCTTCTTTTAAACCCATCCTATCCATTAATTTTGCAATTCTATCTGAACCAAACAAACGCATTAAATTATCTTCTAATGAAACAAAAAATTGGGATGATCCTGGGTCTCCTTGTCTACCAGAACGACCTCGTAATTGTCTATCTACTCTTCGAGAATCATGACGCTCTGTTCCAATAATAGCTAAACCTCCTGAATTAATCACTGAATCAGATAATTTAATATCGGTTCCTCTACCAGCCATATTTGTTGCAATAGTCACAGTTCCTGGAGATCCTGCTTCAGCAACTATATCAGCTTCTTTCTGATGAAGTTTTGCATTTAAAATATTATGTTTAATATTTACTGTTCTAAGTAGTCGACTAATTAGTTCTGAAATCTCAACAGAAGTGGTTCCAACCAAAACAGGTCTATTATTCCTNGTTAATGCAACAATTTCTTCTATTACAGCATTATATTTTTCTCTATTTGTTTTATATACATAATCGTCTTTATCTTGACGTATAACTGGCTTATTTGTAGGAACAGATACAACATCTAATTTATATATATCCCATAATTCTCCTGCTTCTGTTTCTGCGGTCCCTGTCATGCCAGAAAGTTTATTATACATTCGAAAATAATTCTGCAATGAAATAGATGCTAAAGTTTGGGTAGCGTCNTCAATCTTGCAATTTTCTTTTGCTTCAATTGCTTGATGCAAGCCATCTGAATATCGCCGACCCTCCATAATTCTACCTGTTTGCTCATCAACTATTTTTACTTTATCATCAATAACAACATAATCAATATCTTTTTCAAATAAAGTATATGCTTTGAGTAATTGTGTTAACGTGTGTATTCGTTCACTTTTAATAGAGTATGATCTTATAATTTCCTCTTTTTCAGAAACATTATTGACTTTTGATAANTCTTCCCCAATATCAGGTAATATAAAAAATGATTTATCACCTGAGAGCTTAGACAAAAACTCTAAACCCTTATCTGTTAGTTCAATAGCCTTATTCTTTTCTTCAATCGTAAAAAAAAGCTCATCATCAATAACATGCATATTTTTACTTTGCTCTTGCATATAAAAATTTTCTGTTTTTTGAAGAAGAGATTTAATACCATCTTCACTTAAAAATTTAATTAATGATTTNGTTTTTGGAAGACCNCGATATGCACGGAATAATTGAACACCACCCTCCTTTTCTTCATTATTAGATATTTTTGATTTTGCTGCAAGCAGCTCATTATTAACAAAGTTCCTTTGTTGTTTTACTAAATTATCAATAGTAGGCTTCAAACTTTGAAATTCTTGCTTATTGTCTCTAGAAACAGGTCCAGATATAATAAGTGGAGTTCTTGCATCATCTATTAATACTGAATCCACCTCATCTATAATAGCAAAATTATGTGATCGCTGAACTAAATCTGTAGCATTATGAGCCATNTTATCTCNTAAATAATCAAACCCNAATTCATTATTTGTNCCATACGTNATNTCGCATTTGTATGCNTTTTTTCTTTCTTCTGAATTAGGTTGATATTTNTCAATGCAATCTACTTTTAAACCATGNAATTCAAATAATGGNCCCATCCATTCTGCATCACGTTTAGCNAGATAATTATTAACTGTTACAACATGAACNCCAAGTCCAGTTAAAGCATTTAAATATATCGGTAATGTAGAAACNAATGTTTTTCCTTCNCCTGTTTGCATTTCAGCAATATTNCCACNATGTAAAACTAAACCTCCTATTAATTGAACATNATAATGAATCATATCCCACTTTTTCATAACACCCCCCGANATCCAACTAGTATTCCAAATAGATACATCATCCTTTATATTGATATAATCTACTTTTTCGCTTAATAGAACATCAAATTCATTAGATTTAACCTCGATAAAGTCATGATCATTAAAACGTGTAGCTGTTTCTTTAATTAAAGCAAATGCTTCTGCTTTTATTTCATCTAATTTTTCATTTATTTGAGCAGATTTCGTTTTTTCTAACTCATCTATTTTTTTATAGAGATCCTCTTTATTATCTCTATTTTTTTCAGCAACACTCTGTTTTTTTAACTGGTGAATATCCTTATCATAATTCTCAACTATTAATTTGATTTGTGATTTAAAATCAAATGTTTTTTGACGTAATTCATCATTAGATAAATTGCTGAAAGAAGAAGCGTAAGCCAATATTTCATTAACATTAGGTGCTAATTCTTTCATATCTCTATCAGACTTTGTTCCAAAAAAGTTTAAAATGGTAGACAAAAAACTCATCTAAAAAATTTTATAATGTAATTNGATTAATACTCTTCTTCATTCCAAAGAAAATCATCTGAGGAAGGATAATCAGGCCATACTTCTTCAATCGAATCATAAGATTCGCCTTCATCTTCTATTGATTGTAAATTTTCAACTACTTCTAAAGGGGCGCCTGATCTGATAGCATAATCTATCAATTCATCCTTGGTNGCTGGCCAAGGAGCATCACTAAGATATGAAGCTAATTCTAAAGTCCAATATGACATGTCTATAATATCTATTATTTTGCAAATATAATTTTTTTAATTTCTTTTCCAAATTTAAGTGTAAATCACTAAGGATTCCATTTCACTTCATTTACACCATTAATTTTATTAATGTAACGTGCTAAAACGAATAAATAATCTGATAATCTATTGATAAACTTTAAAAGATTAGGGTCTATTTTCTGAGTTGAATTTAATTCGGTGATTCTTCTTTCAGCACGTCTACATATAGATCTAGATATTTGAGCATAACTACTCCAAGAATCTCCTCCAGGTAAAATAAATGATGTTAATGAATCTAAACTTAATTCCATTTGATCAATAAAACCTTCAATTTTGTCAATATCATTTGATTGGAATGGTATTTTATTATTTTCTGAAGCTAATGATGCTCCTATTTGAAACAATAAAGATTGAATAGATAATATTTGTTGCTTTTGAGGTTGAAATGAAGTATATGGACAAGATGCTAATAATCCTAAATATGAATTCAGTTCATCGATGGTCCCATATGCCTCTATACGAATACTATGTTTATCAATATTTTTTTTACCAATAATCGATGTTTTACCTAAATCACCTGTTTTTGTATAAATTTTCATTAAAAATTGATTATCTCAATTTAGAATTGGTGCGGATAGAGGGAGTCGAACCCACACGCCTCTCGGCACTAGATCCTAAATCTAGCGTGTCTACCAATTCCACCATATCCGCATCAATACATTTTCATATGTATACAAATCTATAATATATTTAATTAATCGAATAATCTTTAACTAAAATATTTAATACTAAATTTGCGTTATAATAATAATAACGTTGTATGATTGAAATTGAACCACATAAAATCATTACTAAGGATTTACATCAATACTTACTTTCGATTATAGGACCTAGACCAATTGCATTAGCTAGCACAATAGATTTAAATGGTAATAAAAATGTAAGTCCATTCAGTTTTTTTAATATTTTTAGTGCAAATCCACCAATTGCTGTTTTTTCACCCGCACGTAGAGTACGTGATAATAGTAAAAAAGATACTCTTAATAATATACGTGAAGTGAAAGAAGTAGTTATTAATGTGGTAAATTATGATTTAGTAGAACAGTCTTCACTTGCAAGCAATGACTACCCTAAAGATATTGACGAATTTATTAAAGCGGGATTAACACCTGTACGTTCAAAAAAAATAAAACCATTTCGAGTACAAGAATCCCCTGTTCAAATGGAATGTAAAGTTAATGATATTATAGAGCTGGGAAAAAATGGTGGAGCTGGTAATTTAATTATTTGTGAAGTATTATTAATTCACATCAGTAAACACATCTTAAATGATGAAAATAAAATTGATCAGCATAAAATAAAATTAATTGGAAGAATGGGTTCAAATTGGTATTCTAAAGGTTTTGATGAAGCATTATTTGAAGTTAAAAAACCTGCCCAAACAATAGGAATTGGATTTGATCAAATCCCAAATGAAATAAAAAACAACCCTATATTTAATCAAAGTGAGTTGTCAAAATTAGCTTCTATTAATCAAATTCCTTCTAACAAGGAAGTCAACTTATTTAAACAAAATTTAAAAAAAGAACAAGATAATGATCCTAAAAAAAATCATTTCAATGCAAAGAAGTGTATACAATATGGTGACATTAACAAGGCTTGGAAATACTTATTAATTGATAAATTAAATATATAACAATGAAAACATTATCTATAGAAGGAATACTAATTCAAAAAAATGAAATTGAAAATATCAAAAACAAAGAAGGTAAAACATGGCTAAAACAAACTTTTTTAATAGATATTGAAACTGAATATAATAGCCGAATTTGTTTTCAATTATTTGGAGAAGAAAAAGTTAAACTACTTGAAGGATATGAATTAGGTGACAAAATAGAAGTTTTCTTCAATATATCTTCAAGAGAATATCAAAGTCGATATTACCATAATATTGATGCATGGAAGATTACTCATACGAACCTTAATGAATCAAAAGATAACACCCAGCAATCAGAAGCACCACAAACAGAAGATAGTTTACCTTTTTAATACATGACTAATAAAATAGAAAACATTATAAAAAGAGTACTACCTAGTCCTTTCTCAATTGCAATAGTACTAACCATCCTAATAGTAATAATATCATTGTTATATACTGATTATAAGTTAATTGATATAATGTTTTTTTGGGAAAAAGGTGTCTGGAATCCTCCATTAATGAATTTTGCTATGCAAATGATGTTAATGCTGGTGTTAGGTTATGCTATTGCTTTAAGTAAAATATCTAAAAAGTTGATTGAGAAAATCACTTTCTTATGTAAGAATACCGCTAATGCTGCTTTTTTTGTCTCTATATCTACAATTATTATGAGTTTATTTAACTGGGGTTTAGGTTTAGTTTTTGGAGCAATATTAGCAAGAGAAGTTGGAGAACATGCATTAAAAAAAAATATAAAATTAAATTATCCATTAATCGGAGCAGCTGGATATTCTGGATTAATGGTTTGGCATGGTGGAATTTCTGGGTCAATACCATTAAAAGTAGCTGAAAAAAATCACTTTTCAGATATTATTACAAATAACGATTTATTAAACAAATTACCTAATAGTGGAATTAGTTTTGATTATACTATTTTTTCTAATATGAACATAACCGTAAGTTTATTGTTGTTAATCCTAATACCTTCCTTTCTATTTTATTTAGGCAAATTATCTCCTAACGGAAAAAAAATTCAATTTGAAATTAGTACGAATAAGCAAAAAAAACCGGAAGAAATATTGGGCGCGGAAAAAATAGACTACTCTAGTTGGTTCTCTAAATTAATAGGGATTATAATTATATTTATAGCTGTGAAAAAAGGATTAGAAGCAACTTCTTTATCTTTTATTAATCCAAATTTTGTTAATCTATGTTTGTTAGGATGTGCTGTATTTTTACATAAAAATCTTAATCAGTTTTTAACTGCAGTAAATAAATCTATTGTAAGTGCAAGTGGTATTTTAATTCAATTTCCTCTATATTTTGGGATTATGGGGATTATGAATTCAACAGGACTAGTTGATGTGTTTTCAAATTTCTTTGTGACAATATCAAATGAAATTACATATCCAATTTTTACGATGATTAGTGGTGGGTTAGTTAATATATTTGTTCCTAGTGGTGGTGGACAATGGGCTGTTCAAGGACCAATTGTTCTACAATCAGCAATGGACTTAGGAATATCTATTCCTAAAAGCATTATGGCGTTAGCTTATGGTGATCAACTCACAAATATGCTGCAACCTTTTTGGGCATTACCACTGTTAGGAATTACCCAACTAAAAGCTACAGATATTCTGCCATATAGTGTTTTAATAATGGTAATTGGTGGAATTATTTTTGCAAGCTGTTTAATCATTTTTTAATTTAGAATCAAGAGCATCCCGTAATCCATTTGCTAACAACATAAATGAACACACTAATAACACTATACATAAACCAGGTAAAAGTGAGAGGTATGCTTTTTCCATAACAATAAAACCATAATGATTTTTTATAATCATTCCCCAAGATGGAACAGGTGGCTGGACTCCTATACCTAAAAAACTTAAACCTGACTCTAACAAAATAGAAGTAGCAAAATTAGCAGCAGATATTATAATAATTGGATTTAATATATTAGGTAAAATATGCTTAAACATAANACTTACATCATTTAAACCAAATGATTTAATCGCTTCAATATAGGGCAACTGAGAAACCTTTAATACTTCGCCTCTAGCTACACGTGCAACTTCTACCCACATAGTCAAGCCAACAGCAATAAAAACTTGCCAAAATCCTTTTCCTAACACAATACTAATTGCAATAACCAATAACAAAGTAGGAATAGACCAAANGACATTAATTAACCAACAAATAAATAAATCTACTTTACCACCATAATAACCCGCAGTAACACCTAAAAATAAGCCTATAATGATTGAAATAAAAACNGATATAAATCCAACAGAAAAAGACACCCTTGTTCCCAGTATAATACGACTCAATAAATCTCTACCGTATTTATCAGTTCCTAATATAAAGGTTTTTTCCTTAACCCCATTTTTAAACTTATGAGAATATAAATTCGAAACATGTACTTTTTGAAACTCTNCATTAAGAGTATAGCTTTGATAATACATAGTATCTTTAATTAGTTTATAATCATTAATTAAAACTTCTTCATAATTATTTACNTGACCAAAAAAAATATTTTTTAGATCTTTCTTTTGAACAATATTTTTTTTGAACAATAAGTAATTAGCTTTAAAACCTGGCTTTTTTTTTGCAATAGANAATTCTATAGANTTTGCNAAAGGTGTCTTATCTGGCATAATTTGATAAGAGAAAATGGCGGTCAATAAGAATAATATAATAATTATCAATGCAATCGCTGAAAGCTTATTAGATGTGAGTTTTTTTAAAACCAGCCTAAGTGAAGATTGATTCGATTTCATTTCATTGATTAATATAATAAATATAGCATTCGTATTTATTATATTTATACTAAATATGATAAAAGATAGCATTATACTTGGTATTGATCCTGGAACAAATATTATGGGATATGGTGTTATTAAGAAAAGAGGTGATAAAATTGATTTTTTATGTTTAGATGTTCTTTTATTGAATCGAACTGAAAATCATCATTTGAAATTGAAAAAAATATTCGAAAAAACTTCAGAATTAATAAAGATTTTTTCTCCAACTGAAATCGCAGTGGAAGCACCTTTTTTTGGTAAAAATCCTCAATCTATGTTAAAGCTAGGGCGAGCACAAGGTGCAGTAATTATAGCTAGCATGACACATAATTTACCNATTACAGAATATGCTCCTAAAAAAATAAAAATGGCAATCACAGGTTATGGACAAGCTTCAAAAGAACAAGTGGCTGGTATGTTAATGAATATGTTATCAATAGAGAAAAAACCGAAATACTTAGACTCTACTGATGGCTTAGCTGCTGCTGTATGCCATGCGTTACAAAAAAATCAATTAAGTAATAATAAAAATAAAAGTTGGGAACAATTTATCAAACAAAATCCGAAAAGGATAAATTAAATATTACTCGAAATTTTCTTAGCAAGAGCTTCTAAGTTAAACGAAGATATAGAAATCTTATTTTTAAAATTCATATCATTAATATCATTAATAGGAACTAAATGAATATGTGCATGTGGTACTTCTAAGCCTATAACACTGACTCCTATTTTTTTACATGGAATGGTTTTTTTTAATGCACAAGCTACTACTTTTGAAAAATTCCATAAATCAGAATAACTTTTAGAGTCTAAATCAAATAAATAATCAACCTCAATCTTTGGAACCACCAAAACATGTCCTATAGCAATTGGATTAATATCTAAAAACGCAATTGAATTAGTATTCTCCGATATTAAATANCATGGAATTTCTTTATTAATAATTTTAGAAAAAACACTTTCCATAAAATACTATGACCGTGAAATATTTAAAACTTTGAAATCTATAGAACCCGATGGAACAATAATCTGTGCAACATCTCCTACTTTTTTNCCCAACAACCCTTTTCCTATGGGTGATGATATCGATATTTTTTTTTCAGCAATATTAGATTCTGAGTCTGGAACTAATAAATATTTTAAAATAGACCCATTGTCCATATTCTCAATTTCAACATTAGAATATAACAAAACTTTATCTGTAGCTAATTTTGAAGTATCAATCACTCTAGCAGATGCAATTTTTGACTCAAGTTTGGATATTTTCATTTCAAGTAATCCCTGTGCTTCCTTGGCTGCATCATATTCAGCATTTTCCGATAAATCTCCCTTATCTCGAGCTTCAGCAATTTGTTTAGATATATTAATTCGCTCAACTGTAATCAATTGATTCAACTCCGATTTAAGTTTTTCTAAATCTTCAAAACTATAATATACTGCTTTTGACATAAGGTTACATAGTTTATGTAAGTAGTAAAAATGTTATAAATTATGAGAATTATAAAATAATTCGCGCACCAAAGGTATGTACAGATTGTAATGGATCTGCTGGTCTATATGAATAATCAAACCCGAAAATTGTTTCATCTGAAATTGGCAACTCCAAACTCAAGCCTGCTGACAAACCTTTAAATACGGTACTTCTTCCTGCATCATAATCTTCAAAAATACCACTTTCATAACTATAACCTCCTCTTAAGGCAACCATTTCTTTCCAAGCAAACTCAAGACCGGTCAAAAATTGATCTTTTGAAAAAGAATTGGAAACAAATGTCTCTGAACAAGTTACCCTAAATGTTTGCTCTCCATCTGAATTATGAAATAAAAAATCATAAGAAGCACCAATATTTAATAAAGATGGTAATTCAAAAGCTGCTGACCTAANCTCNACAGTCATATCACTACCATTTGGTCCAGTTAATGTTAAATCATCNCCATCACCTTCAAATGACATTCTNGGNCCAATGTTTTTTAAAGTAATTCCGAATTTNGCTTCTCCATTATCNCCTGTTTGATAATGAACNCCTGCATCAAGAGCNAGTCCATTTGCTGATAATTCAGCAGCACTCTCTGAAATCATTTTTACTGTAACACCTGCTGACATGCTATATGTAAACTTCTTAGCATATGAAAGAGCTATATTCATGAATTGAGGAGAAAAAGTACCAATACCACCATCAGGATTTTCAAATGTTGTTCTTTCAATATCTCCAAAATCTAAAGACATTACTGATAATGCCATAACACCAGTATCTCCAATCTTTTGAGCAAATCCAAATGCATTTATTGATATATCTGCAAACCAAGAAGCATGTGAAAAGACAAGCTCAGTACCATTAACACCTGTTAAACCCGCAACATTAAGAAAAACACTTTCTAATCCTCTTACAGATGCTGTGTTAGCACCAGACATTCCTGAACTTTGTGCCCAAGGGTTTATTAACAACTCCGATGCTCCTGCTTCCCCAGTACGTGAATCACCTTCTTCTTGTCCAAATACCGACAAAGAAAGGAGGGAACATAAACAAAGAAATGATATTTTTTTTATACTAATTTTCATAAATAATATTTTATTAACCATTTTTTAATTTTAAAAACTATCTAAGTCAACCGGTCTTAAAGCACCAAACCATTTTAACACTTTCTCACCCGCTTCGCCTGCATCAACATGAATAATATATATACCTGAAGCAATTGCGATATTATAATTATTTTTCAAATCCCATTCCCAATATGAAATGTCATTATCCTTACTATACTGCCTAACTAAGTTTCCATTAACTGTATAAATTGAAATTGTACACGTTCTTGGTAAATTTGTGATTTTAACTTTAGTATCAACCTGACCTTCTTCGTACCCAGATGTTCCATAATAAGGATTAGGAACAATATTAACTTGATCTAAACCATCTTTTTTAGCCTGATCATCATCTAAAATAGTTAAAATTTCAGATGAGTTAAATTTATAATATGGATAACCGTTATTAACTAAAGCGTTCGACTCTTCATTTGCTAACACACTAAATTGTCTAAAACCATAACCTTCTTGAACACGAGCTCTAATTACAATCTCATTACTTAACCAGTCTTTATCCGGGTTTGGATACCAATTTCCTACCCATTGTATATGAGGTATAACTTGTTTTTTTCTTAAAGGGTTCCAAGCAGTAGATTCACCACTTCCAGTATAAGACGAATAATGTGGATTGTCTTCTTGATTATCTCCTGCATATTCTGTATCTAGAATAAATACAGCATGACCTCCATTTAAACTAACATTATTTGAAGCAGTACTAAAAGATCCAGCACCACCATTAAGATCAATATCGGTATTTGGTGTAGGGTTAAATAACATATCATCAGCATTATGTTCAGCGCCTAATGATGAATTTTCTGAAAACATCATATTAAGTCTTCTACCTGTAGAAACATCCACCGCATAACCCGGAAACCAACCCCAACCATTGTCAGAATTAAAACCATTACCTGTTTGATCTTCATTCCCATCTTTATCAACATTAGGATCTAATCTTAAATCCCATTTTTCTTCTCCATTTTCTCCCGTTGCATACATCACCTCCCATGGATAATCTGAGTCATCCTCATCCACTCCAAAAGGCCACAGAGGACCATTAGATTGATCTACTGGGATATCACCTGGACCTATCCATTCTAAAGTTGCTTCAGACATGTCAAGCACAGGACATCTAGTCCATAATGTCTTATCTTGTGTTAAAACCACATCAACACTATTTAAGTTGTCAAGTGTACATTCTGTTTTCCAATCATAAAACGCTAATCCACCCCCTACTGTATCTATTGAGTTAATGACATTCGCAGTAGTCGATGTAGAATTTCTACCCTTATAATCAGAACTAACTAACTTGTATGGAACCAGCCATTGATTTTCATGCACACCATTTGGATCAAGTGGATTTTGTTGATCTGAGGTACCTGCCGGATCAAGTGGATTTCCATTCACAGAAATATCACCATAAGAATGATATGGAGCTAAAACTCCATCACTTTGAGAAAAACTATTTGTTCCCGAACGAACCCAATCCAATGGTCTTAAAAATGGTACAAATTGCCAGACATCATCAATATCAGGCACACTTTGAATCCACAAGTTGTCAATTGCATCACTCCATTCAGCACTTTGTGTTAAATCTAACATTTCTTGAGAAGATAAATTTAAATCCCAAAATAATTCATCTAAAAATGGATTAGATACAACTGGCGTCCCTTGCGGACAAGAAAGACAACCTAAATTATCTGCTTGACCTGACTCTAAAGAAGGTACGGCTTTAAATGTCACACCTAAACCCCAATCTGGTAAAACTTGCTGAGCTTGATCAATCATAGAATTAGCAGACTGTATAGTTGTACTATCACCATTTTCAATTTTTGTTAAAGACCACTTAGCATTCACAATCATAGTGTCAACAAGATCAACACTTCCAAGATGATTATCATTAAATTCTGATTGAATATCAGTCACTGTAAAAATAAAATCAGCATCTGGCACAGACAATGGATCTATTACTGTAATATCTGCTGGAGACATATTTTGACGATAATATAAAGTGTCTGCAAATAAGTTATTTGCAATTTCATTTCTACAGCTAGAAGTTAATTCTACAAAATTACCACCATTACCTTTTCCTGCTAACCCCATCTGAGAAGGCCTAGCACCATAAGCAGCAGTAGGGACATCTCCAAAAGACTGTGTTTTATGAGGAATAATAGTATATGTTTTAATATTTTTTCTACCTGCTAAATATGGTTGTTTTTGTCCCATATTACTAGGTCCATAGGGATTAACTGGATCTAAAGACTGGAATGGAATCTCAGGAGCATAAGGCATATATTCATTATAAGCATATGCAATAGCCATAAAATAATATGGTTTATTATTAATTAAATCCGTATTACCTGTAGCAAACCTATCTTCCGTAATTCTGAATGAATGACTAATACCAGAATTCGCTGCACTCAAAGTCATGTTTTGAGGAACATAGACATTAGGTCCTACACTTTCATCTAATTGATAATTAACTAAATTAGCTATTGGCGTTGTGTCGTCAGTAGGCGTATATACTATTTCACCATCTAAAGTTCTATAATTTTCAACATCGCATTGAAACACCATAAAAGCTTTATCAGGATTATATAATTCTGTTGATGAAACATATTGATCTTTTAACTGAAATACTTGATATCCTTCAAATTTATATGTTTTATCAATTGATAAATTACCATCTTCATATATAGGTGTTCCATTTACTAAAACTTCATCGCCTTCTGAATTGATTATGGTATCATAATTAAAGCCTATAGTAGTCGTTGATAAAACATCTGAAATAAATGGATCTTCTTCTAAATACTGAGTAGCATAATTATTAGAATTTTCTGCATTTGTCAAATTGATAATAATTTCTTTATCTAATTCAACAAAACTTACATCTGGAGCACTTGGTCCATCAATAACTTCAAAACAAATATCAAATAATGTTTGAGCTTTAGTATCTGCAATTTTCATTAATTCAACAGAAGCAAAATTATTACCTTCTGCTGCTCTTGCCCAAACAACACCAGTAGTAATATAATTTACTGCTCCCGGCTCTAATGTAAAAGGTCCTGCTGATTGTAAAAACCTTCTGTCAGCAGGATCATTCCCTGCAGTTATTTCTGTCCATGAACCATATAAAGGAGAAAAATCAGGATCTGTGTCATCAGGGAACATAAAATTACATTCTGGATTTGATGCTTCCCAACCAGTACCTCCATATGTCATTGGTTGACCATTTTTCCAAATACCTTTTAAGTATCCGTAATAGTGTGTAGCATTTTCTGGATTTCCAAAATCAGAAAAATCATTATTGTAGTAAACAAATTTGGACATAATAATTTGCTCACCTGGCTCATCTATGGTACCGTCTCTATCATTATCAATTCCATCACCGCTATCTGCTAGAGGACCTCTAAAGAAATCAACACCAATAGCTGGAGGAGGATCATCAGAATCATAATTATATCCAGCCGTTCCATCATCATCCGCATCTCCATTATAACAATAACCTAATCCCAAACCTACATCACAACCAACATAATCATCCTGATAATTTCCAAGATCTGGATCAACCCATTGACCAAAATAAGCTTCATTTAAAACACTGGTAGAACGATTTAAAATTTTATAACTATAAAAAGTCATATTATTAATTTCATCATTAGTTGTAAAACCAAATGCTTGTGCTTGAATTTCAAGACCTATTGCAGATTCTGATCCTGTTTCTGTATGAATATTTCCATTATCATTAAACACCCACCATAATGTTTGATCTCCAAATAAAACATCATCATTTTTACAATCTTTTACACCTTCTAAATCATATCCTGGATAATCTCCTGCTCCAGGATTATAAATACCATCACCGTCTACATCTTCAAATGGTGCTAAATAATCAAAAGTACCATCTACTTCAATTCTATCAGCAGGCCAGTCTGAAATGCCTGGTGACATTCCTTCATAATTAGGATAAGATACTGCAACATCACAATTAGGATCCGCTAAACATTCATTGTAACCAACAAAATCTTCTACTTCTTGTCTTGTTACAACAAAATGTTTATCGAAATCAGAACATACATCTGCCCCAACTGTACCATATTCATCGCTTGCTACATCTGCATTAAGAGGACCTGGCCAAAAATCATTACCATCCTGTCTATAAGTCATTCCTGCTACCTTTAAGTTTCCTTGATCATCAAGCCCACCAATCCATAATGCTCCTGCAAACATTGAATGCTTATCACTATCTTTTGGGATTTCATACTTACCATTGTCTAAATCCCACCACATATCACCACCTGCTAAAATAGTGGTTCTGACATTATTGACATTTAATTCTGTTTGTGCGGTAGCAGCTAAACAACCTGCAGCAATAAATCTATAATTATTATTATCTGTATCATTTGGATTTGGTACATTTTCTTTTCCACTTGAATTTAAAAATCCAATAAAAAGTATTAATAACGTTGAACTTATATATTTTTTCATTTATTTAAAAGTTTACTTGCATACCTAATTTAATTAATCTTGGTCGAACATAATTATCAGGATTATTGACCTTTAATGTATATTGATCAGAAAATGCCATTGGATTCACCTGTTGAGAAACATATTGTTCTCCTTCAGCAGAAGATAGATATCCATCATCATCGGGGTTTCCTGTGTACCTATAAACATTAACAATATTATCAGCATTCAATAAGTTTTCAATCATCATATAAATATTCATACCTAAATCTCTATTATCTGAAAGCTTAAATTTTATCTTTTTATTAATTCTTAAATCTGTCCTGAATGTCCATGGCTCACGCGCTCCATTTACACTACCTTCTAAAGTAGACCTTGTATTAACTCCAAATTGTGCTACTGCTAAAATATTTGATTGCTGACTGTAAGGTCTTCCTGATCCAGCAGATAATACAAGATTAGCTCCAAATCCTTCCAATATATTTTTTCCAAATAATACTGGTCCATTATAATTCGATCCATATCCATAACGATAGTCAATATTGGCTGTTATATTATGACGCTGGTCAAAATCAAGTGGTAATGTAGTTCTTAAATTAGGAAAGCCATCATTTACTAATTGTTGTGCTGTTGTTGATGATGAACCTGTACCATCAGCAAATTGTAAAGTATAATTTGCAGTTAAAGAAACATTATTTTGTCTTCTTAAATCATAACCAAAAGAAAATCCTTTTACAGTCCCNAAAATCAATATTNTCAAAATGAGTATATGGAAACGGGTATGCTTCAGCAACACGAGTAGCTTGAATCATATCACTTAACTCTCTATAAAAAGCNGATATTGTAACAGCNGAATAGNTCGTAAGTGCTTGAGTAAAACCTACCTCNTAATCTGTTGTTTTTTCAGGTAAAAGATTTGNATTAGAGACNCCACCTGTATTAGCATCTATAAATANATAATTAAATGGATTCATGATATTATCTGATGGAGGACGTTGAGTTAAAATNTCATAATGTGCAAAAAACATCGCTTCATCTGAAATTGGAAAATTAAATGAAATCCTTGGCATAACTGCAATTTGAGGAGTATAATCTTCAAAAGCATCACCTGTTAATCCTTTGTTTTCATCTGCAATATGATTTGGNTTTTGTAAAAAAGGAATTACACCNCTNCCCATACTTAATACTGATGGATCTGTTACTGGTACTCCTTCTGCATTATACCAATTATCTCCATCTCGATATCCAGTAATAATATTTTGATCTGTAATGGAATTTGCATATACAACAAAATCATCACCTATATTAGATGGATGAGATGGGTTACTAGTNCTAGCNGTAGGGTTTAANGATGGATCCACTTCAGANGCNTTTAAAGTTGGGTAAAACGAATACTTGTCTTTTAAAACTTCTTGATTAGCATCAAATCTATCTATACGCACACCTACATTAAAAACGATATCATCTAAAGCAAATTTATCCTGAATATACGCTGCTGAATATAGTGGCTCAAAAGGAGAAACTCTTCTCGTATANTCTCCATTATCATCTTTTTCATTTAAGAAAGTATCNAATGATACTCTTTCATTNACCTCATTCCCTGTATGATCATAACCATAATAATATAAGTTTANATAATCNCCTTGAAAAAGTTCATCTGCAGCAAACATATCAAACGAAAATAAATCTGGATCATANTGATCNACATACACAAANTCATTAATACTAAGNCCTAATTCNTCNCGTATATTTTGNGCAAAAGTAGAATAGTTTTCATTATCTTCAGANACATCATAAAAGGTTGANAATATTAAAACATCTTCATCAAAACTCCACTGAACCTCATCATCAACATAATANTGTGGATTNTTTAAATGCTGATTTGCTAATTGTCTTGCTATTGGCCAAAGATTTGGCGTATATACTCTATAGTATTTTTCTTTCTTTTTTTCATATTCAAATCCNAAAAGAATNGCNTGATTNCCAANATCAGCAGATGCTGAACCAGTAAACCNTTGTCTTTGATCAGTATAGTCAAAAGCAAAGTAATTAGGATAACCTGTNTTCCACCATAATCCATATACTGANGGNGGNTCNTCTCCATTCATTAAACCACCACCAAACTGAATATGNTTCATAGTNGGATTCCAATCNGCAATNNNNTNANTATCCGCATCTGCATNNATANNAAGCCAATCATANTACTGTTNTGTNTANTTTGCAAGTAAAGGATTAGCNTCCGATGCCTCAAAATCATAAGTAACATANTCCTGTAACANTACNCCTGTTTGTGTTTCTTGCACCCATAATAAATTNCCATTTTCATCGACATCCTGTCCAGGTNTACCATCTATATCTAACTCAACTCTCTCTCCATCTGGNCCTAATACATAAACATCATATGCATCCCAATTCCACCANTCAGTAAAAGTAAAAGTNGTATCATCAATAGAAGGGGTGAATTTACCAACATAATTATANGAGAAATAGTCTGTTCCATGCCTTGGATTCTCTAATTTCGATTCATATCTTGAATAGTCTGCTTGCAATGTGTAAAATACATTTTTAACTGTTGAATTTGAGTCATCACCACTTAACCTATGTTGAAGACGAGTATATANATTATAACTACCTCTAGTNTATTCACGATTATTATCAAANTTNAANAATGATCTTCTCCACCATAAACTACTTCCTTTATCTATAGCATGTCTCATTGATCCACCAANAATAAAATCAATATCCTTCGAAATTCCAAGAGTTAATTTACCTTGCAGTCTCAAATCTTGATCTGTTAAATTTTGTTTNACATCAGATATATCCCAATCTTCACTAGTAAGGTTTTCAGCTGCATTTTGAGCATAATNNANTAGNATAATNANCATAANTAGGAGTTCCTATGAATNCNGATGGNTTTTCNTGTATNTCTGAAAGNANGTTGTCTTTTAATTTAGGAACACCGATAGCAGATGGATCTGGATCTTGCTTGTGATTGTATTCTGCTGTTATCAGATATCCTAATATAGGTGTTCTATTATCATCTTTCTTACGCCATATTGGTCCAGATAAATTGAATGCAGCTAAATTATGGTTATAGGGATCGGTTAAATTAGAAGAGGAAATTTCAAATCCCCCTCTTGTAATTCTAGAAGGACCCTGTGTAGTAATACTAATAATTCCTCCTGTAGCATCTCCATATTGTGCAGGAAGACCGCCTGTAACGACAGTCATTTGATCAATAGCACTTTGCGGTAAAACATTGGAGCTTCCTACAATTTTCACACCATCCACATAATAAGATGTAGCATTACTTCTAGATCCACGTACATTTAAAGACCCTCCCGTATCCTCTTGATATACACCAGCAGTAGTAGCTGCAACATTTTGAACACTCCTAGTAGGTAGAGCTGTAATTTGTTCCTTCGTTTTCGTAGCTCCTGACTTATCAGCATCGATCAAAGGAACATCATACTCTATCACCTGAACCTCTGTTAAAACAGATGATTCTGGAGATAATTGATAGTCTGAAAATGTAATTTTATTAGGAGATATCAATACATTATTTTGAATNACAGTAGCATANCCAATAAATGAAATTTCCACTGTATAACGTCCTGGNTTAATAGGTTTGATGTTAAAATTACCATCAAAATCTGANGCGCTACCAATNACAGGAACACCATCTGACTTAACTACAATATTGGCCATAGGAATTGTTTCTCCTGTCATCGCATCACTCACTGTACCCTTTAAACTACCACTTTGAGCTGAAAGACCTAAGGACGTCAAAAAAGTAATAACAAAGATTATAATATTTTTATGCATATCATGTTATATTAAAATAGAGGTAAAAACTATTGTTATTTTTAATGGTTCAAATATAGGAGAAAATAAAGTATATACCAAAATATGAAATTATTATATTAGCTTTATCTAAAATCGGTATAATGAGTAGCTTAATAAAAAGTATAGTGATTGTTTTTTTTACAACTTTGATAATTAGCTGTACTAATGAAGATGATTTTCCCAACACCTATGTAAATGAAACCATACCAATTACAATGCCTGAATACAATAATATATATAACAATCCGTGGGGCTATGAATATATTAGTGGTGGCTTAGGTGGAATTATTATTGTGAATGATGGATTTACAGAAAATGGATTTATAGCGTATGAAAGAGCATGTACACATGAAAAAAACTCTACCTGCATCATATCCTCAGAGGGAGGATCTAGTAATAACACGATTTTAATTTGTAACTGTTGCAACTCTAAATTTATGATTTTTGATGGATCTGTAAATGAGGGAGTCGCAAATCAAGCATTAAAAAGATATTACACATACCTCAATGGAGGAATATTATATATCACTAATTAATATCTATAAGCATCAGTTTTAAATGGACCTGATTTAGGCACACTAATATATTCTGCCTGCTCATCTGTTAATTCCTCAAGCTCAACTCCTAGCTTTTTAAGATGAAGTTTTGCAACTAATTCATCCAAATGTTTAGGTAATACATAAACTTTATTTTCATATGCACTTAAATTGGTCCATAGTTCAATTTGAGCTAACACTTGATTTGTAAATGAATTAGACATAACAAACGAAGGATGACCAGTAGCACACCCTAAATTAACTAATCTTCCTTCTGCTAATAATATAATTTGTCTCCCATTTTTCATTGTATATAAATCTACTTGGGGTTTTATCTCTTCTTTTTCTGCATTCTCATTTAACCACGCAACATCTATTTCATTATCAAAATGACCAATATTACAAACTATAGCTTTATCTTTCATTAACTTGAAGTGTGATTCGGCAACCACATTTTTATTTCCTGTTGCTGTAATTACAATATCACTTTCTTTAACAGCATTACTCATTTTTTTGACAGGGAAACCTTCCATAGATGCCTGTAGAGCACATATAGGATCTATCTCTGTTACAATAACTCGAGCACCAGCACCAGCTAATGACGCGGCTGTTCCCTTACCAACATCTCCATAGCCAGCTACTGTAGCCACCTTTCCTGCTAACATAATATCTGTTGCTCGTCTAATTGCATCAACAGCAGACTCTTTACAACCATATTTGTTATCAAATTTTGATTTAGTTACAGAATCATTCACATTAATAGCAGGCAAAGACAAAGTCCCTTCTTTTTCTCTTTCATATAATCGATGAACGCCCGTAGTCGTTTCTTCACTCAATCCATTAATGCCACTAACAAGCTCTGGGTAATTATCTAACACCATATTTGTTAAATCTCCTCCATCATCTAAAATCATATTTAGAGGTTTTCCATCTTTAAATGCAAATAAGGTTTGCTCAATACACCAATCAAACTCTTTTTCATTCATTCCTTTCCAAGCAAATACCGGAATTCCTTCAGCTGCAATTGCTGAAGCAGCATGATCTTGAGTAGAAAAAATATTACATGAAGACCAAGAAACTTCCGCGCCAAGATCAATTAAAGTTTCTATTAACACAGCTGTTTGAATTGTCATATGTAAACAACCCGCTATTCTAGCACCTTTTAGAGGTTTTTGTTCACAATATTTCTCCCTTATCATCATTAAACCTGGCATTTCTGCTTCAGCTAACTGAATTTCTTTTCTACCCCAATCTGATAGATTAATATCTTTAACCTTAAAGTTCATGTTTTTAATTTTAGTGTTCATATAAATAAGTATTTGATACGCAAATTTAATACATAAATATTTAACTTTATGCAATAGAACATATAATTTAATCTATGCCATTAACAAAGACGCAAAAAAGAAAAAATTATACATATGCATTATGGAAAATTGAAGAGTCTATGGCTGAATTATTAAGACGATTACAAGCTACTAAGCAAGAATTAGTTGAAATTCACAATCTTAAAAACATTAAAAGACGAAAGCAAAATATAGCCGCAAGATTAACTCTCAATCACTTGTCGAATAAAAAAGAAATTTTATGCTATTCAAAATATGGAAAACCTCTATGTCGGTCATTTAAACATATTTCTATTAGTCATTCAAATGAATACTGCATGTTAGTTGTAAGTGACAATGAAATAGGTGTTGACATTCAACACAAACACGACAATATTAAAAAGATCAGTACTAAATTTTTAAACACTTCCGAGAAATTAAGAATAAATAAAACGAAGTCTATGACAGAATTACATTTTATTTGGTCAGCAAAAGAAGCGATTTATAAAACATTAGACAATCAACCTTGCTCATTTAAAGATAGCATCAACATACCCGCAATAGGTGTTAACATGAAAACAACGGGTTGTTATAAACATAATAATAATGAAATTAAATATAATCTACAGTGTGAAATGATGGATAATTACTTTATTGTCATTGCAAATCAAAAATTATGATTGAAATATATAACTACATAAATGAACATACATATGAGTTTTTTGGGGTAATATTTAGTATTATTTATGTGATTCTATCTATTAAACAACATNCATTATGCTGGATTGCCTTAATTATAGCGTCGCTATTTAATATGTATGCATATTATTTGATTCAATTACCATTACAAACCATGATGCAAATATTTTTTATTTCAACAGCTCTATATGGTTTGTACAATTGGAGTCTTAAAAAAAATTCGTCGAAATTAATAGTGACTAAATNNAAATTGAATCATCACATAAAATGGGTTATAGGAGGAGTTNTCTTAACTATAATNCTGAGTATAATTCTTAAACAAACGAAACTAGAAATTTTTAACACTAATTATCCTTTTTCTGACTCATTAATATTTGTGTTTAATATAATTCCAATGTATATGATGGGCAAAAAAAAAATAGAATCATGGATATACTTTATTGTAATTGATATATATAGTGGATGTTTTTTTTATATCACTGAAACATATTTCTTTTCTTTTTTGTTCTTTTGTTATATTGGGTTTGCAACATATGGATATTTAACTTGGAAAACAGAAATCAAATAAAAAAAATAGTCTTCACTGGACCTGAATGTTCAGGAAAAACAACATTAAGCAATACTATAGCAAATAAATTAAGTGTACCATTNGTAACAGAATATGCTAGGGANTACTTAAATAATTTAGNTNGAGAGTATNGTTANTCTGATCTTGTNCAAATTGCAAAAGGACAAATTAAATCAGAAAANGAACACATTCACAACAATAGTCAATCTAAAATATTAGTATGTGACACAAATCTTCAAGTGATAAAGATTTGGAGTCAAATTAAATACTCTAAATGTGATCCTTTTATCATAAACAATCAAGATGAAAATGCTTTTTATGTATTATGTTGTCCTGATTTTCCTTGGCAATATGACCCTTTAAGAGAACATAAAAATAAAAGAATGATGCTATTTAAAAAATATCAACAAGATTTAGAGAAAGAAAAATATAATTTTATTATTGCTNCAGGTCCGCATAAAAAAAGAATATCCTTTGTAATNGATGANATTAAGAAAATGGTTTNATGATGTTTTTGAAAAAGTTATAATTTCCATTATATTTATATTTTACCCCAAATAATTTATATTATGAAAAAATCAATATNNATTTTCTTTTTGTTTTGCGTATTTAATACATNTGCAAAAGACACTCANACAGCTAATACAACTACAGACCCNAATATCCAAATGATTGGCGGAGGATGTATGGATCCATCATCTGAAGCAGAACTAGACATTGGTAATGTGCGTGCTAATATTTTAGGTGGAGGAGACATGTGGTGGAATCTTACTGATGCACAATATGAGGTGCCAAAAAATGAAGGAGTACATTCATTATTCGCTGGCTCCTTATGGATTGGGGGAATGGATAACCAAGGGAACTTGAAGATAGCAGCTATGACTTACCGACAAACAGGTAGTGATTTTTATCCTGGACCGCTAAATGCTGACCAAAGTAGTAGTGAATACGGAACAATTACTGATGATGACTGTAATTCATATAATCAACATTGGGTGATTTCTAAAAATGATGTTGAAGCATATGTGACATATATAAATTGTGTTAATGATCCTAATTGTGATGCAAACACAACTTTTCCTGAATATGAAGTGCCTGAAGTAATCACTAATTGGCCTGCAAGTCATTTCGATTTTGATGGTACTAATGAATACTTAGCGCCATTTGAAGATGTTGATGGTGATGGNACATATAATCCTGAAGCGGGAGATTATCCTGGNTATGATTTAAATGCAGAAGGAAATTGTACTGANGATGATTATTTATTTGGTGATCAAAGCATTTGGTGGGTCTTTAATGATGCTGGGAATTACCATGGAGAAACAGGGGGAACACCAATTGGATTAGAAATTCAAGCACAAGCATTTGCNTANAAAACNNNNGATGAATTANNTGATATGANNTTTTANAGTTATAAAATTATNAATCGATCANNTGAAACANTNAATGANACNTATTTTGGACAATGGGTAGATCCAGATGTTGGAAACTATCAAGACGATTATGTTGGTTGTGATGTAGATTTAGGTTTAGGATATTGTTACAATGGGGATGATGAAGATGAAGGTTCACAGGGAGTTTCAGCTGGATACGGTATGAATCCTCCAGCAATAGGTGTAGACTTTTTTAGAGGGCCTTTAGCTGACGATAACGATGGAATTGATAATGATAGGGATGGGGAAATAGATGAAGAAGGAGAACA
>PAVX01000017.1 GCA_002713285.1 Flavobacteriales bacterium
CAGTTTGTGTAGTCATCACATGGACCGCCACATTGATCACATGTTCCAATTACATGATTGGATATTTTTTCACCCAGCCTATCATCAAACACAAAATTTTTGCCAATAAATTTATTTTCTAAATTATTCTTTTTGATTTGTTTAGCATAATCTATAATTCCTCCATGTAGTTGATTTACATCTTGAAAGCCATGGTGCTTTAAATAAGAACTTGTTTTTTCACATCTAATTCCACCGGTACAATAAAGTAAAATCTTTTCCTCTTTTTTATCCTTTAATTTTGCTTTTATCAATGGAAGTTCCTCTCTAAATGTATCAACATCAGGTTTTAAAGCTCCTGTAAAATGACCAATTCTACTTTCATAATGATTTCTAACATCAACCACAATAGCGCCATTATTCATACAATCATTCCATTCTTTAGCAGAAAGATGTTTGCCCACATTTGTGACATCGTATTCATTCTCATTTAAACCATCAGCAACAATTTGTTTTTTTACTTTTATTGCTAATTTTAAAAATGATGTTTGATTTTCTTCAACGGCTATTTTAAATGGCATATCCTCAAAACCTTTAGTGGTTCGAACAGATTTAACAAATTGATCCCAGTTTGGTTTAGGACAAGATAATTGAGCATTGATTCCCTCTTTAGCAATATAAATTCTCCCCTTTACTTTTAAATTCTTCCATTTTAAGAAAAGATCTTTTCTTAACGAAGCAGGATTCTCAATTATAATATATTTGTAAAAAGAGATAGTNGTTCTTTNAAAATNTTCTTGNNCTANTTGTTTTNCTAAATNCNCTCNNCNAAACTTATTATATAAAATTNNATTTTTTTNANNCATCTTAAATCAAAGATAATTAATAGATTATATATTTGTTACTATATTAAAATTTATGTCATCACAAAAAAAANNCTTGGTTATTGGTTCAAATGGTCAAATAGGAACTGTTTTAACAAATAGATTGGGTGAAAAATATGGTTTTGAAAACGTAGTAGGAAGTGATTTAAGGCCACCTGAAAACCAAACTAAATTTATTTTTGAGGAATGTAGTGTTTTAGATAAAGAGAAGTTAGAAGAGATTATTAATAAATACAGTATTACAGATGTTTACTTGCTAGCAGCATACTTATCTGCAAAAGGTGAGAAAAATATTGAAAAGGCATGGGACTTAAATATAAATGGGTTATTACATATTTTAAATTTTGCTAAGGATAAAAAAATTCAAAAAATATTTTGGCCAAGTTCAATAGCGGTATTTGGTCCTACTACACAAAAAAATAATGTTGAACAACATGCTATTACAGAGCCAGTTACTATTTATGGTGTTAGTAAATTAGCAGGAGAGAGTTTGTGTAATTATTATCATACTAAATTTGGAATAGATGTTCGTAGTATTAGGTATCCNGGACTTATTGGCTGGGAGTCAATGCCGGGGGGGGGGACAACTGATTATGCGGTTGACATATTTCACGAAGCAATTAACAATCGAGAGTATACATGTTTTTTATCTAAAGATAGAACTTTACCGATGATGTATATGGATGATGCTATAAAAGCAACAATGAGTATTATGGAGGCTCCTTTCGAAAAAATACAAATACGAACATCATATAATTTGTCGTCCTTACATTTTAATCCCAAACAATTAGAGAACGAAATAAAAAAACACTTTGAAGACTTTAAAATAATATACAAACCAGATGAAAGAGATGAGTTAGCCAAAGGTTGGCCCGAGTCAATTAATGACGATTGCGCCAGAAAAGATTGGGGATGGGAACCAAATTTTAATTTATCGCAAATGGTTAGCGATATTATCTTAAATTTGACAAATAGATATAAGAAAGAGAAAATTTAGATGCAAGATTTTAAAANANATAATACTTTAAGTGGAAATAAAGAGGTTTTTAAACCGATTAAATCTCAATTTGTCACAATGTATGTGTGCGGACCAACGGTATATGGAGAGCCTCATTTAGGTCATGCTAGACCGGCAATTACTTTTGACATTTTATTTNGATATTTAAAATACTTGGGTTATAAAGTGCGGTATGTTAGAAATATCACAGATGTGGGTCATTTGTTAAATGATGCAGATGATGGTAATGATAAAATAGGTGAAAAAGCTAAAGCACTACAGTTAGAACCTATGGAGGTGGCGCATTTCTACACAAAAAAATACCATGAGTCTATGTGTAAATTAAATGTAGATAATCCAAGTATAGAACCAACAGCATCAGGTCACATTATTGAGCAAATAGAAATGATAAAAAAAATTCTTGATAATGGCTTTGCTTATGAAGTTAATAACTCAGTTTATTTTGATGTTGTAAAATATAATAAGACTAATAATTATGGAATTTTATCTAGACGGAAAATAGAAGACTTAATGGATAATAGTAGAGAGTTAGATGGTCAGTCAGATAAAAAAAACCCGGTTGATTTTGCTTTATGGAAAAAAGCATCTCCAGAACATATTATGAGATGGCCATCTCCTTGGGGAAATGGTTTTCCTGGCTGGCATCTTGAGTGCTCAACCATGAGTTGCAAGTATTTAGGAGAAGAGTTTGATATTCATGGTGGAGGAATGGATCTAGTTTTTCCTCACCATGAAGCTGAAATAGCACAATGTTGCGCAGCTAACAANAAGCAACCTGCAAAATATTGGATGCATAATAATATGATTACAATTGGTGGTCAAAAAATGGGAAAGTCGTTGGGTAACTTTATAACTCTTGATGAGTTTTTTAATGGAACACATGATAAATTAGAACAACCCTATCATCCAATGGTTATTAGATTTTTCCTTTTACAAGCACATTATAGAAGTACGATAGACTTTTCTAATGATGCTCTTCAAGCAGCAGAAAAGGGCTTAATTAGATTATTTAATGCTATAAAAACATTAAATAATCTATCTCCAAAAGAGAAATCTACTGCAGACATCTCTTTACTTAAATCAAAATGTGATCAAGCTATGAATGATGATTTAAANACACCAATAGTATTATCNCATTTATTTGATGCTGTTAAAATTATTAATTCAGCAAAAGAAGAAAAATANGATTTATCNCATAGAGATATTGAGGATTTGAAGCAACTATTTAATAAATATGCTATAACTATTTTTGGATTATGTAATAGTGAAGAAGAAAATAACACCTCTGATTTAGATGGTTTAATGTCTTTGATACTTGATATTAGAAATAAATCAAAACAAAATAAAGATTGGGAAACAGCAGATAAAATTAGAGATAGATTAAATAATTTAAGTATTGAAATAAAAGACACAAAAGATGGTGCAACTTGGATTTATAAAAAATAAATATGCAATTATTGGCTTAATCTTCTTGTTTGCATGCACAAACACTAATAATAAAGTTAATAAGAAAAACACACCTGTTGCATCTATCCAAAAATTACCCACCCCTTCATTTGATGCAGATTCAGCATATGCATATATCAAAAATCAAGTTGAATTTGGACCTCGTGTTCCTAATAGCATAGCTCATCAAAATTGTTATAATTATTTAGTTCAGAATCTTGAACGATTTGGGGCTACTGTTTTAACTCAAAATGATATTGTAGAAAGATATGATGGTACTAAGATGCAAATGAAAAATATTATTGGCTCATTTAATCAAAATAATCATAAAAGAATTTTATTATGTGCTCATTGGGATAGTCGATTTATAGCTGATAATGACATCAAAGATATGGACAAGCCTATTCTTGGCGCTAATGATGGCGGCAGTGGAGTAGGTGTTTTGTTGGAGATTGCGAGACAAATTTCATTAAACCCAATTAATCTTGGTGTAGATATCATTTTTTTTGATGTTGAGGATCAAGGTCAGCCTAATACTGAAATTAATCCAAGAGCAGATACTTGGTGCTTAGGATCGCAATATTGGGCAATGAACCCTCATGTTGAGAATTATTTTGCAGATTATGGTATTTTGTTAGATATGGTAGGCGGAAAAAATGCTACGTTTACGAAAGAAGGAGTTTCTGTTCAGTTTGGAGAAAGAATAGTTGAAAGAGTTTGGAGTGCAGCCGAAGGACTTGGATTTGCTAATTTTTTTGTTTCAAAAAAAACTCCACCCATCATAGATGACCATTTATATATTAATACNCTTATTCATATTCCGACTATTAATATAGTTGAATACAATCAAAATACTCATAATAGATTTAATGCTCATCATCACAAGCATTCAGATAATATGGACATTATTAATTCAAGCACATTAAAAGCTGTTGGGCAAACAGTACTAGAAGTTTTATATACAGAATAGTTTATTGTTTTAATGGCCATAGCCATTTGTTGGTCAATGTATTAGGCTGAATTTTAGCTAAATCTAATTCGGGAGAAAAAAGAAATTGCTCATCACCTCCCATAAAACGAGTTTTATATTCACATGTTATTTTCGCATTTTTAATATCAAATTTTTCATATGCCTCTTTTTTTATTTTTTTAGCAAGAGGTACAANAAGGTCTGGAAAATACTTTAAGTTATTATATTGTCTATTAGTAAGCATAGGCGTAATATTTACACTATATTTTTCTTCTGTCATTTTATTTATAATAAAATAATTAATATCAGATTCTTTATACATGATTTTCATTCTCCAAGCGAATCNTTGTCCAACACCATTATAATCAACATACCCATGAAATAAAATATGTCTAAACGGCAACAATAGTTGAATTATTAAAAAAGTAAATATAAAACTCTTAACAAGGGGATAGGTGTTAAATATTTTCTTGTCTTTTTTATCGAGCTTAAACACTTGATTTAGAGTCTGAGGATTAATAAATAATATCAATGTTGTAATCATTATAAAAGGAAAGATGCCAATTTCGCCTACATTTGAAAATAAATAATGATTACTTAAATGAAATGATAATGCAAGTATGAATCCAAAAAATCGAGTTTTTTTTGAGAATAAAAGAAACCCTATAAATAAATCAAATAATAAACCAGCGTAACANGCTAACATGATAATAATTTCTTTTTTAAAAATAGGATTGTTCGTGATTTCAGCTTTTAATTCTAATATATGTTTCATCGGTTGTAGATCAATCAACCAATAAGTATTTAGTTTATTAATTCCAGCTATGAAGTATANGATAAAAACCATAGCTTGTAGAGAAAAAAGAGNAATCCTCGGTGTGTAAATATTTTGAGAAAATGATGGCCTTTTCTCAACAATAGCAAGTAATAAGCANATTAATGATATAAAGTAATAATGATTATTAAAATAACCTTTGTCTAGTAGCCAAAAATATGTAAAACACAAAAAGAAAATGAATGTAGATATTCGAGCAATTTTATTATATAACATCCCTAAATTAGCTATGAGCATAATATAACCTAGACATATTAACGCCATAGTATTTGTTGGTTCTATGTTATTGATAAATGGAAATGATACCAGTGGATTTATAATATTATTTTGAATAAAATTACTACTTAAAAAATAATATGTTTGAACAAGCAGAANACTAGCATATATGAGACGAAACAATGAGATTGAAATACTCGGAATAGGCTCTTGGAGTCTATCATTTAAGTAATAAGTTATTTTTTTCACCAGATATTTTTATTCAAAATAATTAAATTTTTATTAAATGGATTACATTTACTAATGAATTATATATGTTATGATTAGTAAGGGTGAACATAAATTATTTTTGATAGATGCATATGCTCTAATATATAGGGCATATTTTGCATTTTCTAAAAATCCTCGAATTACATCGAAAGGATTTGACACCTCAGCAATTTATGGTTTCACTAATATTTTATTAGATCTCATCAAGACAGAAAAACCATCATATTTAGGAGTNGTGTTCGACACCCCTAAAAAAACACATAGGCATATTGAATACACCAATTATAAAGCAAATAGAGATGCTATGCCAGAGGGTATCTCAGAAGCTATACCATATATAAAAAAAATACTAGAGGCATTTAAAATACCTATTCTATTTGTTGATGGATTTGAGGCAGATGATGTAATTGGAACTTTAGTGAAGCAAGCTGAAAAGAAGGGGTGGAAAACTTATATGATGACACCAGATAAAGATTTTGCTCAATTGGTAACCACGAATACATTTATTTACAGGCCTGGAAGTCGTGGTAACCCACATGAAATTTGGGACATTCAGAAGGTTTGTGAAAAATTTGATATTGATAATGTAGATCAGGTAATAGATTTTTTAGCCATGGTTGGGGATGCTGTTGATAATATACCTGGGATAGCTGGGGTTGGACCGAAAACAGCATCAAGATTACTTAAACAGTATGGGTCTATTGAAAAAACATATGATGCTATAGATGAAATAGAAGGTAAATTAAAGGATAAAATTTTACAGTCAAAGACAAACGCATTTTTATCAAAAAGCTTAGCAACGATTGTAATAAACGCCCCAATTAGATTAGAAGAAACTAGCTTAATGTTATCAGAGCCAGATTTAGATGAGTTAAAACAACTTTTTAATGAATTAGAGTTTAAAAGAATTTTTGAGAGAGTATCCTTTAGTAAGGATTTAGAAAAAACCAACATCAAAACTGTGCAATCTGGTCAGTTAGACATGTTTGATATAAACCCTCAATTAAAAAATGCTATTTTAAAAAAAGGCACGTTAATTCCAAACATACAATCCTTAAAAGCTTGTCGAGATAAATTATTAGATAATCAATCTATAGGATTGTTCATTTTATACAATAACAATAAGTCTGTAGGTTTATCAATCTCAGAATCAGAAAATAAAACTTATTATATTTTATTTAACAATGTTATCGATATTTCAATTTGTCTAGATATATTAACTCCTCTTTTTATAGCAAAAGATTTAGAGAAGATTTTTTTTGACTCTAAGTTTTTTTTACAATTATTATTAGATAACAACATACGAATTGAGGGCTCAGTTTTCGATGTTATTATTGCGGACTATCTCATTAACCCCGACACTAACAGAACACTATTAGGTGTAATTCAGAAATATGAAATTGAGACAATTAATATTGAGTTATTAAATTTAACGCTCGAAGAGGATCAATCTAATTATTTAATAGAAGGGGCATCTCTTCTAATTAAAATGAAAAAATTGTTACTACCTCTTTTAGAAAAGAATCAATTGAAAAATTTATTCTATAATATAGAGCTACCTCTTGTAAACGTGCTTTTAAGAATGGAAAATAATGGTATTTCTATTAATGAGGATGCATTGTTAAAGTATTCTAAATATTTAACAAATAAACTCTCTGTTTTAGAAAAAAATATTTTTACATATGCAGGAGTTCCATTTAATATAGCATCTCCAAAGCAGTTAGGTGATATTTTATTTAATAAAATGAAATTGTCAGACAAGCCAAAAAAAACAAAATCAGGTCAGTTTTCAACTAATGAATCAGAGTTAGTAAAATTAATAGGTAAACATAAAATCATTGATGACATACTATTATTTAGAACTTATCAAAAATTGTTAACTACCTATGTGAATGCATTGCCTTTATTAATTGATAATCATGACCATAAAATACATACTACATTTAATCAAACAGTTACTAATACAGGCAGATTAAGTTCAAGTAATCCAAATTTACAGAATATTCCAATCAGAAAAGATGCTGGAAAAGATGTTAGAAAAGCCTTTATTCCCTCTAGCTCTAATCATATATTAATGTCTGCAGATTATTCACAAATTGAACTGAGATTAATAGCTGAATTGAGTAATGAAACTAATATGATTCAGGCGTTTTCAAATAATGAAGATATTCATACTTCAACAGCATCGCAGGTCTTTAATGTCCCTTTAAATGATGTAACTCATGATATGAGAGCAAGTGCTAAGATTGTCAATTTCGGCATTATTTATGGTGTTTCGGCATTTGGTTTAAGCGAACAGAGCACATTAAATAGAAAAGAATCTGCGGAATTAATTGACGTGTATTTTCAAACTTATCCAAAACTTCGAATTTTCATAGATAATCAAATTGAATTTGCTAGAAAATATGGTTATGTTGAAACTATTTTAGGTAGAAAACGTTATTTAAGAAGCATTAATTCTCGAAATTCCTTTATAAGGAAACATGATGAAAGAAATGCTGTGAATATGCCAATACAGGGTTCTGCAGCAGACATTATTAAGTTAGCAATGATTAAGATTGATAATGAGTTTAATGCAAGAGGGATTCAATCTAAAATGGTTTTACAGGTTCATGATGAATTAGTTTTTGATGTTGTTTTGAAAGAAAAAGACATTGTTTCAAAAATGGTGCAAGAATATATGGAGAACATACATCCAACAAAAGTTCCTTTAACGGTAGATGTTGGCTTCGGTCAAAATTGGTTAGAAGCGCATTAATTACCGATGTATATAAGAATATAAAACTAGTATTGCTGCGACTCCTATAAAGTTAGCTTGACCTAATTGTCCTATAGCAGCAGAGATATTACCAACTACATTCCATCCTAAAAGTGGAGATCCAGTAATTAATTGAACAACTACACCAAGACATAAAAATGGTACAGCGATTTCAACTCCTTGTGTAACTATGTTTTNTATCTGTTTAATGATATTTTTCATTGTTNGAATGGGTTTTTATTTAAGTCAAACTTAATACAATTAATTTAAAATAAAAAAAAAGCCCGCGTGTAGGCGGGCTTTTTCTATTCAAAAAGATAATTATTTTAGGAATGCTAAAACAACAAGTAATGTAACTAGTCCAGTAAAGTCGTTTCCGATTCTACCAACTGCATCTCCAATAGCTCCAATTACATCAATAAACCCACCAACACCTGCAATTTGAAGAAGTATTCCTAAACCAATTAAAGACATTACTAATGCAGTAAGACCTTTAATAAAATCACCTAAGTTTTTAAACGCTGTATTCATAACAAAAATTTTTTAGTTATTACAAGGCCAAATTTAAGTATCATTGTTATTTATTTCCAAATAATTTTAAATATTTGTTTCAATGGTAATAAATGCTAACATCAAGACTNTGTTTATTGTTTTNAATCTGTTAATTTTAAATTATTGACTTAATAATAGGCTTGTTTATTAACATTCAATTGTTTATGGAATAACGACGGATTTAAATGTCTTATAGTCAGCGAATTAGTAGGTTTTAATGCATGATTATGTGGTGTTTTTCATAAAATTTTATGTCAAAGTTAAAAAATGGGTAATTTGACTAATTAATCTTGCTAAAAGCGTATTTTAAATCATTAATTAAATCATCAACATCTTCGATTCCAATACTAATCCTAATTAATGATTCAGATAAATTATTTTTTAATCTTTCTTCTTTAGGTATACTAGCATGTGTCATNGATGCAGGATGTGAAATTAATGATTCTACCCCACCCAATGATTCTGCGAGCTTAAATAGCTTTGTATTGGTAATAATTTTTATAGCNTTCTTGAAAGAATCATGTTTTAGTGTAAATGACATCATTCCACCAAAATATTTCATTTGTTTTTTCGCAACATTATGGTTTAGATGATTTTTTCTNCCTGGCCAATAGATAGTGTCAATATGTTTAATTGTAGATAGAAACTGATTTATTTTAATTGCGTTTTGACAATGTTGTAACATTCTAATATTTAGAGTTTTAATCCCCCTAAGTGCTAAAAAACAATCCATAGGTCCTGGTACTGCACCACAACTCTTAGTAATCAAGAATAATTTATTATAAATGGATGTTCGTTTCATAATTAAAGCCCCCATAATTAAATCAGAATGTCCTCCTAGATATTTGGTGGCAGAGTGTAATACTATATCTGCACCTAAATCTAAGGGGTTTTGTATGANGGGTGTAGCAAATGTGTTATCAACAATTATTAAAGTATTTTTACTACNATATTGATTTACATATTTTCTAATTTTTTGAATATCTATAATACTCATTAAAGGATTCGAAGGTGTTTCTAACCAAATTAATTTTACATCGTTTGTGAGAACTTCTTTTAAATTTCCAGATTCTGTTAAGTCAATATATTTAAAATTGAGATTAAATTTAGAGAAAACCTGCTCAAACATTCTATAGGTTCCTCCATAAATATCTTGATTACAAATAACAGTATCTCCAGGAGATAATAATTTAATAATCGCATCTGCAGCTCCCATGCCACTCGAATAACAAATACAATGTTTTCCATTTTCAAGTGCCGCTATATTGTTTTCAAGTGCCGTTCGGGTTGGATTNGATGTCCTAGAATACTCAAAACCCATATTNTCTCCAGGCTTTTTTTGGACATATGTTGATGTTTGATATATAGGTGTAATAATTGCACCAGTTGANGGATCAATTNCAAGACCNGAATGAATGACTTTTGTAGCTATTTTCATATGATTATTTTTTTTCCAAATTTAAAAAACTATNTTATNATAATAATANATGAATNGACATATCTTTCCNCATATTGCATTATTTTTAGCAAATACTATNTATGCTATTAANTATCTTTTTGCGAAAGATGTAATGCCAGATTATATTTCNCCAAGTGCATTTATTNTANTTCGAGTTATGTTTGCAACTATAATTTTCTTTNTAATTCATCATTTTTTTATAAATGAAAAATTAGCTAAAAAAGATTTCTTATATCTTGCAATGTGTGCTGTGTTTGGGATTGTAATTAATATGCTTTGTTTTTTTGAAGGCCTTAATCTTACAACACCTATTAATGCGTCATTAATTATGATTACAACACCATTAATAGTTTATTTAATATCATTATTCTTTGGTAAAGAAGAGCATCAAAACAGAAGATTCATAGGAGTGATACTGGGATTATTAGGGGCGGGATTATTAATTACAGAAGGNAATTTAAATTTTAANCTTAATAATTTTGGAGACATATTAGTNTTNCTGAATGCTGTTTCATATGCTATATATTTAATTTTAATCAAATCAATGATGANAAAATATCACCCAATTACGGTATTAAAAAATTTATTTTTATTAGGATNNATTATTTTAATNCCTNTTGCNGGTGAAGAGTTTGTTGAAATAAATTTTTTACACATGCCNATNGAGATTGNATTAAAAACATTATTTGTTNTNNTATTTACAACATGTGTAGCTTANTTTTTNAATATTTATGCGATTTCTAAAGTCAGAGCATCAACAGTAGCTTTTTATATTTATTTNCAACCACTATTAGCNACTCTATTAGCATTAATAATGAACAAAGATNTCTTTACAGAATTAAAGTTCATATCCACTTTNCTNATCTTTTCAGGTGTATATTTTGTTATTAAAAGGATTCCAAAATAAGTCACTCTTTTGTATATTGTAAATCGTTATATAATTACATTTTTTCATGATTTCAATGACAGGCTATACAAAACAAGATTTTNAAATCCAAGAGATTAACTTTTCTCTTTCAATACANTCTTTAAATAGCTCAAAAGGATGTGACATAACTATNAAGACACCTCGCTATTTAATTGATNTAGATTCNGANATAAGGAATTTANTNAGGAAAGAATTAGTAAGGGGNAAAATCAATTTTTTAATCAAAGAGAATAGTAATTCTTCACATTTAATTTTGAACAAGAAGAAAGTCAATTCATACATTAAAACCATGACAGATATTGTCCCTGCTGCAGATCCTGGTTCAATTTTAAATGCGGTTATTAAACTGCCAGATATATTTTTATCCGAAAAATTTAAAATTAACACAAAACTTAAAAATCAGATTTTAAAAATCATTGTGAAAGAAATACGTAGGCTTAATATTACGAGAACAAAAGAAGGAAAAAGTTTACAGAAAGAAATAACAAAGTATATAAACATTATTTTAAAAAGTATAAAATCACTTGTTCCATTAGAGATTAAAAGGCATAAAAAAAGAAAAAGAAAAATTTTAACTCAATTCAAACATGCTAATATAGAGTATAATCCTTCTAGGTTAGAATCAGAAATGATATATTACTTTGAACGAAATGATATTACTGAAGAAAGGGTTAGATTGCAACATCACTGCAACTTTTTTCTTCAAGTGATGCGCACAGAAGAAATTGCAGGTAAAAAATTAAATTTTATTGCTCAAGAAATTTTAAGAGAAATCAATACAATAGGTTCTAAGGCAAATGATTTCCAAATACAAAAACGAGTCGTTAAAATGAAAGAACAGATTGAAAAGATAAAAGAACAAATACAAAATATCCTATAATGTTGTATCCAAATAAAATTATTATTATTTCAGGATCAAGCGGATCAGGAAAAACCACACTTGTTAATTATCTTATGCTACATGCTGCATTTAATTTAACGTTTTCTGTTTCCGCTTGCAGTAGACAGAAAAGACCTCTTGAAACACATGGGAAAAATTATTTTTTCCTCTCAGTAGAGGAATTCAAGGAAAAGATTCATAATAATCAGTTTTTGGAGTGGGAAGAGGTGTATAAAGATCACTTTTATGGAACATTGAAAAGTAGTACGATGGACATATTAAATTCCGGTAAAAATATTTTATTTGATGTTGATGTTAAGGGCGCACAATCAATTAAAGATTATTTTCAAGATCAAGCCCTTAGTATTTTTATTAAGGCACCTACAGTATCCACTGCAAGAGATAGATTGACACAAAGAGGAACAGAGTCTAAAAATCAAATTAATTTCAGAATTAATAAAATACAAAGTGAAATTATAATTGGTCAGCAGATGGATTATCAATTAATTAATGATGATTTAAGTGAATCTCAAGCGGAAATAAGCAGTGTGGTTAAAAATTTCCTAGACGTATGAAAATAGGTTTATTATTTGGAACATTTGACCCCATTCACTTAGGCCACATACAAATAGGTCAGAGTTTATTAGATGCTAAACTTGTTGAGAAAATTTGGTTCATTATTACTCCATTGAACCCATTTAAAAAAGGCAAGAAAATATCTTCTATAAAAGATAGATTTGCGATGGTGAGTATTGCAGTTAAAAAACAAAAAAAGTTTATTATATCAGATATAGAGTTGAATTTAGAATTGCCAAGCTATACATCGAATACTCTCCGCTATATTAAACAAAAATATCCAAAAGATGATTTTGTGGTTATTATGGGTTCAGATAGTTATTTATCTATTTCAAAGTGGCAAGATTCTCAATATATATTAGATAATTTTGAGATATATGTTTATCAACGTCCAGGTCAAACCGTTAAGTTATCTAGCAATATTATACATATACCGGGGAAACAGATGGATATTTCATCATCCTATATAAGAAACAATCTGTCCTTATCGCGAGGACTACTAGATAGTGAAGTCTTAGAATATATAAATAAGAATGCGCTATACCATTAAAATAGAAAAAGTATAATGTAGCATTCTAATTGAATAAAGATTGTTCAGGCTTTTTTAGAGTTTGGCATACATTTTGTTTTATTAATGTCAGAGATAGTGTTGGGGAGGGGAAGTAATTAATTAATAATAATTAATCGGTGCTATGATATGGGTTAATTACTTCCCCATCTTTTTAAAGATGTTTATAGCGCTCTCTAAAATCAATTTTCCATCTATATTATTTAATGTTGTGTCGCATGCTCTTTCTGGATGTGGCATCATTCCAAATACATTTCTTTGAATATTACAAATACCAGCAATATTTTTTAAGGACCCATTTGGATTAGATCGCTTATTAATTTCGCCATTTTCATCACAGTATTTAAAAATAATTTGTTTATTATCAATAATTTCTTGTAGAGTTTTTTCGTCTGCAAAATATGACCCTTCTGCATGTGCAATAGGAATTTTAAACACACTTTTCGAATTTGTATTTTCCGTAAAAATAGTAAGATTATGTTGNGGTTTAATAAAAATATTTTTACAGATAAAATTATGATTTTCATTTCTTCTTAATGTTCCTGGCAGTAAATTAGCTTCACATAAGATTTGAAATCCATTACAAACACCTAGTACAAACCCACCATTATTAGCAAATTCAATAATTTTCTGCATAATTGGTGAAAATCTAGCAATAGCTCCTGATCGGAGGTAATCTCCGTATGAAAATCCTCCAGGGAGGATAATAAAATCGATATTTTTAAAGCTGGAATCTTTATGCCAAAGTTTAACAACCTTTTCACCTAACACATCTTGCAATGCATAAACAGCATCTTCATCACAATTAGACCCCGGAAATACAACAACACCAAATGTCATAAGTAAATAAATTTGAACATAAATGATATAAACAACAAACCTAATAAAAATGTTCGAAATTTTTTGTGCTTCGTGTAAATTAAATAATTAGAAATAATTATTGTCATTGGTATAATCATGAGATGGATAAATTTTAAAGATGTTGAAGCCACTGTTTGTAACAATATAATAATTGAAAAAAAGAACAATAAGTTAAATGCTTTTTTTGCGTTTTCTGTTTTTCGGTAATAATTATGATATAATTCATTTATAGAAACAATCAATAATATAAAGATGATGGATAAAAATATATGATAATCGTCAAAGTAGTATTTCTTGCTAAATACTAAATCTAATTTAATGGCATTTAAAATTATTTGGTAGTTCATTAAAGACAACAAGTAATAAGTTCCAATTGGATAGATAAATCCAACAAGTTGAATAAAAAAATTTTTCCAGTTAAATTGAGAATAATAGATTAGTGATACTAAAATTATAAAATAAAACCAGCTAAAATGATAATCAATCATTATTAGTAGTCCTAAAATAAAACCAGTTTTAAATATAATTTTTTTAATATTTATAGAATCTGTTAGGCTAATAATTTCAGTATATATTAGGATGAGTAAAGACATACTAATTGTAGCTCCCCAGTGTGATTCTAAATGAATTAATGGTAATGATAATAGGATAAAGATTAAGCTAATTATTTGACTTGGGATTTTAATAATTCTATGTTGAATAATCGCTTTATTAAGCAAAAAGGTATTTAATAATATCATTAATAACAATCCACCGATTTTCAACATTTTATACTTTTTTGATTAAAATAATATATTAACTTTGCTCGTATAATAATTTAATTCAAGACACATAATGACAGATTTTTTTTATTGGTTAGGTGATTTGTTTCAAAATTCGTTTACGATTCTTCCTATTTTAGGTAACTATTTTAATGTATTACTGGTTGTGTTATTTTCTGTTGCCTTTTTCATTTCATTAAGAAAATTTATTTAGTCATATCTAGTCCAATATCTTTTCGAAAATATGCATTCGGAAATGTAAGTAGATTGACATTACGATAACTTTTTTGCATTGCCTCCTGTATGCTATTTCCTTTGGCTGTTACAGCTAATACACGCCCACCATTAGTAATGTATTTATTGTTATGCAATTTAAGTCCAGCATGAAATAAAATTACATCATTAATATTGTTGATACCTTTCAGAGGATATCCTGTGGTATATTTTTCTGGGTATCCACCCGATGTTAATATAACCGTTGTCGTAGATTCGGGATTAATAAGTAATTCATTATTTTTAAATAGGTTTGGACTATCAATATCTATAAGTAAATCAAGTAAGTCAGATTGAATTCTAGGCATAATGACCTGTGTTTCTGGATCTCCTAATCTAACATTATATTCAATAACAAAAGGATTTTCATCAACATTAATTAGTCCAAAAAATAAGAATCCAGAATATTCAATCCCCTCTTTTTTCAATCCTTTTAATGTTGGCTCGATAATTTGGGATTTAATTTTATCCATTAAATTATCATTTAAAAATAGCACAGGTGATACTGCACCCATACCCCCCGTATTTAAACCTGTATCATTTTCACCTATTCGTTTGTAGTCTTTTGCACTAGGTAAAATTTTATATTCATCTCCGTCAGTTAAAATAAATACAGACATCTCTATCCCCCTCAAAAATGATTCTATAACAATTTCTTCACCTGCTGTTCCAAATTTAGATTTGATAATTATATCTTCAATTATCTTTTCACTTTCATCTAAACTGTCACAAATAAACACTCCTTTTCCAGCAGCTAAGCCATCTGCTTTAATAACAAATGGAGGATTTGAATTTGCTAGGTAGTTACGGGCTTCTAAAAAATTATCTTTATTAAAGCTTTTAAAATCAGCAGTTGGGATATTATATTTCTTCATAAATTTCTTTGCAAACAATTTACTCCCTTCTAATTTTGCTCCTTCTTTTTTTGGACCTATGATTGTTAAATTTAAAATTTCTTCATCTTCAGATAATCTGTTGTGTAGCCCAGCTACGAGTGGATCTTCAGGACCTATGATTAATAATTCAACATTTTTTTCTATAATATTTTTTTTAATCTCAGCATAATTTTTAATATCAATCAATAAATTATTTGCAATTAGTTCTGTCCCTGAGTTACCTGGGGCAACATATAGATTATTTAATGAATCACTTTTGGATATTTTCCAAGCAATAGCATGTTCCCGTCCACCCGAACCTAATATTAATACATTTGTTTTCTTCATTTATTGAGTTCCTTAATTATGTTGTCGGTAATACTTAAATTGTGAAATACTTTTTGAACATCATCATTTTCTTCAAATTTATCGATTACATTTAGTATTTTCAGAGCTTTATCTAAGCTTAATTCTTTTAATTCATTTGGAATTCGTTCAATGGAAGCGGATTTAACATCTATGGAAATATTTGCTAACTGATCTTGCATTACACCAAATTTATCAAAATCACATAACACATTGCACATGTCATTGTGAACTTCAAATTCTTCTAAACCAAAATCAATTAATTCCATTTGAAACTCTTCCAAATCCATCGGAATCATATTTTTTTCTATGATAAAAACTCCTTTTTTTTCAAAGAGAAATTCTAAAGAACCATTTTTACCTAAATCTCCATCATATTTATTAAAAATAGCTCGCACATCAGCCACCGTTCTATTAATATTGTCAGTTGTGCACTCAACAAATATTGCAATCCCATATGGACCATAACCTTCATATGTCACTTCCATATATGCTTGAGCATCATTTCCACTAGCTTTTTTGATAGCTCTTTCCACATTTTCTCGAGGCATATTTACCCCTTTTGCATTTTGAATAGCTGTTCTTAAGCGGGGGTTAGAATCAACATCTTCCCCACCTTCTTTTACAGCCACCGAGATTTCCTTTATTATTTTAGTAAATACTTTTCCTCGTTTTGCATCTTGAGCCCCTTTGCGATGCTTTATATTAGCCCACTTACTATGTCCTGCCATAAATATGTATAATTAATCTTGATAACTTACATAAAAGTCTCTTTCTTCATCTGTCATTTGAGATTGCGGGACCCCTGTTAGCTTGTTTTTCGCTTCTTTTTTTGAAGAATAGGTTTTTCCGGAAATAACAATAACTTCATTAACTAACTCCGTACCATTCTCAATACTTTCTATTGTTATATCTCCATCTACACTGATAGTTGACCCAAAATAAATTAAAAGGATGAGCCCCAATCCTGCTAAAAACATAATTCCCATTGAATTGTCATCCTGTATTTTAGAAGCTTTTTTAGCTACACTTTTCTTTTTAGCTACACTTTTCTTTTTAGCTACACTTTTCTTTTTTGTAATTGCTTTTGCCATAATGATTTTTTTTAAATTAATGTGTTATAATACACAAATATAGAAAGCATATTTTAATCATTCAATTTTAATACTGCCAGAAATGCAGATTGAGGAATTTCAACACTTCCAATTTGCTTCATTTTTTTCTTTCCTTTTTTTTGTTTCTCTAATAATTTCCTTTTTCTAGTGATATCTCCACCATAGCATTTTGCTGTCACATCTTTTCTTAATGCTTTAACAGTTTCTCTAGAAATTATTTTTGAACCAATAGCACCTTGAATAGCAACATCAAATTGTTGTTTTGGGATTAAATTTTTTAATTTAACACATATTTTTTTTCCAATTTCATATGCATGTTTTCGATGTAACAATGATGATAAGGCATCGACTTGGTCTCCATTGAGCATAATATCTAATTTTACTAAGTGTGTTTCTTTTTCACCATCTGCTTGATAATCAAAAGAAGCATAGCCTTTAGAGATGCTCTTTAGTTTATCATAGAAATCAAATACAATTTCTGCTAATGGCATAGAGAATGTTAATTCTACTCTGTCTGTTGTTAGATATATTTGTGTAATTAGTGTCCCACGCTTTTCAATACATAAATTCATCACAGGTCCTATAAAATCACTTTTTGTAATTATTTGGGCTTTTATATATGGTTCTTTAACAAAATCAATCTTATCCAACGATGGAAAATCAGATGGATTATTAATTTGTATAGATTCTCCCTTTTTAGTTTTAGCATAATACGAAACATTAGGTACTGTATTAATAACAGTCATATTGAACTCTCTTTCTAGTCGTTCTTGAATAATTTCCATATGCAACATTCCAAGGAATCCGCATCTAAACCCAAATCCTAATGCGATTGATGATTCTGGCTCAAAAGTAAGAGAGGCATCATTAAGCTGTAGTTTTTCAATGGAATTTCGAAGTTCTTCGTAATCATCAGTATCAACAGGATATATTCCAGAAAAAACCATTGGTTTAACTTCCTCAAAGCCAGCAATTGGTGATTTACAAGGGTTTTCAACAGAGGTAATTGTGTCACCAACCTTAACATCAATAGCATTTTTTATTCCTGAAATAATATAGCCAACATCTCCAGTTTGAATACATTCTTTAGGTTTTTTATCTAATTTTAGTGTTCCAACTTCATCAGCACAGTATTCTTTTCCTGTAGAGAAAAATTTAACTTTTTCACCTTTTTTCAAGTTGCCATTTACAATTTTAAAATAGGCCTCGATACCACGAAATGGATTATATACAGAGTCAAAAATTAATGCTTGTAAATTACTATTCTCATCACCTTTTGGAGCAGGAACTCTTTTTATTATCTCTGAAAGAATCTTCGAAACACCCTCTCCTGTTTTACCTGAGGCTCCAATTATTTCCTCTTCTTCACATCCCAATAAATCCACTATTTGAGCTTTTATAACATCAGGATTAGCACTAGGCAAATCAATTTTATTCATTATTGGAATAATTACTAAATCATTTTCAAGAGCTAAATATAGGTTAGAAATAGTTTGTGCTTCAATCCCTTGTGCTGCATCTACAATTAACAATGCTCCTTCGCACGCAGCTATTGATCGGGATACTTCATACGAAAAGTCAACATGACCCGGTGTGTCAATTAAATTCAGGACATATTCAGATCCTTCAAATGTATAATCCATTTGTATTGCATGGCTTTTGATTGTTATTCCCCTTTCTCTCTCTAAATCCATATCATCAAGCAATTGATTTTGTGCTTCTCGTTTAGAAATGGTATTTGTAAATTCCAATAATCTATCAGCTAGAGTGCTTTTCCCATGATCAATGTGTGCAATTATGCAAAAATTACGAATTTGATTTTTTGTTTTTGACATATTCTTTTTAATCAGTAATCAAATTTAACTTTTCTAATTGACATATTTAGATTGAAATGCTGATTTTAGTATATTTGTTAAAGCACCATAATATATAATATAGTTAATGAGATATTTCTTACTTATTATTTTTTCAATTATCAGCTTCTATTCTTTTTCTCAAGTTGTAGCAAGTGGAGATACTGTTTTATGTGCTGGAGAGGAAGGGCAAGTGCCGATTACACTTACAGCAACATCTTTTGCTGTTGACTTGACAGATGCTAATATTTACACAGACGATATTTTCGGAAGTGTTATTGATATGGGTTTTGATTTTGTTTTTTATGGTAATACATATAATCAAGTTGTTCTATCTTCTAACAATTATTTGTCTTTTAATACTGCTAATGCTGGGGCTTTTTCAGGGTGGAATATAGGAGCTGCTATACCTAATAATTTCGATGCTCCTATGAACGCTATTTTATGTCCTTGGCAAGATATATATCCGGGAGTTAATGGGAATGGGACTATTCAATATGCAACAACTGGAGAAGCGCCAAATCGGGTCTTTATCGCTTCTTTTTGTGGAATACCAATGTTTTCTTGTACAGACATATGTTATTCAAGCCAAATTAAACTTTTTGAAAGTACAAATATTATAGAAACACATATTGCTCAAAAAGTATTGTGTAGCACTTGGAATGAAGGAGCTGCTATTCATGGCTTGCATAATGATAATGGAACAATTGCACATGTTGTTACAGGTGTAGATGGTATAGAAAGAAACTATCCTAATGAATGGACATGTGAAAATGATGGTTGGAGATTTACACCAAATGGGGGTACGGATTATATGTTAGAAGAAATTGAATTTGCTCCAGCGGTTGCAGGAACCGATATTATTTGGCAAGATGAATTTGGTAATCAAATTGGAACTGGTAGTGAGCTTACAATATTTCCAGCTGGAGATGTTACATATACCGCAGGTGCTTCATTATGTGGTGATGCGGGTGATTGGTGTGGTTTCGAAGGTGGTATTGAAGGAGATGATGTTAGCATTACATTTGAATCTGTTCAAATTTCAAGTATTGATATTGTTAATGCTCCTTGTGAAAATCCAAGTGGAGGAAGTGTTAGTGTGGTAGCAGTAGGGACAGAACCACTGGAATATACATGGTCTAATAATGGCAATATCATATCTAATCAAAATATGAGCATTCTTGATAATATAANTGCAGGCAATTATGAATTGACTATCAGCACCCCTAATGGTTGTGAAGTGGTAGAGAATATATCCGTAGATACGGACGGTAGTCCAGTTAGCACAGCAAATGCAGGTGAAGATCAAGAATTATGTGAAAATTTTACCTATTTATTAGGAAATACTCCATTGTCAGGAGAGTCAGGTTTATGGACTTTAATTTCTGGGACGGGAACAATTAACATAAATAATAGCGAAGAAACCATGGTTTCTAATTTAGGTTTTGGCGTAAATATTTTTGCATGGACTTTAGAAAATGAATGTGGACCTAGTACGGATGAAGTTGTTGTTAATGTTATAGACGGGACTCCGAACATCCTGTCTCCTGGTTCTTTGTCTTGCTTAGAGCAGATTCCATTAATTGCAGACGAGTGGATTGGTAATAATGGGCAATGGAGTGTGATCCCATCACAGGGGGTGATTATAGATGATCCTATGAGTAGTAACACATTTGCAATTGTGTCAGAATATGATAATTATATATTCTCCTTTGAGGGAGTTTGTGGTTCAGATTCTGAGATGATTAATATGAATTCGTCTGCCCCGACACTGTCAGGTCCAGATGAAGTTTATTGTTTAGATTCATTTCAATTAGAAGCAGTTATTGATGGCGATCCAGGCTTTTGGACAGCCTCAGGTCCAGGTAATGTGTTTTTTAATAATCCTGCAAGTTTAAATCCAATGGTTACAGCTGATGAATATGGATTTTATGAATTTACTTTTTCTAGTTGTGGGGATGATGCTAGTATTATAGTTGAATTAGTAGCTCCAAATCCTTTTATTGAAGATCCAGGTGTTATTTATTGTGTTTTTGAAACAGAGCTTGCCGCAATTTCTAGCTTTAATGGTTCCTGGACAACAGGGGAAATCCCAATAGGTGCTACAATAAATCTTCAAGCTAATGATAATGCTGCAATTGTTAATGTTAGTGATTATGGAGATTATGAGGTTGTTTTTTCTAGTTGCGGTATTTCAGACACTTTAAATTTAACCTTTTCCCCTGCTGCACCAGCCGCCCTTTCATCTTCTCATTTATATTGTTTAGAAACTATTGAATTAATTGCTGTGAATCCATCTGATAATGGTTTTTGGGAACAGATTTCAGGGCCTTCAGTAGTAGATATATTAGACCCATATGCTGACATTACTGAAGCTGTAGCTTCAGAATTTGGTTTATATTCTTTCACATTTACTGCATGTGATGCTATTGATACTGTTGAGGTTGGTATCTCTTGTCCAATTAACGTTCCGAACAGCTTTTCTCCCAATGGCGATGGCTTGAATGACTTATTTCAAATAGTAGACTTAAACCCGAATGTGTATACTCAGAGTATACTGCATATCTATAATAGATGGGGAGGATTAGTTTATATTGATCCAAACTATGGTTTAGATAATAATTGGTGGGATGGACAAAGCTTATTTCATAATAGGCCATTTTCTAGTATCCTTCCAGGAAGAAACTGGGATGATAATCAAGATTATGTAAGTGATGGTGCATATTTTTATACACTTGAAGTTTTTAATAATACAATAAAACAAAAAGAGTTTTATTCGGGAGATATAATGATTTTTTCTACAGAAAAGTAAATTACCCCTTTTCATTTAATCTAATAAGTTGTTTTGTTAGAATATCAAATTCAATATTAACAGAATCACCCCTTTTTATAAATTTGAAGTTTGTTTCATGAAATGTGTATGGAATAATAGCAACTGTAAAATAATTTTCATCATCTTTTATTTCAGCGATAGTTAGACTTACACCATTGATAGCAATCGATCCTTTAGGAGCTATGTAACGAGCATATTTTGCATCATATTTAAATTTAAACACCCAGCTACCGCTATTATCATAAATGTCCACGCATTTCATTACAGTGTCAATGTGTCCTTGGACAAAATGTCCATCTAACCGATCACCTATTTTAAGACATCTTTCTAAATTAATTTCAGTGCCTTTTGCAAAAGATAATACATTAGTTTTTTGAATAGTTTCATTTACCACACAGACTGTATAGTCATTTTTATTTAACTGAGTTACAGTTAGGCATATCCCATTATGAGCGATACTTTGATTGATTTTTATTTCCTTTAAGAAGGAGCAGTGTATATAAAAAATAAGATTATCTCTATCTTTTTCAATTTTTTCAATTATTCCAATCTCTTCAATAATTCCTGTAAACATTTTTTTATCTATTTTAGATGCAAAAGTAAATTAAAAAATAATACTATATGAAATTTAAAATCATACTGCATGAATATGCAGAGTGTAAAAAAATAAATTGGCATTTAAATAGCGAATATTCATTAATGTGCTTAATACCTTTAAGCTATTGTTCTATTGAAGAAGAAAATCTAGAAATAGATAGTAATTTGATAAGAAGAGCAGGTGCTGAAGTTCATTCATTTCTGCGTACTTTAAATAAAGCTTATTATAAAACAAAAAAATTTAAAAATATTTGTGTTAATTACTCAGGTGATTCCGAATATAAGAATATGAGAGTATTGGATGATTTTTTAGAAGGTTTTGTGCTTGCTAATTATCAATTTAATAAGCATAAGAACAACCCAGAGGATAATGTATTTAAATTAGAAACGGATTTTAGTAACGAAATAAGTTCGGCTTCAGTTATCGGCACATGTATTGCTCGTGATTTAGTTAATGAGCCACTTTCCCATTTAAATGCAGAAAAACTTTCAAGGGTATTAAAGCAACTCTCTAAAGAATCTGGTTTTAAATTAGAGGTTTTGAATGAAGAAAAAATAAAAAAATTAAAGATGGGGGGTGTTTTAAGTGTTAATAAAGGATCGATTGCAAAACCAACATTTAATATCTTAACATATAAGTCAAAAAAGTCAAAAAAGAAAAGTCCAATTGTTTTAGTTGGAAAAGGTGTTATGTATGATACAGGAGGACTGAGCTTAAAGCCAACTCCAAATTCAATGGATATGATGAAGTGTGATATGGGCGGTGCAGCCGCAGTTATTGGGACGATATTTGCTTTAGCCAGGGCTAAAGCAGATTGTTATGTTATTGGATTAATTCCTGCCGTTGAAAATAGACCTGGAGGTGAGGCTTATGTTCCAGGAGATGTCATTACCATGATGAATGGTAAAACAGTAGAGGTTCTAAACACAGATGCAGAGGGAAGATTGATTTTAGCAGACGCTCTTCATTATGCAAAAAGATATAATCCAGAGCTTGTAATAGACTTAGCAACATTAACAGGATCTGCATCAAGAGCGATTGGTAAATATGGTATTGTAGCAATGGAGAATTATGAAAATGAAGTTTTTCAAAAATTTAGCTCTAATATAAAAGGTTTGGTCCAGGTAGGTGATGTTGTAGGTGAAAGAGTAGTTGTTCAGCCTTTTTGGGATGATTATAAGCAAGAATTAGAATCAGATGTTGCTGATATTAAAAATTTAGGTGGAGCAGAGGCAGGACATATTACTGCCGGAAAATTTTTAGAATATTTTGTTGATTATCCGTGGATTCATTTGGATATAGCTGGTTCAGCATTTTTGAAACAAGATTATTTGTATAATAAAAAAGGAGGAACAGGTGTTGGGGTCCGTTTATTAACAAGATGGTTAGAGAATAATCGCCTAATTTAATAGTGTTATGGTTAATGCAAAGAAAGTGGTCCTTGGTATTTCTTGTGGGGATATTAATGGTGTAGGTATAGAAATTATAATAAAAACCTTTTCAGATAATGACCTATTGTCCGTATGTACTCCTATTCTATATGCTCCTGAATCTGCTATCTATGATTATAAAAAACGCTATAATGAATTTAAGGATTTTAATTATCATATAATCAAGGATGCTCAAAAAGCATCTCCATCAAAATTTAATGTAATTAGTTTTTTCAATGATTTTATTCATTTCAGCCCGGGTTCATCTACTAAACAAGGTGCTGAAATTGCGTTAAAATCTTTGAATCTGGCAATTGAAGACTTAAAAAGAAATACTATTAATGTGCTCTTAACCCTTCCTGTAAACAAGCACAGTATTTCTATTATAGAAAAAGATTTTATTGGGCATACCGAGCATTTGTCTAAAGCGTGTGACAACGAGGATAATTTAATGCTTTTATGTGATGATAAATTAAGAATTGCAACATTAACTAATCATTTATCAATCTCTAAAGTTGCTAATTCAATTACAAAAAAATTAATCAAACAAAAACTAAATATTTTAATAGACACATTAAACGTAGATTTTGCAATTGATAAACCTAAAATAGCAGTTTTAAGTTTAAATCCNCATGTAGGAGATAATGGATTGATAGGTAATGAAGATTTAAATATTATAGGACCAGTAATTGCTAATTTTTTTGATTGTGGTAATCTAGTTTATGGACCATATTCAGCAGACAGTTTTTTTGGAACAGGCAATTATAAAAACTTTGATGCTGTTTTGGGCATGTATCATGATCAAGCTCTTATTCCATTTAAATTAATGTCTTTCGGGAGAGGTGTGAATTATACAGCAGGATTGCCTATTATTCGTGTTTCACCAGATCATGGTGTTGGATATGATATAGTAACTCAAAATATTGCTCATACAAGTTCGGTTTTAGCATCTATTTTTTTAGGCATTAAATTATATTATAACCGAAAACGGTATTTTGCTACTTCTCGAAAAAATCACAGCACATAATAATATGTTATAAGTTTTTTTATATATTTGCAGACCAAATTAATAGACTTAGCTATGGCTCATCCAAAGAGAAAAATATCTAAAACCAGAAGAAATAAGAGAAGAACTCACTACAAGGCTGATTCTCCAGTGATTGCTATATGTCCATCTACAGGTGTTTCTCATATTTTTCACAGAGCATATGTACATGAAGGTAAGTTGTATTATAAAGGTAAGCTTGTTTCAGAAAATATCTAACACAATCTTTGTATTTGCTTCTAATTTTTTTTTTAAATTATCATATATTTGGAATATATTGTGACTTTACAATTTAGATGATTTATTTTGATTAAAAATCAGAAAAAAAATAATGCAAAAATATCAGCTGTTGCTGGATGGGTCCCGGAATATGTTTTAACTAATGACGAACTTTCGAAAATGGTTGACACATCAAATGAATGGATAACCACTAGAACAGGAATTCAAGAAAGAAGAATCTTAAAAGACCCTTTGTTAGCTACATCTGACATGGCGGCAAATGCTATTAATTTGTTATTAAAGAAACGTAATATTTCTGCTGAGGAAATTGATTTAATTATTTGTGCCACGGTAACACCCGACATGCTTTTTCCTTCAACAGCATGTTTAATTGCTAATAAAATAGGCGCTAAGAATGCTTTTGGATTTGATTTGTCTGCTGCCTGTTCAGCATTTCTTTTTGCTTTAGATTCCGCAGAAAAATACATTGCGGCAGGAAAGTATACAAAAGTTGTAGTGGTTGGTGCAGATAAAATGTCCTCAATTGTAGATTATACCGATAGAAAAACTTGTGTTATTTTTGGTGATGGTGCAGGGGCAGTATTACTTGAGCCAGAAAAAGATAATTCGACAGGAATCATGGATGCTATTTTAAAAATTGATGGATCAGGTGGCGAGTATTTAAAAATGATTGCAGGAGGATCCTTAAATCCAGCTACAGAGAAAACAGTTAAGATGGGTCAGCATTACATTTACCAAGATGGTAAAACAGTTTTTAAATTTGCAGTTACAAAAATGGCAGATGTATCGGCTGAAATTATGCAAAAAAACAATTTGAAAGGAGAAGATGTTTCTTGGCTTGTTCCACATCAAGCTAACCTAAGAATCATTGATGCAACAGCTAGAAGAATGGAGGTTGATTCTAGTAAAGTCATGGTGAATATACATAAATATGGTAATACAACAGCGGCAACTATTCCGCTTTGTCTGTCAGATTGGGAAAGTCAATTAAAGAAAAATGATAATTTAATACTCGCAGCTTTTGGTGGTGGTTTTACTTGGGGCGCTATATATTTAAAGTGGTCCTATTAAAAACCCCTCTTTTTCGCAAAAAAACTTCATTTTTANCAAAAAAACCTCTTTTTCGCAAAAAAACTTCATTTTTTGCAAAANACNTTNAAACAAAAATAAACAAGATATGAATCTTAAACAAATTCAAGAATTAATAAAATTTGTAGCTAAATCTGGTGCAACGGAAGTTGACTTAGAAATTGGGGATGTGAAAATTTGTATTAAATCTCCCCCAAAAGGTAAAATTACTACCGAAGCTATAGCAACACAAATTACTCAAGCTCCAGTTACTCAAGCTCCAGTTACTCANGCTCCAGTTGCTCAGGCTCCAGTTGCTCAGGCTCCAGTTAGTGAAAAACAGACTGAACAAGAATTACCTGTTAATGACAATTACCTTACTATCAAATCTCCTATTATTGGAACATTCTATAGAAGGCCAAGTCCAGATAAAGATCCATTTATTAATGTAGGAGACAAAATTGATATTGGATCAGTTGTTGGAATTGTAGAAGCAATGAAATTATTTAATGAAATTGAATCTGAAGTTTCAGGAACAATTGTTAAAGTGTTAATAGATGATATGTCACCGGTGGAGTATGATCAGCCTCTCTTTCTAGTTGAGCCTAATTAAAATAGATAAAATGTTTAATAAAATATTAATTGCAAATAGAGGAGAAATTGCATTACGTATAATTAATACTTGTAAAGAAATGGGTATTAAAACAGTAGCTGTTTATTCGACTGCAGATGCTGACAGTTTACATGTAAAATTTGCTGATGAAGCTGTGTGTATAGGTCCTCCTCAGAGTATTAATTCATATTTAAGTATTCCAAAAATTATATCAGCTGCTGAAATTACTAATGCAGATGCTATACATCCAGGTTATGGATTTTTAGCAGAAAATGCTCAGTTTTCTAAGATTTGTGAAGAACATGAAATTAAATTTATTGGTGCATCTGCTGAGATGATTAATAAAATGGGAGATAAAGCGGTTGCTAAGGAAACTATGAAAAAAGCAGGGGTTCCAGTTATTCCTGGTTCAGATGGTGTAATTGATGATTTCACTATTGCTAAAAAATTAGCAGATGAAATGGGTTATCCTGTTATGTTAAAAGCTTCTGCGGGAGGAGGAGGAAAAGGAATGCGTGCAGTGTGGAATAAATCCGATTTAAAAAAGTCTTGGGATAGTGCAAAACAAGAGTCAAGCGCAGCTTTTGGTAATGATGATATGTATATTGAAAAATTGATAGAGGAGCCTCGTCACATTGAAATTCAAGTTGTAGGTGATCAAGCTGGAAATGCTTGTCATTTATCAGAAAGAGATTGTTCTATTCAAAGACGTCATCAAAAATTAGTTGAAGAATCACCATCTCCGTTCATGACAGAGAAACTAAGAAATAAGATGGGAGATGCGGCAATTAAAGCAGTAAAAAGTATTAAATATGAAGGTGTTGGAACAGTTGAATTTTTAGTAGATAAAAATCGAAATTTTTATTTTATGGAAATGAATACCAGAATACAGGTAGAGCATCCTGTAACAGAAGAAGTAATTAATTATGACTTAATTTGCGAACAAATTAAGGTGGCCGCAGGTATTAACATTTCTGGTAAAAATTATTTTCCTGTACTTCATGCTATAGAGTGTAGAATTAATGCAGAAGATTCTGAAAATAACTTTATGCCTTGTCCGGGTGAGATTACAAATGTATATAAACCGGGAGGTCATGGAATAAGAGTAGATACACATGTTTACACTGGTTATAAAATCCCACCATACTATGATTCGATGATAGCAAAACTTATTACTGTTGCGCAAACGAGAGAAGAAGCTATTGCTAAAATGAGAAGAGCATTAAGTGAGTTTGTACTTGAAGGTGTGAAATCTACAATTCCTTTTCATCAGAAGTTAATGAATCACAAAGAGTTTATTGATGGTAATTACACAACAAAATTTATGGAAGAGCATAAACTATAGTAGTTCTTTTACTCTTTTTAAAATGGAATTTTTATCATAGCCACATTCTTTTCGTTGTTCTTCTTGTGTGCCGTGTTCAATAAATGAATCAGGCACTCCAAAACGAATAATTTTTTTAACATAATCATTATCTGAAGCAAATTCGATTATTGCTGATCCCAACCCACCTTTTATACATCCATCTTCAAGAGTCATAATTATTTCATATTGTTTAAAAATACTATGCAGTAATTTTTCATCTAGAGGTTTTAAAAAACGGATATCGCAATGTCCGACTGGAGAATTAGTCTTTTGTAAACTATTATTAATATCAATAATTACATTTCCAATATGTCCAATAGAAATAAAACAAATTTTTTTTCCATCAGCTATCATTTTTCCACTGCCAATTTCAATTTTTTTCATAGGTTTTTTCCAGTTTATAAGAACACCACGACCCCTAGGATATCTTATTGCAAATGGATATTTTTGCTTTAATTGGGCTGTATACATTAGATTTCTTAATTCTATTTCATTTAAGGGGGCGGAGATAATGATATTAGGAATACATCGCAAATATGCTAAATCGAAGACACCTTGATGTGTTGCTCCATCTTCCCCAACTAATCCTGCTCGATCTAAGCAGAAAACTACATGTAATTTTTGTAATGCTACATCATGGATTAATTGATCATATCCTCGTTGTAAGAAAGTAGAATAGATATTACAGAATGGTATTAATCCTTGTGTTGCTAATCCAGCTGAAAATGTAACAGCATGTTGTTCAGCAATCCCTACATCAAATGCTCTTTCAGGAATTTCTTCCATCATATATTTTAAAGAAGATCCAGATGGCATCGCAGGAGTGATACCAATAATCTTTTCATTTTTTTTAGCCAACTCTATAATTGTCCTCCCAAAGACATCTTGGTATTTTGTGTATTTACTATGAGGATTGTTGATTGTTATTTTACCAGAGTTTTTATCAAAAATTCCAGGAGCATGCCATTTAGTTTGATTTTTTTCTGCTAAATCATAACCTTTTCCTTTTGTCGTTAAGCAATGTAGTATTTTTGGTCCAGGTATATCTTTTAAATCTCGCAACGTTTTTTCTAACAATTCTACATTATGCCCATCAATTGGACCAAAATATCTAAAATTTAAAGACTCAAAATAATTACTATGTTTTAATAAAACACTTTTTAAGCCATGTTCTACTTTTTGAACAATTGATTTAGCACTATCTCCAATTTTACTCAGATTTCCTAATAAATCCCAAATTTCATCTCGAATCTTGTTATATGTTTTAGAAGTGCTAATCTTTAGAAGATAATCTTTTAATGCTCCAACATTTGGGTCAATCGACATACAGTTGTCGTTTAATATAACCATTAAATTAGAGTTTTCAATTCCAGCATGATTCAACGCTTCGAATGCTTGCCCACCAGTCAGAGCTCCATCTCCAATAATTGCAATATGTTGCCGATTTAATTTATTTGTAATTGTTGAGGCAACAGACATCCCTAGACACGCACCTATTGAAGTTGAAGAGTGACCAACGCCAAACGAATCGTAAAGACTTTCTTTTATTTTTGGGAAGCCACTAATTCCTTTGTGTTTTCTATTTGTATGAAATAAATCTCTTCTACCAGTTAATATTTTATGCCCATATGCTTGATGACCAACATCCCATACTATTAAATCATTAGGAGCATCAAAAACATAGTGCAGTGCTACTGTGAGTTCAACAACCCCTAAACTTGCACCAAAATGACCACCATTTTTAGATACACTATCAATAATAAAGTTTCGAAGTTCAATACAGACTGTCTCTAAATCAGATTTTTTTAATAGTTTTAAATCATTAGGAGAATTAATCTTACTTAGTAGATTATTTTTTGGATGTTTCATTGGTGCATAATAAAAAATAAAAAAGCAATATAATTAAATTTAAATAGACATTCTTTGGTTCTAAAAAATTAACTTTACAATTATGAATAGAATAACTATTAAGCAAATTTTCGAAAATATAGACATTGATCAAGATTATTTAGTATCTGGATGGGTTAGAACTAGGCGTGGTAGTAAAAGTGTTGCTTTTATTATGTTGAATGATGGATCGACAATTAAAGATTTACAAATTATAGTTGAAGACAAAGTATTACTGGATGAAGTATTTAAAAAAATTAATACTGGTACTAGTATTACTATTGTTGGTAAATTGTTAAAATCTACAGGAAAGGGACAGGCTCTTGAATTAGTTGCAAAAAAGATTACTATTTTAGGATTATCAGATCCAGAAAATTATCCTATTCAACCAAAAAAACACACATTAGATTTTCTAAGAAAAAATGCTCATTTAAGATTTAGAACAAAGACGTTTAGTTCCGTTTTTAGAATCAGACATGCATTAAGTTTTGCTATTCATAATTTTTTTAATTCTAGAAATTTTTATTATATCAACACTCCGATTATTACTAGTGCTGATGCAGAGGGTGCTGGAGAAATGTTTAAAGTCACTAATTTGAATCTTAATAAACTTCCTCGTGATCCACAAGGAAATATTGACTATATGCAAGATTTTTTTGGTAAAGAAGCTAATTTAACAGTTTCTGGTCAATTAGAAGCTGAATTAGGAGCATTAGGTCTGTCAAAGGTATATACTTTTGGGCCTACTTTTAGAGCTGAAAATTCCAATACATCTAGGCATCTTGCAGAATTTTGGATGATTGAACCAGAAATAGCATTCGCAGATTTAAATGATAATATTAAATTGGCCACAGATTTACTAAAATATGTATGTAATTCTATTTTAGAAAATTATTTAGAGGACATATCTTTTTTGTCTGAAAGAAAAGAGAAAGAGGAACAAAACATGAAAAAAGAGAATCGTTCCAAAAGGTCTTTGTTAGAATCTTTAGAGTTGATAGTTTCGAAATCTTTTACCACAATATCATATACAGATGCTTTTAAAATATTAAAGCAATCAAAACCAAATAAAAAAAACAAATTTAAGTTTCCTATAAAAGATTGGGGGATTGACCTACAATCAGAACATGAACGATTTTTAGTTGAAAAAGAGTTTGATAACCCTGTGATTATTACAAATTATCCTAAAGATATAAAAGCATTCTACATGAGAATGAATGACGACAATAAAACAGTCCGAGCTATGGATGTTTTATTTCCTGGAATTGGTGAAATTATTGGTGGGTCACAGCGTGAAGAGAGATTAAAATTTTTACAAAAAAGAATGGAACAGATGAATCTTTCTCAAGACGAACTTTGGTGGTATTTAGATACTAGAAAATTTGGAACAGTCCCTCATAGTGGGTTTGGCTTGGGTTTTGAAAGGTTAGTTCAATTTGTTACTGGAATGTCTAATATTCGAGATGTGATACCATTTCCAAGATTTCCTTCACACATAGAATTTTAATTTAACATATGCCAAAACAATCATTACAACAATCATTACAGCAGAAATTGTCTCCACAACAAATTCAATTAATGAAGCTAATTGAATTGTCTACCTTGGAGATAGAGCAAAAAGTTAAAGATGAAATTGAGTCTAATCCAGCATTGGATGACCAGGCAATTCCAGATAATTTTGAAGACGAGAATGACTTTGAAGACGAGAATGACTTTGAAGATACTGAGTCATTAAATTCTATAGAAGATTTTGATATTAATGAATATATTTCAGATGATGATACTCCAGACTATAAATTATATACTAATAATTCACCCAATGAAGACATGCACGAAAAATCTCCAATAGTTGGTGGACAAACACATTTTGATAGTTTAAAATTACAGCTTGGAGAATTTAAACTATCTAAAAAAGAACATGTGATAGGAAAGTATATCATTGGATGTGTTGATGAAGATGGCTATATGCGAAGAACAATTGAAGAGATTATAGATGACTTAGTATTTAAAGAAAATCTTATTTGTGAAAAATTTGAGGTTGAAAATATTTTATCAATTGTTCAAAAATTTGACCCAGCAGGCGTTGGTGCACGAAATCTACAAGAGTGTTTATTGCTTCAGCTTAGAAGAAAAGAACCAACAAAGGCTATTTTATTTGCTGTGGAAATTATCAATAATCAATTTAAACAATTTGTCAATAAACATTATAAAAAGATATGTGAAAAATTTAAAGTTCAAGAATCAGATTTAAAGCAAGCAATTTTAGAAATTGAAAAATTAAATCCTAAACCAGCTTCAAATGCTAGTGAAACAAAATATACTCAACAAATTATTCCAGATTTTTCAATTACAATTAATAATGATGAAATTCAATTCACCTTAAATTCAAGAAATGCTCCAACTCTTAATATTAGTAAAGANTATCTTAATATGTTGAATTTGTACAAGGAAAAAGGTAGTGAAATAAATAAAGATAAAAAACAAGCANTATTATTTGTGAAGCAAAAATTAGATTCAGCAAAATGGTTTATTAATGCTATTCAACAGCGTCAACAGACATTAATCTTAACAATTACAAGTATCATTAAATTACAAAAAAAATATTTTTTAAGTGGTGACGAGAAGGATTTAGCACCTATGATATTAAAAGATATTTCAAAGGATATAAATATGGATATATCTACTGTCTCTAGGGTTGTAAATAGTAAATATGTAGATACTCCATATGGGATCAAATCATTAAAGTATTATTTTTCAGAGTCAATGAAAAAAGCAGGCGGTGAAAATGTTTCTGTAAAAGAGATTAAAAGTATTATCAAAGATCAAATAGAGAATGAATCTACGGATAGCCCTTTAAATGACCAGGCTTTAGTTGACTATTTAAATAATAAAGGTTATAATATCGCCAGACGAACAGTTGCTAAATATAGAGAGCAATTACATATACCTGTAGCTCGATTACGAAAAAAATTATAATTAAATTATTAAGATGGCAAACACAAATAATCCTATTATTCAATCAGCACTATTACTAAAGTCTATAGGTCATCCGATTCGTGTAAGTATTATAATAGAATTAAGTAAGCATTCAAGTATGACAGTTACACAATTATCAAATTATTTATCTATTGATCAACCTATCATGTCTCTTCATTTAGCAATACTTAGGAAGCAACATATTATTAAAGTAAAAAAGGATGGAAAAAACTCATTTTATTCAATAGAGGATATTGCGATTAAACAAATTGTCAATCTTGTATATAATACAAGACAATAGTTATGGTTTTATTATTTTATTAATCGATATATGTGTTTTATATTCGACCATTATTAAATATAAACTGGGTTTATAATTACTTGTATTTATAATGTTAATTCCATCTTTACATTTTGTTCGACTCACCAATTTACCTTGTTGATTAATAATATTAATTATTGCATCTTTTTCAGATTGGATATTAATTGCATCTTTAAAAATACTTGGCCATATATTTGAAGATATTTTTTTTACTTCATCTATTAATATGCCAGGATTGCTAATTTTAACAATTCCCGCCGTGTCTGTTCCTAGCCATAGGTGATTATTAGGCCCAATTTTCAAACAATTAATATTATTATCTGGCAAATCGGAATTTTCAGTAGTATAATTATAAAAGACATTGTCTTTGTAATGAACTAANCCATTTTCTAGTGTTGTAATCCATAAATTATTATTATTATCTACAATAATATTTCTTAAACTATTAGTAGGTAAATCAGAATTAATAGTATTAAACCATATCCAAGATCCATTTTCTGTTAATACTCCTAATCCAGCTTGCGGAGTACATATTATAATATTATTATTTTGATCAAAAACAACATCTAAAACAGTATTATCTAAAATATCAGAATTAGATGAATAATAGATGTTAAATTCATCGCTATAAGTTATTAGGCCGCCATTCATAGTTCCAATAGCAATCATGTCGTTAGTTATGCTCTGATTGATATCAGTTATATTATTAGAGTAAAATCCAGTTTTCGTATTTTGCATTAACCAAGAACCTTCAGGACCTAATCCTTCAATACACAATCCATCTGTAGAACCGGCCCATATTTGAGAAGAATTATTATTATGTAGAATTGTGGTAATTATCCCATTATTAGGGATACAGGAATTACCAAAATTTAAAGACCAATTTGCTTCTTGTCCATTGTTTCCAAAATTTCCTGTTTCCCACCAAACATCAGTTATTCCAATCGGAGTTCCTATAAACATCGTTTGTTCATTATCCCATTCTAGAGATGTTATAGTATTACTTTTTAAACCACTCCAAGGCGTTGTGCTGTTAGGAGATTTTTGATAAACATTGTCCCAATTATTATTGAATTCATTAAAAATACTCAGCCCATCCTCTGTACCAGCCCAAAGCCTATTTTCTCCATCAAACTCGATGCAGTTGATCTGATTATATGTTAATCCAGAATTATCAGTGTTATAAATTGTCATTTCACCTAACTCTTGTGCAGGTAATGTTATACCTAATAGAATTATTAAGTAGAATAAGTTATTAAGTAGATACATTTAATTTACTTATTTACAGTAAAGGACTGCTTTAAACTAATATTATCATTAATTAAATGAATAAAGTAAAGACCTGATGATAGATTTGATACATCAATAGTGATTTTCCCTCCAGCTGCGATATTTTGTACTTGAATATTATCACAAACTTTACCTAAGTGATCGAATAAGATTATAGTATTATTATTAATCGCATTATTAAATATAATATTTAATTGATTATTTGCTGGGTTTGGATATATATTAAGCCAGGTATTATTATTTTCATTAATTACAGTATTATTGTTATTTACAAATACATTAACAGAAACAACATCACTTAAACATGAGCTTCCTCCAATACCCCAGTCGTTATTAATTTGCCAATCATAAAAATAATAATAATAATCCTCTGAAGAACCTGTGCTTGCTTGTGCTCCACCATCATAATAACCCTCAGTAATTGTTAATATATTATTAATACTATAAGGAAATTCTGGCAATCCATCTGTTGTTCTTTTTAACATTGGATTATTGTCTCCAAAATTATCATTGTTCATTTGAGTATTTGTTGTTAATAGGTATTGATCTCCTGGANTTATCTCCCAATTTAAGTCAATAATATATCCATCATTATTAGTTGCNGGAATATTAACTAACAAATCNTTAATTATATCTCCATCTGCATTATGAAGCTCAATTGTTCTTTCACCTTCTTCATCAGCATAGACTTTCACACTATTTAAAGTAAATGTTTGAATACAGTCAAAAAGTAATCCTCCATTATAAACACTTCCGCTATAGTCACTAGACCCTTCGTGCTCTAGGGCACCAGTTGATAAGGTTGCAGGTGCTTGCACTAAAACATCTTCATTTACAACATAGAANGTAGTATTTTCATACAATGGTTCAGAAATAAATTCAGNACCTTCACCTAAGAAATCACCATTTTCATTTTGCCATATGATATTTCCATTACCACTAGCATTTAGTGTAGCGCTTTCTCCCATTTGAATCGTGACATCATTTACTATTGGAATTTCAATAGGGGGATTAACTAATACTGTTACTGCCTGAGATTGCCCTTCTCCACATGCACTTACAGTTGTTAAACTATATTCTCCACTTTCGTTAACTTCAATAGAAGGTGTAGTTTCCCCATTTGACCATAGATATTCTTCAGCTGTAAAAGANGATGGATTTAACGTAATTGTTTCCCCATCGCAAATATTAGGATTGCCATCCTGATCTGTCACTATTTCAATACTATATCCAGTACCATCTAATTGTTGTGTTAACTCAACTTGAACCGCTGTCCAATTATTATCTTCATTAGACTCTAAATAATCATTATTTCTATCGACTTCACCTATAATCCAATATATACCATTGCATATTCCAGGCTCCAGGTTAATCCATTGATCATCCAGCCATTCTCCATATAAATCTAACCAGCCAGCAGATATGCCTTGTTCAATAGGGCTACATCCATAATTTCCCCCTCCAAGTCCAAAATTAGGATAGTCACTATTAAGCTTTATATTCCCACCATTACTACCATCATCAAATTCAGGGAATAGCTCTAAATAATCAGGACTATATCTATTTTCGTCTCTACAATGACCATAATATGTTGAGCNATTTCCTGTACCACACGTACCATAATCCATTAAACAAAAACCCATTTTAGCACCATCACTAACGATTGGCCAGTTTAGTGGATTAGGTTCATTTTCATCAGCAACTCTCAATGTAAAAACTCCCCAGTCATCACTATGATTATGTCCATGTGTTGGATGATATGTCATGCTACCAGCCATTCGATCATAATAAGACATAGTTCCATCGGAGTTTCTATGATAAATTCTTTGAAATGTTATTTGTCTCGCTGGCTCATCACTGTCATCACAATAGTATCCAGACAAGTTACTCGAAGGGTCCGTCTCAATAATTGTATCGTCACCACATATAAAATATGCCCATCCATTACCATCTACACCTCTTACGGTCAATGGGCCCACTCCATCATTTGGTGTGGAAGCACTTATACGTAATCTACCATTATCAGAACCAGCTCCTGTTTGTGGATATTCACTAGGACCATCGCTTACATCTAATATGCCAAACCATGAAAGTTGAATATCTGGTAATAAATCACAGTCTGTTTCATTTGGATTTAAGCATTCACAATCAGTAGCGTCATTAATTGTACATTGTGCAAATACAGATGTGTTAGTGGTTATAGATAATATAAAAAATAAGCTAGCAATATATATTAATTTTTTCATGGTTTTTTATTTAAATTATTTTGTAATGACATTAAATTTGTATAAAAAGTTATATAAACAAATTTGTCACTTCTTTATCTCTGATAAATTTACGACTATTTTTTCTAAAAATCAGAATGATCGTTCCAATAATTTTACAGATTTGTAGATTTAGCATACATTTTTATAATAAACACCATCACTAATTTTATTATATTTGGCTTCTATGAAAAATTGCATTGTCATTATATTATTACTTATTTCTTTTCAAACATATTCCCAAGAATATATTGAAATTATCAAACCAGATATTCATATTAGAATGCTACCATCAACATCATCTCCTATTGTAGGTCATGCATTTAATGGGGAAGTTTATATAACCAATGGTGAAAATGAGAGATGGTATAGTGTGCTACTCCCCTCCGGAGAGTCTAGATGGATATATAAAAGATTAGCAAACAAAATTAAATTTAATACAGATTTTTCATCTGATTTCGATGTGTTAGAAATACAAGAAAAATTAAAAAGTGCATCAGATCAAGCAAATAGAGATTCAAATGAAGAAGTAATTAAGAATTTAAATAAAATTGAAATTAATAATATCCTGTTTGATAGATATGTATTATGGGTTTTACAAGATTATAATATATGGCCTGTCTTTTATCAAAATATTATTAATTATTCTGAACCAGAAATAAATAAAAATATACAGATGGTTGCAGAATATATGGTCAGTGTAGATCATATAGATTATGATTTATTCAAGATAGATGGATATAATTTTTACATTGAAACAAAGCGGTGTTTTAAATTAGGAAAAGCACTAGATGCTATTATTTCTATGTACTATGAAGATAAAGATTTTATTCAAAAACTTTGTTTTGAAGATGGATATGGTAAAGGATTTTTTAATTGCTATAACATCAAAAATATATACTCATCAGTTTTAGAAGAACCTAATTTAGTTGTTTTAACAAATGATGGAAAAATGAAGAAAACAGGACTGGTTTTAAAAGAAGCTTTATTAGAGTTGCCTGTTTCAACTTATTAGATTATTCTAGCATAAAGAATAGCTGAAAAATTATTTTTTATTTTCGGATTTTAATAGAAACGGGATATTAATGATTATAGCATGCATTAATACAGCTAATTCAAAAATTAAAATATAATAAGGCCATTGACCAAAAAATGATTCAGCAGATGGAATCAATGGGTTATTTGCTATTGGTGGATATGCTAAGTACATGTAGTTAGATCCTAATAAATAATTTATTATACCAACTATTAAAACGAGTATTTGAAGTTTTAAAAATGATTTCCACCACGCATTTTTTCTTGGCCACATTTTCATAACAAAAATAGCATAAAATGGAGCTAAAACTAAACCTCCGTGCCCTACAAAAAAATCTATTTTATGTAAAAAACTATCACCGTGTGTTAATTCTGGAGTTAAAAGGGAATGTATCCCGCCAGGCATACCAATAAATAATATCATTTCAAATGCCCATTGCTTTTGTGTTAAAAACAAATAAATACTTACAAACCACATAATAGAACACAGATGTAGAGGCATCGAGTCTTGCATAGACCATATCCCTGTATAGATGTGATAGATATCCATAAATAAAAATTCACATATAAATAATCCAGCGATTATTAATGAAAGTCGATTTTTATGAGTACTTGATATTGATTTCGAAAAAAAAATAATACCGACAATTACAAAAATTGTAATTAGGTTATAAATATACCATTCATTCGAAAATGGTGGTATGATTTTATGTTCCATCATCTTTCTAAGTTATGGCATATTGATTAAAATCCCAAAATAAAACAGAGGGAATGCATCTGCACTCTCTCCAATAATATTCTAAATATTTAAGACTTACACCTTATTGCGTTCATTTAATTTTTGTCGAAATATTTCAGATTTTTTTTGAAATGTTTTTTCTTCGAATATCCAATATCCCTTTTTCCAAACTTTAGTACCATCACTTTTAATTTCCCACCCACCATTAATCCAAATTTTAGTAGGCGCATTTAACTTTTGTACAATTTTATTTGTAGATATTCGTATCTCACTATTTGGTGTATTTGCTTTTTGAGCCAATAATTCATTAGAGGATATTAAGATTATTATTGAACTTAAATAAAAAAAGTATTTATTTTTCATATTATATTATTTTATAGTTATTATTTATTTTATGCATATAAATTGAGCCATTTATTAATGTCAATTTTTTTCCAATATCCGTCTGTCCAGATCCATCCTTTTCCTTTTTTGGTCCATTTTCCATTAATAAAGACATATCCAATTTTTTTATTTTCCCAGTGACCACTTACCCAAATGTATTCACCATTTTGGACTTCCCATTGTCCGTCAATCCAAATGAGTGCTCTTTTTTGTAAAGTTTGCTTAACAATTGTTTCCGGTGCTTCTAATTTTTCAGCTAAAATAGGTCCTTGAGTTTGTGCATTAGAGATCGTCATGGAGCTTAGTACTATTATTCCCGCAGCTATGATTTGGTTAAAATTTTTCATAGTATTCAATTTTATAGTTAAACATTAATTTTCAATACAACAGTAATAAAACAAAACGTGTGCCAAACTTATGGTTTATAAAAAATATTATATATTTATATTCTATGGTACTGACTCCGACAACAAAAATACCGCTTGGTTTTAAAGCTCCTTATTTTGAATTATTAAATCCTTTAACTGGAAAAAATCAATCTTTATTAGAATTGCAATCTAATCAATCTACAGTAATTATTTTTATGTGTAATCATTGTCCATATGTTGTACATGTATTAGATGGGGTAGTAGAATTAGCAAATGATTATTTGCCTAAGGGCATTTCAATTATAGGTATTAATTCTAATGATATAATTAATCATCCAGATGATTCTCCAGAAAAAATGATTGATTTGGTAAATGAAAACAATATTCCATTTCCATATTTATTTGATGAAACACAAGCAGTTGCTAAAGCATATCATGCTGCTTGCACTCCTGATTTTAGTGTCTTTAATTCAGAAATGGAATGTGTTTATCGTGGACAAATGGATGACTCTAGGCCTGGTAGTGGAATTCCAGTTACTGGTTGTGATATTCGCACGGTATTAGATAGCTTATTAGCAGGTAATCCAATTAATAAATTTCAGAAACCTTCTATTGGTTGTAATATAAAGTGGAAATAAGCATGATGCGTTATTTATTTCAGTTGCTTTTTTGTTTTATTTCAATTTCTATATCTCAAACAAATAGTGTCCTATATGAGAATACAAAACTTATAAAAATTCATTCGATAAATTCAGAATTAGCTGATTCATTATTAAGATTTAATATTAAACCTATTAGTTGTAGGACTGCTATTGCACATTCAGACCTTATTGTTGATGATCGAACTATAGATTGGTTAAAAGATAATAATATTGCTTTTTCATTGCTTTCTAATGATGTCAAACAGATGATTGATTTGCAAATGGAAAAAATTCAAATAAAAAAAAACAACAGATCTTCAAATTGGTTCTCTACATATAGAGAGTTGGATGAAATAGAAAATAAAATAGAAAATATTGTAGAGACAAGTCAGATTGTTTCAAAAGAATTGATAGGGCAATCATATGAGGGAAGAGATATTGCTGCCATTAAGATTAGTGTAGATAATGGCATAGCGAATAAGCCTTCAATTGTAATCAATGGTTGTCAACATGCTCGAGAATGGATTACTCCAATGGTAACGACATATTTAATAGAAAAATTAGCTCAAGATTATATTAGTGTAAATGAGATCACAACATTTTTAGATAATGTAGATATTCATATTATACCTGTTGTTAACCCAGATGGATATGTATATACTTGGGAACAGGACAGATGGTGGAGAAAAAATAGACAAATTAATAATGGGAGTGATTGTGTTGGAACAGACTTAAATAGAAATTGGGATTTTGATTGGAATGGTAATGAAAGTACTAGTGAAGACCCGTGTAGCTATATTTATGTTGGATCTGGACCATTTTCTTCTCCTGAGACATATTGTGTAAGTCAATATATATCATCAATTCCTAATTTAGTTAGCCATATTGATGTACATAGTTATAGTGCTTTGATTGTTGGCCCTTGGTCCTCTTCTGATGAGTTAACGGAGGATAATGATGAGATTTTTTGTCTAGGCACACACATGCAGAAAGCGGTTAGTAACACGGATAATTATCCATATATTTTTGGTACAGGGACAGTAAATAATTTATTGTATTTGATAAGTGGAGGGATGGTAGATTGGGTTTATGGTGATTTATCAGCTTTATCATTTCTTTATGAAATGAGGCCAGCTAATTTATATTATTTTGATACAGATTTTAATGGGCTCTCTGCATTTGATAATGAAGAAGAGGAAATTTTACCAACTTGTGAAGAGTTTTATCAAGGTGTATTAGAAATGATTAAATGGGCATATTTTGGTAATTGTGAAGCGCATGCAGGTTGCTCAGATCCATTAGCACAAAATTATTATTGTAATACGATGGAAGGCAATATGGGTTGTCTCTATAATGTAGATCTATATAATCCTCCTCAAAGTAATGGTGCGTATACTTTATTACCATACAGTCTTCCTATTGGATTTGTAGATGATGGCTCTTGTACATATGATACATCTATAGAATTATTAGAAAACAATAAGTTTGTTATTAAAAGATTTGATCTTTTTGGCAGAGAAACAACATCTCATAGTTTCTATATAGAAATATATAATGATGGAACAGTAGAAAAAAAATATAGTTATTAATTAGCTATTTTTCAGATATAAATTTCGATAATAATAAATGAAAATGATGAACACCTTTCTCCATAGTAGGTGAGAAATGTCCTCGATCATAGAATCTTGATTTCACTCCCTTTTGAACTTGTTCTACAATTTCTTCATCTTCTTGTTCTACTTTATCAAGTTCAGCTCCTGCGCCTGTATTTAATTTACTCTCGTCCCATATATAGCTTAAGAATTTAACTTTTGTTTTTTCAGGCTCTATAGGGATGACTATATTAATAGATAGTCCCCATGGATAAAAATTGAACATCAAGTTGGGAAATAACCAAAAGTAATATGCGGCTATTTTTTTACCACAATCAACAGAATCAGATGGAATATTAAAGCAGGACTCATCACCTTTTCCAATTCCTAATTGAAGATTGGAGTATTTAAATACTTCCGTGTCATATTCAGCATAATTTAAGTTTTGTGTAAGTCCTTGATGCACAAATGGAATATGAAAACCTTCTAAATAATTGTCACAATATAAAGCCCAGTTTCCATTAACAGTATATTCTTTTGAATGCTCTTTTGAAAAGGTGAACTTTTCTATTGGCATCCAACCTATCCTTTCGTCCATTTCTTTAATTAATTCGTTAAAACCTATCTCAGGACAGATCGATGTAAAATAAAATTGTTTCCATTTATTGATGTCAACTTTTTTTAAGTTGTCATTTTCAGATGGAAAATTCTCTACATCTTCACACTTAGGCATAAACTTAAATTTTCCACATGTGTCAAATTTCCTTCCGTGATATCTACATATAATTCCACCATTTAAATTAGTTGGTTCTTCAACTAAAATATTTCCTCTATGTGTACAAACATTACTCATAGAATTAATAGTCCCATGATTATTTACAAGCACCAAAGGTTCTTCAATAAAATTTTCAATAAAATCATATGGAAAAGCATCACCATGCTTGTTTAATTGATTTTGATCACAAACAAATTGCCAGTATTTTGGAAACAGGTTTTCCTTTGTTTTGTTGAATTGTTCTATTGAATAATAGAAACTTGATGGTATAGTTTTTGATTTTTTTATGTTTGGATTTACTAAAGACACAAATAAAAAATTATTTTTGCTTCACAAATATAAACTAAATCATCATTATTGATAATTCATTATCTTTATAAAAAACAGAAATTATGAAAAAAATATTACCACTAATACTAATATGTTTACTTCCTATTCAAGTCCTACCACAGGCTGATATTGTTGGAGGAGAAGACTGTGATATTTCTGAATATCCATGGCAAGCTGCTCTTTCTGCATGTGGTTATGCATGTGGAGCATCTGTTATTCATCAGTATTGGGTGATTACAGCAGCACATTGTGTTGAGGATGGTGGTCAAGTTATTTCTACAGATTGTCTCACAGTCAAAGTAGGAAGTAGTAGTTCATACGCTTCTGGTGGTGATGAGTATGATGTGGAAGAAATTATTTCACATTCAAATTATGGATGGAATGGTAACGATATTGCATTATTAAGAATGAAACAACCTATTCAATTTAATGATAATGTACAGCCAGTATCTATTATTTGTTCTGAGCAAGTTTCTGCTGGCGCTCAGGATGTCGGTGTAATGACTACTATTACAGGTTGGGGAAATACAGAGGGAACAACAACATCAACTTCGCTGCAATATATTGAGGTTCCAATTATTAGTCCAAATGACCCAGATTTAAATAATCAATTAGCCAACCAGGTGAACACTACAACAGAAATATTAGCAGGTGCTATTGATGGGGGTATGGATTCTTGTCAGGGTGATAGTGGTGGCCCATTAGTAGTTAGAAATGTGGAAGATACAGAGTGGTTATTAGTTGGAATTACTAGTTGGGGGTTAGGTTGTGCAGATGATGGTAAACCAGGAGTGTATACTAAAGTTTCTAATTATATCAATTGGATAGACTCTAATACAGATGGTTGTATTGAGGCTAGTATCAGCACAGCTTGTGATTCATCAATTGAGAATCCAGGATGTATGGATGAAGAAGCATGTAATTTTGTTCCGTCTGCTGAAACTAATACAGGTTGTGTTTATGTACTAGACCCTTTATATGATTGTGATGGGGATTGTGCAAATAATGCAGATGGTGATGCACTATGTGATGAAGAAGATAATTGTCCAGATAATGCTAATACAAGCCAGTCGGATAGCGACGATGATGGTGTTGGTAATGCATGTGATAATTGTTATTCAGTTTATAATCCAGATCAATTAGATACTGATGGAGACGGTGAGGGAGATGCTTGTGATCCAGATGATGGTTTAGATATTATAGAATCTAACCACCAATTGACTGTATTAAAAAGTTTAGATTTATATGGTAGAGAAATTGATTCGAACAAAAAATCACAAGTAGTTTTTCAGTTATATAGTGACGGGTCAATTAGAAAATCATATAGATTCTAATGGTGAAAAAACTTCCCCCTTTTCACTTAGCAATTCCTGTTCATAATATAGAAGAAGCAAGAAAATTTTATGGTGTTCTTTTGTCTTGCTCAGAGGGAAGAAGTAGTGAGACTTGGATTGATTATAATTTTCATGGTCATCAGTTAGTAGTTCACTTAGATAAAAATATTAAGCCTAAATCTTTCAATTCTGTTGATGGGCATAATATCCCTGTACCGCATTTTGGTGTTGTTTTAGATTGGGGAAATTGGGAGCTAATGAAAGCAAAATTAGAAAAATCAAACATTAATTTTGTTGTGAAACCATATGTGAGATTTAAAGGAGAGATAGGTGAACAAGCTACTATGTTTTTCTTAGATCCATCTGGTAATGCTTTGGAATTCAAAGCTTTTAAAAATATCGATCAATTATTTGCAAATTGACAATTCAGACCGTTTTTAATATCTTTGTTTTAAAATGTCACTATGAATGAATCAAAAAAAAATAGAAGAAAAGCTATTGATTGTAAATTAGTTGAAGAGTCAGCATCAAATCCAGGATATTTTAAATATATGGTTACCATCCAAGATACCGATGGTAGTATTAGTGAGCATCCTGCTTATGGCGTGGATATGCAAGATGCTATTAAAAGATTAGTAAGGTCTGAGAATGCCGATATGGTGGTTAAGGTTGTGGAGAAGAAACAGCAATTTTTTCTAATGGCGTTATTTGCTATGTGTATTGTTATTCCATTAGTTGGTGGGTATAATGCAGGTGAAAATACAAGTTGGTGGATGATGTTGCCTTTAGTTACGATTGTTATTTTGTTTGTAAGCTTTGGTATATTAGATAGCTATCGATCTCAAAACAAATAATGTGATTAGACTAGTATTTATATTATTACTACCATTAGCTTTATTGGGACAAAATAATGTGTGTTTTGAAATAGCAGAAAATCCTAATCCTAGTATAGACGCCCTTGCGTTATTCCCAAAATATGTAAATGTACTTGACTGCATACATATATATGCTGAACAATCCATATCAGACTCAAAGGTTTTACATGCAGCAGCTATAGCCGCAGAATTATTAGACAATAATGAAGATGGAATTATAGATGATGAAAATGTAAAAAATGCATTAATGGATGTATATACGGTTATGCCATTATTTGCTTATGAGGGTTCTGCTGCCGAAGAAATCTTGTTTGACAATTTCGATGATTTGATGGATAATAATAATTTTTGTGCTGGCGCTGTTTTATATAATAATGAAATTGATCCATCATCCCCAGGATTTTGGGGTAATGATGCTAGCGTAGAAGAAATGCTACATACTATTAACGCATGTAGCCATGTAGAAATATATCCAGATGTTTTTGGGCTTGAGCCAAACTCATCAGAAATGTCTGATGCTATGGATGTTGCTAGGGGAGGCCAATTCTTAACCATTCCAAGCAATTATCCTGAAGAGGGATGGTATCATTATGATGATTGGACGTGTGATTATGAGTGTATGGCAATGGAATATCTTTATTGGTGTATCGTTGCTAATATGGGGTTACTTGATAATAATATGATATGCTCAGGAATATCTAATGAATGGGAACTTTGTACAGCGGAAGAATTTGAATCTACAGATGTTTTAATGCATGCTATTATTACGGATCCACAATATAAAATCCCACAACTAGCACCCGATGGTAATTATTGTCCGACTAACAGTATCTTATTGGAACATAATCTAAACAGATCATTAATAAAAACAATTGATATCCTTGGAAGAGATGATCATAATAATAGTTTTTACTTAGAAATTTATGATAACGGTTCAATAGACAAAAAATATATTTTAAATAAATAATACTATGAAAAGATTATTATTACTATTTATACCACTTATGTTTTTCTTTGGGTGTGATGAAGAAGAGGATGATACAACAAGTTGTAATTGTGGAGTAGTAACAGACATGGTTACTATAGAGGCTAATGCAGGAGAAGCAGTGATTGATGAAAATGGTGAGGTGATTGGGTTTGTTGGTTCGCACGATGCCTATAGTTGGTATGTTGTTCAGAATAATTGTAGTGGAAATATTGCTCCAACTTGTGCAGGAAATTTAGAAATAGGCCAAATCCATTGTATGGATTATATATGTGTTTTTTCGGAGTGTGTTACTTTGATAGGTGCAGATTTCCAAGAAGAAAATATGCTTACAGATTGTGTGAGTTCAAATTGTGATTGTGAACCTACTCCTTTTAATTAATTATCTTTTTGTTTGATTAAAATAAAAAAGCCTCATTAGTATGAGGCCTTTTCTTTTTAGTTGCGGGGACAGGACTTGAACCTGCGACCTTTGGGTTATGAGCCCAACGAGCTACCAACTGCTC